>CAMAYO010000022.1 GCA_945862465.1 Pseudorhodobacter antarcticus | reverse complement strand
GTGCTGTGGGATGATGCGCAAAAGGGCCATTCGACCCTGACATTGTCAGCCGATGACAAGATCAAGCGCGTGGTTCTGTGTTCGGGCAAGGTCTACTTCGACCTTCTGGCCGAACGCGATGCGCGTGGGTTGACCGACACCTACCTGATGCGCGTTGAACAGCTTTACCCCGTGCCGACCGTGCCGCTGACCGAAGAACTGGGTCGCTTCAAAAACGCCGAATTCGTCTGGTGCCAAGAAGAACCCAAAAACGCCGGCGCGTGGTCGTTTATTGAACCCGAGCTGGAAGCCCTGCTTGTCAAAGTCGGTGCGAAATTCAGCCGCCCGCGCTATGCGGGGCGCATCGCCTCGGCCTCTCCCGCCACGGGTCTGGCCAGCAAACACAAAGCCGAACAAACAGCCCTCGTCAACGACGCCTTGGCTTAAGGAGCAGATGGTTATGACCGATGTGATGGTGCCCTCACTGGGCGAAAGCGTGACTGAGGCGACCGTATCGACGTGGTTCAAAAAGCCCGGCGATGCGGTGAAAGTAGACGAAATGCTGTGCGAGCTGGAAACCGATAAGGTTTCGGTCGAAGTGCCCAGCCCCGTCGCAGGCGTTCTGGCCGAGATCATCGCCCCCGAAGGCACCACCGTGCCCGCAGGCGCGCGCTTAGCGATTGTGACCGAAGGCGCTACCGCCGCAGCAGCAGCCCCCAAAGCCACAGCACCCGTGGCAGCGCCCGTGGTCCCCGCTGGCAAAGACGTCGAAGACGCCCCCGCCGCCAAAAAGGCCATGGCTGAAGCTGGCCTGACCTCTGCCCAAGTCACCGGCACAGGCCGCGATGGCCGCATCATGAAGGAAGACGTGGCCAAGGCCGCCGCTGCCCCTGCGGCCGCTGCAGCCTCCACACCTGCCCCTGCCGCCATCCCCCGCGCGCCCATTCCGGCTGACGATGCCGCCCGTGAAGAGCGCGTCAAGATGACCCGCCTGCGTGCCACCATCGCCAAGCGCCTGAAAGACGCGCAAAACACCGCCGCCATGCTGACCACCTATAACGAGGTCGACATGTCTGGCGTGATGGAACTGCGCAACACTTACAAAGACATCTTTGAAAAGAAGCACGGCGTGAAGCTGGGCTTCATGTCGTTCTTCGTCAAAGCCTGTATCCATGCCCTCAAAGAAATCCCCGAGGTGAATGCCGAAATCGACGGGCAGGATGTGGTCTATAAAAACTACGTCCACATGGGGGTTGCCGTGGGCACGCCCAATGGCCTTGTCGTGCCCGTGCTGCGCGACGCCGATCAGATGAGCTTTGCGGGCATCGAAAAGAAGATCGCCGAAATGGGGGCCCGCGCGCGGGATAACAAGCTGACCATGGCCGATATGCAGGGCGGCTCTTTCACCATTTCCAACGGCGGGGTCTACGGCTCGCTGATGTCGTCGCCCATCTTGAACCCGCCGCAGTCGGGCATCTTGGGGATGCACAAGATCCAAGACCGCCCCGTTGTGGTGGCTGGCCAAATCGTGATCCGCCCGATGATGTATCTGGCGCTGTCCTATGACCACCGCATCGTCGATGGCAAAGGCGCTGTGACCTTCCTTGTGCGCGTCAAAGAGGCGCTGGAAGATCCCCGCCGCTTGTTGATGGATCTGTGATCGCATGGCCCATGAACTTACGGTCCTTACCCTTGCTGCCTTGGTGCAAGTGGCTCAGTTCACCCTGTTTGCTGTTCCGGCCAATAAGGATCTGAGCGTCGATTACACCCTAAGCCCGCGCGACACCGCGCCGCCCAAACCGCTGTCCAAGATCACCGCCCGCCTAGGCCGCGCGCTGAACAACCATTTCGAAGCGCTGGCCCTGTTTACCATCGCCGTTCTGGTCGTGACCTTGGGCGAAAAATCCAGCCCCCTTACCATCGCCTGCGGATGGGCCTATCTGGCCGCCCGCATCTTATATGTGCCCGCCTATGCCTTTGGCTGGCAACCTTGGCGCTCGCTGATCTGGAGCGTTGGGTTTCTTGCAACCACCGTTATGCTTGTGGCTGCCCTGCTGTAAAACGGCAGCCCGCAGCCATTCGAAAAGGAAAAGACTATGGCAGAGTTTGATGTGATCGTGATCGGTGCCGGCCCCGGCGGCTATGTCTGCGCCATAAGGGCAGCGCAACTGGGGCTAAAGGTGGCCGTGGTCGAAGGCCGCGATGCTTTGGGCGGTACCTGCCTGAACGTGGGCTGCATCCCGTCAAAGGCGCTGTTGAACGCCACGCATCACCTGCACGAAGTGCATGAGAACTTTGAAAAGATGGGCCTGATGGGGGCCACCCCCAAGGTCGATTGGGCCAAGATGCAGGCCTACAAGGCTGATGTCGTAAGCGGCAACACCAAGGGGATCGAGTTTTTGTTCAAGAAGAACAAGATCACGTGGCTGAAAGGCTGGGGCACGATCCCCGCCGCAGGTCAGGTGAAGGTGGGCGATGATCTGCACCAAGCCCGCCACATCATCATCGCCACAGGCTCTGAACCCGCCAGCCTGCCGGGTGTCACGGTGGACGAGGTGAAGGTTGTCACGTCCACCGGCGCTTTGACCCTGCCGCAGATCCCCGCCACCATGACCGTGATCGGCGCGGGTGTGATTGGGCTGGAACTGGGCTCTGTCTATGCCCGTTTGGGCACCAAGGTGACAGTCATCGAATATCTTGATGTCATCACCCCCGGCCAAGATGCCGAGGTGCAAAAGACCTTCCAAAAGATCCTGACCAAACAGGGCCTCCACTTCATTCTGGGCGCAGCGGTGCAGGGTGTTTCGGGCACCACCACCACCTACAAATCCCGCGCCAACGGGGCCGAGGCGTCGGTGACCGCCAATGTCGTCCTGCTCGCCACGGGCCGCAAGCCTTATACCGCTGGCCTTGGGCTTGAAGCCTTGGGGGTCGAGATGGGTCCGCGCGGCACGATCAAAACCGATGCCCATTACGCCACCAACATCGCAGGCCTGTACGCCATCGGCGACGCCATAGCCGGCCCGATGCTGGCCCATAAGGCTGAGGACGAAGGCATGGCACTGGCCGAAATTGTTGCGGGCAAACATGGCCATGTGAACTACGCCGTCATCCCCGGCGTGATCTATACCACACCCGAAGTCGCCTCGGTCGGTGCTACGGAAGAGCAACTGAAAGATCAAGGCCGTGCCTACAAGGTCGGCAAATTTCCCTTCATGGGCAACGCCCGCGCCAAGGCTGTGTTCCAAGCCGACGGCTTTGTGAAAATCCTTGCCGACGCCGCCACCGACCGCATCTTGGGCGCGCATATCATCGGCCCTGCGGCGGGCGATCTGATCCACGAAGTCTGTGTCGCGATGGAATTTGGCGCCTCGGCCCAAGACTTGGCCCTCACCTGCCACGCCCACCCCACCTATTCTGAAGCGGTGCGCGAAGCGGCCCTTGCCTGTGGCGACGGGGCAATTCACGCGTAAAACGCCTCCCGCCGCCCCTTTCATATGTGTCTAAATATCCCACGGGGGTGCGGGGGTGTGAAACCCCCGGGGCGCGGCGGCGGGGCCTAACGCTCGGTCAGTTTCAACTCGATCCGGCGGTTTAGGGCGCGGGCTTCGGCCGTCTCACCCGCAGCGACAGGTTGGTATTGGCCAAAGCCCGCAGCGGCCACGCGGTCGGGGGGAAAGCCCAAAACATCGGTCATATAGCGCACCACCGACAAAGCGCGCGCTTGGCTAAGTTCCCAATTGTCATGAAAATCACCCGTGCCTGACAGGGGCACATCATCGGTGTGGCCGTCGACGCGGATGATCCAGTTCAGGCCCTGCGGAATATCAGGCACCACGCGCTGAAGCGTATTCACGACTTGGGCAATTTGATCTTGGCCTTCGGTGGCCAGATCGGCAGCCCCCTGTTGGAACAGCACCTCGGAGGAGAACACAAATCGGTCGCCCACCACCCGCACACCCGGTTGGCCCGCCAAAAGGGTGGACAATTGGCCGAAGAATTCCGACCGATACTTGGCCAAATCCTGATTTTCCGCCTGCAACCTGTCTGCCTCTGCCGCTTCCAACTCGGCACGTTTTCTTTGCTCGGCGGCCACTTGTGCCAAGGCTTGGTTCAACTGGGTGCCAAGGGCCGAGATTTGCACATTGTTCTCGCTGTCCTTGGCGGCCGAGGCGTCCAGCATCCCTTGCAACTGCGCCAATTGCGCCCGCAAGGCGGCCAATTGCTGGTTCAAAAGGGCCACGTTGCGGGCCTGTTCGGCCAGTTGCAGATCCTTTTGCGACAGGATGTCTTGTGCTGCCGCTAAAAGGGCCTCTTTCTGGGTCTTGGCGCTGGCCATGTCCTTGGTCGCGGCATCGGCTGCCGCCAAAAGGGTCAAGGTGTCTTCGGCTTTCTTGCGCTGCTCTTCCAGCGCCAAGGTCATGGCTGTCAATTCCGCATCCGACGATTTCAGCTTTTCGCGCAGCGCCTCTGCTGCTGCCGCATCGACCAAACGCTGCTTTTCGGCTTCGGTGAGTTGGCTTTGTAATGTGCTGGCACTGCCTGTCACATGGGCCAAAGACGCTGCCTTTTCCGCATCTTGGCGCTTAAGATCGTCGATCAGCGCCTGCAACGCTGCCGTGCGGGCTGCGGCCAACCGGGCGGCTTCGGTGCCCGCATCAATCTCGTCACGCGCCTTGGCCAGCGCCAAAGCAACCGCCTCTTTTTCCGAGATCAACTTGGTCTGCGCCGCCTGCAAATCCGCCACCGAGGCCGTCAGCGCCCCAATCTGATCTTTCTGCCCCGAGGTTTGCGCCAAAAGCCCCGCCACTTGGGTTTCAAAGCTGACAATCCGGCCCTGCGCTGCAGCCAGCTCGCCCTCTTTGGCGGTCAATTGGCTGTTCAGTGTGGCAATCAGCGCCGATTGTTCATCGCCCTTGGTCTTGGCCGCATCCAGTTCGGCGTTCAGGCTATTGACCTGATCCGACAATCCCGCAGCCTTGGTCCGCTCTAGCCCCAAAGCATCGGCCAGTTGCGCCACTTGGTCGTTCAATTGGCTGAGTTCCGTGCTTTGGGTGTTGATCGTATCGCGCAGCACCGATTGGGCCACGGTCAAAATCGTCAGCACAAACATCATCACCATCAGCAACGTGGTGACGGCATCGACAAAGCCTGCCCAGATATTAGACTGTTCGCGCCCTCTGCGGCTGAGGCCCATGGTCAGCCGCGCCCCGTTGCGCCGCGCGCCAAGGCCTTTATTGCGGTCGACAGGGCCGCCAAATCACCGCGCAAATCGGCCACAGTTTCTTGCCGCCCTGCCGAAAGTTCTTCCAAAATCCTCAGCAATTGCACATCGATTGAGCGCAAGCGCATTCGGCTTTCCGCATCAGAATAGCCCTGCGAAGCCGTTTCTGACGCCGAAAGCGCCGCGATGATCTTGTCTTGCCCCGCCACCAGCCGGTTCAGTGCCGCAACTTGGCCGCTTTCCGCCTCCATCCCCTGCGCCAAACGGCGCACGGCGGTGGCAAGGCCAGCGATCTGCGCGTCGCTTTGGGCGCGGCTGGCTTCAGATTGCACATAGATCGTCTGCAACACCTCGATCTGCGTGGCAACATGATCCAAAATCTGGGCCATCGCCCCTTGATCAGCGCTCTCCCCCTCGGCCCCCGCAAAGCCAAGCCGTGTGATCGAGGACACCCAATCTTCCAACTCGCGGTAAAAGCGGTTCTGGCCGTGGCTGGCAAACAGTTCCAACAACCCCACGATCAAAGACCCGGCCAAGCCCATGAGCGAAGAGGAGAATGCCGTGCTCATGCCGCCCAACTGCTCTTGCAAGCCGTTCATCAGCTTGGCAAAAATCGCAACGCCGGTTTCGCCCTCTTGCGGGGCCAGCGATTTGATCGTGCCGACGATGGCGGGAATGGTGACGGCAAGGCCGTAGAATGTGCCCAAAAGGCCAAGGAAGATCAAAAGGTTGGTCAGATAGCGCGTGATGTCACGGGCTTCGTCAATCCGTGTCGCCACCGAATCCAGAATGGAATGCGCGTTCGATGAGGTGATCTGCCGCTTGGCTTCGCGCCCGCGCAGCAAAGCCGCCAAGGGGGCCAACAGGCGCGGCGGGCGCACGTCGTCACTGCCATCGGCATCATTGGCAAAGTTTTCAATCCAGCGCACCGATTGGATCAAGATCAGCACCTGCCAAAAACAGGTCACGATGCCCAAGGTGAACACACTGATGATAAAGCCGTTCAGCCACGGGTTCGTCTGAATGATCGCCAGCACCTCGGCCTTGATCAACCACAGGCCAGCCACCAGCAAAGCGCCGGCAAAAAGCATGCTGACAATTTGCCGGATCGGCTGCGTGAATGAGATTTGTGACAAGCCCTGTTGTTTCATGCGCCTACTTGAGCCCGATCTTGAAAGTTGCAGCTACATTAGCAGGCAAAGCCTGCCTGCGCCAAGCGAAACAGGTTTGCCCCTAAAGACCTTGCACCATAATCACCAAAGCGTCCAAATCAGCGTCCGCTATGCCCAAATCTGCCAGATGGGCGGCCGTGGCCTCTAGATAAGCGCGGTTGGTGCCGCGCCCGCCAACGGCCTGGGCGATGATGCCCGCCTGTTCAGTCAGGCTTAAGCCGCCGCAATACTGCTCATGGCATGGGTCGATCACATAGGTCAGGGCGGTGACATCACGGCCATCGCGGGTGCGAACGGGCAACCAGTCTTCCAGATAGGCAGAAGAGATCAGTTCACGCGCGCGCAGGGTCGCTAAGGTTTCCGCCTCGGCCCCCTCGGCCACGCGAAAGGCCACACCGTCGCAAAATGCCCCCACCGCGCGGTCCAGCGCCAACACCAACCCCATCCGTTCGGGCGTGCCGCGATGATGGATCGAGCGCATGCAAAAGCTGCGGTGCCAATCGCTTAAGCGGGCCACCTGCGCTTCGGCCACCGGAAAGCCCGGGTCCCAGATCAGCGAGCCATAGCCAAAGACCCAAAGCGGTTGCGACATGAACTGGCCCTTTCTGTTGCCTGCTTGTAAACGGGGCTGTGGGCAAAGGAAAAGGGAAGATCGAATGCGCTGGGTGCGGTTTCTTTTATGGCTCGTTTTGGGGTTTTTGCTCGTATGGGGTGCCTATTGGTTTGTCGGCGCGCGCGCACTAGAGCGCGGGACTCAGGCGTGGTTTGCCGATCAGACCGCGGCAGGGCTCGTGGCGGAAAACAACGGCATATCTGTGGTAGGCTTTGCCAACCGCTTTGATCTGACCATCACCGATGCGCATATTGCCGACCCTGTCAGCGGTTGGGGCTGGAAGGCGCCTTTTGTGCAAATCTTTACTATGACATGGAAGCCGTGGCACGTGATCGCCGCTCTGCCGCCAACCCAAGTGATCCACGCGCCCGATGGGCAAGATGTTACGCTCAACGCCACGCGGCTCATGGCCAGCGTCGTAATGCGGCCGACCCCTGCCCTGCCGCTGAACCGTGTTAAAGTTGAGGGGGAAGATTTAAGTCTTTCTTCTTCAAATGGATGGCGAATCGAGATGGATAAAATGGTGTTGGCCGCATTTGCTGCAGACACACAAGCCAACACCCTGCGCTTGGGCGCAGATGTGGGCGCGCTGACCGTTCCGCAGGCTTACGCCAACATTCCCGACCTTGGCCCTGCCCTGACGGCCCTGCATTTGGATGCCAGTGCCACCCTGTCGCAGCCCATCGACCGCTCCCTGCGCGAGCCTCATCTGCTGGGCGTGACCCTGACCCAGTTTCACATATCTTGGGGCGTGGTGAAATTGACCGCAAGCGGAGAGATCACGCCCGACGCCCACGGGCTGGCCTCGGGCCAAATTGATCTGCAGTTGAAGGGGTGGCAAAGCCTGCCTGCGGCGGCGGTGGCCTTGGGCTTGGTGCCCCCCACCAACGAGGAAAGCATCTTGCGCGGGCTAGAGTTTCTGGCCAAAGCCAGCCCCGACCCCGAGGTGATCTTGCTTCCGCTGAAACTGGCCGATGGGCAAATGACTTTGGGCTTTATCCCCTTGGGGCCCGCGCCCGTGTTTCCTTAAGTCAGCGGCAGTAATCTCCACCTCCATGAGAGGCCACATCAAAATGGATGTGGTTTTCATGATAGCCGTCTGATCCCGGCCCAAGAATGGTGTGGAAGGTGCCGCATCCCGCCTTTTGCGCGGCTTTCATCTGGCGACCGTAATCATCGGCCACAGTCAGCGTGCGGCCATCAGACAGCTTAAATCCCGCAATATCAATCGCCTGCCCTAAACCATGCACCGATACCTTGTTGCCGGGCACATTGTTGCGCGACCGGCAGGAATAACTGTCGGCCACGTTCAGGCGCACGACCGTGTTGTCAAAGGCGGGTTGCAATCCATGCGTCACCCAATGCGACAGGGCCATGGCTTCGGCGCAGTTGATGGTCGCTGGAGGCACCAGTTTCACACCGGAAACTTCACTGACCAACACCGGTTCAGGCACACGGCAACCTTTGATGTGCCCTTTCACGGGCGGCAAATCCTTGCCCTTAATCTCAGGGCTTTGGCACACCGATCCGGTCAGAGAGGGGGATATCGCCTTCTGCGTCGGCTTGATGAAATCAGGCCGTTTCACGGGCCGGATCTGGGGCAATTCATCGGGCACCGCAGGGGTCGGCGCATGGGCCATGACCGAGGGCCTTGGCATGGGGCGGATCAGGGTAGGACCCAAGGCAGGGCGCGGCATCGGGTGGATCAGGATAGCGGCAAAGGGGCGCGGCATGGGGCGGATATGGCCCAAATCCGCCTCTGCCCGCGCAAGGCCGCAGGTCAGCAGCACCGCCGCCAAGGCCAGACGCAAGCGCACCTAAGCGTCGGTCGACTTGCTGGCAGAGACCCTGCCAAAGTCGGGCGCCGACGTGTCTTGCCCCGCTTCGATGATTCCCCGCCGAATGGCACGGGTGCGGGTGAAATAGTCAAACAACTGGTCGCCATCACCCATGCGAATGGCGCGTTGCAGCACAAACAACTCTTCGGCAAAACGGCCCAGAATGTCCAAAACAGCGTCTTTGTTGGTCAAGAACACGTCGCGCCACATGGTCGGATCGCTGGCGGCAATGCGGGTGAAATCCCGAAAGCCTGTGGCCGAGTATTGGATGACTTCGCTATTGGACACTTGCGCCAAGTGATCGGCTACGCCCACCATTGTATAAGCAATCAGGTGCGGCGTGTGGCTGACCACGGCCAGCACCAGATCATGGTGAGCGGGGTCCATCGTATCGACCTTGGCCCCCATCGCCTGCACCAAGTCGCGCAGCCGGGACAGGGCTGTGGCGTCCACCTCCGCCGCCGGCGTCAACAGCCACCAGCGGTTGTCAAAAAGCGTGGCAAAACCAGACCGCGGGCCAGAATATTCCGTGCCCGCCATGGGGTGGCCGGGAATGAAGTGAACATTGGCCGGAATATGGGGCTGCACCGCTGCGATCACCGCCTGCTTGACCGACCCCACATCCGTCACCGTGGCCCCTGCCGCCAAATGCGGGCCAATTTCGGCGGCAATCGCGGCCATGGCCCCCACGGGCACAGCCAGCACGACCAAATCAGCGCCCTCCACCGCTTCGGCGGCGGTGGCATAAACGTGGTCGCACAGGCCAATCTCTAAAGCCACAGCGCGGGTTTCAGCCGATTTGGCATGGCCCACAATCTGCCCCGCCAGCCCCTTGGCCCGCATCGCATGCGCCATAGACGAGGCGATAAGCCCCAAGCCGATCAGCGCCACTTTTTGATAAATCACCGTCATTTCATGCCCTTAAACTGGCCAATCGCATGGGCCACACGGCGGCACGCGGCCTCGTCGCCGATCGTGATGCGCAAGCCATGCGGCAGTTTGTAGCTGCTGACCCGCCGCACGATCAGCCCCTGCGTTTGCAAGAACGTATCGCAGGCCTCAGCCTCAGCCGCGCTGGCAAACCGGGCGAGGATGAAATTGGCCATCGACGTATCCGAGGGCACGCCCAATTCAGCCAAGGCCAAGGCCAACCAGTGGCGCATCTTGGCGTTTTCTGCGCGGCAACGGGTGACATAGTCTTGATCACGCACCGCCGCCTCGGCCACCTCTTGCTGGGTGTTGGACAGGTTGAAGGGGCCACGAATGCGGTTCAAAACGTCAATAATCGCGCGCGGGCCATAGCCCCAGCCCACCCGCAAGCCGCCCAAGCCGTAGATTTTGGAAAAGGTGCGCGTCATCACCACGTTTTGGCGACGATCCACCAAGGCAGCGCCACCATCATAGCCTTCGACAAATTCGGCATAGGCCCCGTCCAGCACCAAAATCGCTTGCGGCGGCAGGCCTGCAGCCAAACGCTCCACCTCAGCGGCCGAGATCATCGTGCCGGTGGGATTGTTGGGGTTGGCGATAAAGACCAGTTTGGTGCGGCGGTTGCAGGCCTTTAGAATAGCGTCGACATCGGTGACGCGTTCGCGTTCAGCCACTTCGACAGGCGTCGCCCCTGCGGCCATGGCCGAGATGCGGTACATCAAAAAGCCGTGTTCGGTAAAGACCACCTCGTCCTTGGGGCCGGCATAGGCTTGGCACAGGAAATGGATGATCTCGTCCGATCCCACGCCACAAATGACGCGGTTGGCATCAAGGCCATGCGTTTCGCCAATGGCTTGGCGCAGACTGGCGTGGTCGGTGGACGGATAGCGGTGGATCTGATGAACCGAGCGCCCAAACGCCTCTTTCGCCTTATCAGACGGCCCGAAGGGGTTTTCGTTCGACGACAGTTTGACCACATTGGCCACCCCCGCAATGTTGGCCTTACCGCCCTCGTAAAGGGCGATGTCCAAAATGCCGGGTTGGGGGCGGATGAGGTCAGTCATGCACATTCCTTAGATCTTGGCCGTGGTTTTAACCACAGGGGCGCGCAACTTCCACCGCCAATTCACACAGGTCACGGATTTGATGCATCGCAAAAGCAAAGGGCCCGCCAATGGCGGGCCCTGCTTGACCCCAAAGGAGGGGGCCATGATCCCTGAAAGGATTAGTTCTTGGCGTAGTATTCGACGATCAGGTTGGGTTCCATTTTGACCGGATAGGGCACATCGCTCAGCGAGGGGGTGCGCACGAATTTCACAGTCAGTTTGGATTGATCAACTTCGATATAGTCGGGGATGTCACGCTCGGCCAAGGCCAAAGCCTCGGTGATCGCGGCCATTTGCTTGGACTTCTGGCGCACTTCGATGATGTCGCCTTCGTTCACGCGGTAGGACGCGATATTCACAGCCTTGCCGTTCACATGCACATGTCCGTGGTTGACGAACTGGCGCGCTGCGAAAACGGTCGGCACCAGTTTGGCGCGATAAACCACCGCATCCAAGCGACGCTCCAGCAGACCCACCAAGGCTTCGCCCGTGTCGCCACGCTGGCGTTCAGCGTCAGAGTAAATCTTGCGGAACTGCTTTTCGGTCAGGTCGCCGTAGTAGCCCTTGAGCTTTTGCTTGGCGCGCAGTTGCGTACCAAAGTCAGACAGTTTGTTCTTGCGGCGTTGGCCGTGCTGGCCGGGGCCGTATTCGCGCTTGTTCACTGGGGATTTCGGACGGCCCCAGATGTTTTCGCCCATACGGCGGTCAATCTTATACTTGGCAGACGTGCGTTTGGTCACGGCTGATCTCCTTCGTTACATGTCTTGGATCTCGCCAAAAACCGGTTCGCAAATTGGCGGCGATGCCCATCTTGCGATGAACCCTGACCGCGCATGCTATCCCGACCCAAGGTTAAACCCAAAGGGAAGGGCGTTGTCCTTTGGTCTTTCGACCCGACAGGCATCTTCTTGCGAAGGCCACCAACACCAATGAACGCCACAAGACGTATCTTGCGACTGGGCGGCTTATACAGGCCAAGCGCGCAGAGTCAACACGGGGCGGCCGCCTTATTGTGGTGCAAATTCCTGCCCAGTTGCCAGCGCCAAGCCATCGACCACGGCGGTGAAAGCGTCAGCGCTTTGCAGGGCGGCTTTGGGGCAAAGGGCTTGCGCCTCTTGCGCCACCAATCCCATCAGGCTTGACCCGCCCACCAAGATCACCGTGCCGATTTGGTCCGCCGTCACGCCTGCCATGGTCAAGGTCTCGGCCGCTGCGCGCCGCAACCCCTCGCGGTAGCGCGCAAGCGATGCGTCAAGGGAGGCACGGGTGATGGGCGCGGATAGGCCCGCCTCGACCCGCTCCATCACAATACGCGCGCTGTCATCGCCGCGATTGGCGCTGATCTTGCCGCGCTCTACGGCAAAGGCCAGATCGTGGCCCAGCTCATCCTTCAACACGGTCGCTAAGCGCCGCATCAGGCGTGGTTTCACCGCCAGCTTGACCATCTCGGCCACCAGCGCCTTGGTTTCGGGGGTATACAGAAAAGGGATTTTGGCCCAAGTCGACAGTTCGACATACAAATGGTTGGGCACAGGCAACAGCCCCTCGCCCATCTGGCGGCGCAGTGTGCTGGTGGAGCCCAAATGCGGCATGGCATGGGCCATCGACACAGCATGGTCAAAATCTGTGCCGCCCAGACGGATGCCATGGCTTGCCAGAATGCGCACGCGGCCCCCTTCGCTGCGAAAGACCGAAAAATCTGATGTGCCGCCGCCGATATCATAGATCAGGCCAATCTCACCGGCGCGCCCCAAGCCGTGGGTGGCCAAGGCGGCCGCTTCAGGCTCAAAGACAAAGCGCACATCGGTGAACCCAGCGGCCAGATAACAGCCGCGCAAGTCAACCTCGGCGCGGGCATCGCGGGTGGGGTCAGCGGTGTGAAAATGCACAGGGCGGCCAGAGACAACGCGGTCAAAGGGACACACAGCCGCCGCTTCAGCGCGGGATTTCACGGTTTTAAGAAAGGCCGTGACAATATCAGCCAACGTCCGCCGCCTGCCACCGATCAACCGCTGTTCGTGAAAGAGCGGTGTGCCCAGCACGGATTTCAGCGCGCGCATATAGCGGCCCTCTTCGCCGCTGATCAGCGCCTCGGCCGCTTCAGCGCCTATCTGCATGGCGCCGCGATCAGCCGGAAAGAACACCGCCGTGGGCACGGTGTCAGACCCCGTTTCAATCGCCAAACGGCGCACCTTACCCCCGTCCAGCACGGCGGCGGCAGAGTTTGAGGTGCCAAAATCTATCGCAAGGGTGGGCGCGGACATCTGGGGCCTCTCTTTTGGGCAAGGCCGTGCAGCTATCCAATCCGCCACAAGCCCGCAAGATGCCCCTTACATCTGGCCCAAGGGTGGGCGCGGAATGTAGGGCGCTTCCAGTTCCGCCATCTGGCCGGGGGTAAGCACCAAATCCAATCCTGCAATCGCCTCGGCCAATTGGTCAGGCTTTGTCACCCCCACAATCGGCGCGGTCACCCCCGGCTTTTGGCGCACCCACGCCATGGCTATCTGCGCCATGGGGCGTCCCAGTTCGGCGGCAAGGCTTTGCACGGCGGCGATGACACGGGCATCGGCTTCGGCGGTTTTGTCAAAAAGGAACTTCATATAGCCGTCTTTTGCACTGCGCTCTGTCACAGAGGCCGCCGGACGGGCCAGTTTGCCACGGCCAATCGGGCTCCACGGAATTAGGCCCACACCTTGGTCACGGCAAAGGGGGATCATCTCGTGCTCTTCCTCGCGGTAGAGCAGGTTGATCTGGTTTTGCATCGCTACAAAGGAGGTCCAGCCGTGGGCGCGGGCAGCTTCTTGCGCCTTGGCGAATTGCCAAGCCCACATGGTCGACGCCCCTAGATAGCGCGCCTTGCCCGCTTTGACGACATCGTGCAGCGCCTCCATCGTTTCTTCGATGGGGGTGTCATTGTCCCAGCGGTGGATCTGATACAGGTCCACATGGTCGGTCCGCAAACGTTTCAGACTGGCGTCGATGTTGTGCAGGATAGAGCGGCGCGATAGGCCCACCATCTGCGGTTCGTTCAGCATCACACCTTGCACTTTGGTCGCCAGCACCACCTCGTCGCGCCGCGCGATGTGCCACAGAACCTCGCCGATAATCTCTTCCGAGGAGCCATCGGAATAGACATTCGCCGTATCGAGAAAATTGATCCCCGCCTCAATCGCCTGCCGGATCAGATCGCGGCTTTCGTCTTTGGGCAGCGTCCAAGGATGCCCGCCACGCAGCGGATCGCCAAAGCTCATGCACCCCAGACACAGTTCCGACACCTGCAAGCCCGAACGTCCCAAGCGATGCGTTTTCATGGCAGCCTCCTAACTTTTGGCAACAAGTTAGGGCCTGCTTGGGGCGAATGCCACTGGTTCGGCGGGTCTTTTGGTCATTTCGTCAGCACCTTTGTCGATATGCCAAGATCATGCCGCTGTCAGGTCAACCGCAAGCTCGACCTGATCATATTTTGCAGTCGCGACCACAGCCCCCCGCGCCCCTTTCTTAAGATCAACCAGCCCATATCGGGCCATCGTGTGCAGCGTGCGAGATAAGTTGGGCTTTGCGCGACCTGACAGCGTTTCCAGTTCTGACAGGGATTGGGGGTGAGAACGCGAAATAATCGCCAAAAGCTCGCGGTTACGCTCTGACAGAACTTTGGCGAAGCTTTCAATTGAGTTAAACCAGACCTTAGTGTCGGATGGCTGCGGCATAACCTCGCCCTTTGCGATGGCCAAACTGCGCGCTTTCATTTGCGCATGGGACGCGATGCCTACTTTCAGTTTCATATCGTAACTCCTTCTTCTTGCAGCACGTCTTCCACAAGTTTCCAAAAATCTTCCAACAGAGCCAGGGCGTCACGGTAGTCATAGGGGCGCACCGTTTTAAAGCGGTGCTTGTGGTCATGGGCCATAAGCTTGCCCCCCGGTCCTTTGGTCGCGGCAACGCCGTGGGCATTGTCAAAACCCGCTATCCTTTCACCACGCGGATTGTGAACAGTAAGCGTGTAAGCCAAACCATGTGGCCGTTGAACCGAAGGGGGAACGGCCACAACGGTGAACTGCACGCGATGCCCCTTGTCTCCCATATAGAAAACTTGGCCATCAAGGTTCAAAAGAGTGTCGAAGAATGGGTCGCGATCTTGGGTCATAATCCGCTTATGTTATCACTAAGTGATAATTGATCAAGTGAAACCTAAGCATCTGCCGCCAGCGTTTTGGCCCACTTATCCTGTGGCACAATGGCCCCGCGCTGCTGCACCACGGCGCGGGCAAAGGCGTGGCCTTTGCGGGCCGCATCCAACGGAGGCGCCCCCAAGATCAGCGCGCCAAGATAACCGCCGTTGAAACTGTCTCCTGCGGCGGTGGTGTCAACCACGCTGGGCGCTGCCGCAAAGGTCACATCCGCGCCCCAGCCCTTCCCCAAGGCCAAGGGCCCCAAAGCCCCGCATTTAAGCGCCCCTTGCGCCACACCCCAGCTCCGCAACCGCGCTTGCACCTGTGGCGCATCGGCATCGCCAAACAGGGCCATTTCATCGTCCAACGAGGGCAAACCCAGATCACAGACCCGCCACGCTTGTTCGACCACGCGCTGTGCTGTCGCCAGATCAGGCCACAAACGGGAGCGGTGGTTGGAATCAAAGGCCACAAGGCCCCCCTTGGCGCGAAACTGGGTCAACACATCAAACAGCGCTTGGCGGGTGGGGTCAGGCAGAATGGCGAGGGTGATGGCAGAGAGGTAGATAAAATCAAAGCCCAGCAACGGCTGCAATGCGGCAGGGTCACGGAACATCTGCCGCGCCGCCGATGTGTCGCGCCAATAGGCAAAGCTGCGCTCGCCCAAAACATCGGTGGCGATGGTATAAAGGCCGGGCACAAGGGTTGGATGGCGGGAAAGATGGGCGACTGAAATGCCCTCGGCGGCGATGAAAGTCGCCATCTGATCCGACAGGCTGTCACGCCCAATCATCGAGACAAAGGCCACCTCATGCACCGCAGGCAAGGCACGGCGCAGGTAGATGGCGGTGTTCAGCACATCGCCCGCAAAGCCCACTTGGGCAGCACCAGTTTGGCCCGTTAGGGCCACTTCAATCATGGCCTCTCCGATACAGGCGATTTTCATGGGGGTCCTTGGGGCAAGGGGGCTGGCCCAAGGTACCAAGTCGAGCGCGGGTTTGGCAACGGGCCACGGGTTGCAGCCTTTCTGCCCCTTCCCGTGCAGGGCCTATCCGTGCAAACTGGCCCAAACACCCCAAGTGGACGCCATCATGCCCATCACCCTGACCATCGGTAGCCTGCATTATGACATCATGGTCGAGGCCGAACACCTGCCCCGCCCCGACGAAACAGCGATAGGATCGCGGTGGTATCCCAAGTTTGGCGGCAAGGGGGGCAATCAGGCGGTGGCCGCCGCCAAGGCTGGGGCCGAAAGCCGGATGATCGGGGCCGTGGGCGACGATGACTTTGGCCGCTTTTTGCGCGCGAACCTGACGCAGGGCGGGGTAGACGATCGGTTTATTGCGACGATCCCCAATGTCGGGTCGGGGATGAGTGTGGCGATTGTGAACACGGCTGGGGATTATGCCGCAACCATCGTGTCGGGGGCGAACTTGCACCTTTCAGGTGCCAATCTTGCCAACGACGCCGCTTGGGATGGCGTTGGCCTGCTGATCTTGCAAAACGAAGTGCCCGAGGCGATCAACCTTGAAGCGGCAAAGCAAGCCCACAAACGCGCCATTCCAACCCTGCTCAATGCCGCGCCCTTTCGCGCCCTTGGGGCCGAGTTTCGCGCCCTGATCGACATTCTGGTCGTAAACGCGGTCGAGGCCGAGATGATGGGCACGGGCCCCGTCACCGATCTGGCGAGTGCTGCGCGGGCAGCACAGGATCTGGCAGCGCAGGGAGACACCGTGATCGTCACCGCAGGGGGGGCCGGCCTTGCAGCGGTGGGGCTAGACGGCGCGGAACTGCAAGTGGCGGCAGAAAAGGTCAAGGTCGTCAGCAGCCACGGCGCGGGCGATGCTTTTATCGGCGCTTTGGCGGTGCAACTGGCCGAAGGGGCGGGGCTGGAAATGGCTTGCCGTGCGGCCTCACAGGCCGCAGCGCGGCACGTGGCGGGGCTTTAATCGGCGTTTTCTTCGATCAATTGCGGTCCTTCGGCGCGGTTGGAATTGACCGCACGGCCCACGCGGTGTGCCACCAAGGAACCCGCAGGGGTGGGCTGCATCAAACGCGCAGCGCCATGCCCCGCCTCGCCCAGCCACAGCGGCCATTGATCGGGATTCAAGATCAACGGCTCGCGGTCGTGGATCGGTTCCAAGTTGGGGCCAGCGTTGAGCGTCACCACAGCACAAGTGACCAGATCCCCCCAAGCCTGCCATAGCCCGCCCAAGGCCATGGGGGCACCGTCAGAGCGGGTGATGTACCACGGCAACCGCGCGCCATCTGGCCCCGCACTCCATTCATAAAACCCAGAAGCCAGCACCAAACAGCGCCGCTGGCGGATAGCCTCGCGGAAGGCGGGCTTTTCGGCCACGGTGTCAGACCGCGCATTCAGGATCAGCGGGCCGTCGGTGGGCGTTTTATACCAGCTTGGCACCAAGCCCCAGCGCATCGGAGCCAGAAGGCGCCGACCGCTGGAGGCGGTGACAACCGGCACGGCTTGGGTGGGGCAAATGTTGAACCTTGGGCTGTCGGGCAAGTCATTGGCCAAGCTTGCGTCAAACAGCGCGGCAAGCGCCGTGTTGGGATGGGTTAAGGTCAAGCGTCCGCACATGGGGGCAGATTAGCAAATCCTGCGCTGCGGGCAAATGCCCTCCGATTCAGCCCCACCAGCTGACGTCTGAGGTCTTGAACTTCGCGGGCCAAGCTTGTATCCACCCCTATCCCGTCTAGATTGGCTCACTTAGGGCCACAGCGGCTATTGCGGAGTTTTGCCCATGTCCTGGACCGATGAGCGCGTTGAGACGCTCAAAAAGATGTGGGCCGAAGGCCAGTCGGCCAGCCAGATCGCCAAGGAGTTGGGCGGTGTCACGCGCAATGCCGTGATCGGCAAAGTGCACCGCTTGGGCCTGTCCAACCGCGTAGGTCCGGGCACACCGGCCGAGGATGAGGGCACTGCAGCCTCCGCGACGGCCACAGCCGCGCCTAGCCCTGCCGCACCCGCCAAACCCGCCCCAGCCCCACGCGCTGTAGCGCCTGAACCGGCCCCGCGCCCCGCACCCGCAGCACCGGCCCCGCAGCCCGTGGCGGCAGAGCCAACCGCACCGCCAATGGACTCTTCGACCATCACCTTCTCGCCCACAGCGCCCATTCCGTTGCGCAAGGCGATCATTCCCGCGGGCCAGCCCCTGCCGCCGCAGCCCTCGGCGAACGAGATCAGCCCCGAAGCGCTGGCCTCGGTGCGCGAAGTGGAAAAGCGCGCCAAGAAGCTGACGCTGATGGAATTGACCGAACGCACCTGCAAATGGCCAATCGGCGACCCTGCGACCGAAGATTTCTGGTTCTGCGGCTTGCCGTCGGTGGCGGGCAAACCCTATTGCGAAGCCCATGTCGGCGTGGCCTTCCAACCGATGAGCGCGCGGCGCGACCGTCGGCGCTGACCGCTTAGGATGGGCCTTTTGGCCCATCTGCCCTGCCCTTCAAGCCCCGTCAGGCCCTGCCAGATGGGGCTTTCCTTTTCAAAGTTGACCTCATGCCTCAAAACCCGCCCAACCTTCGCCCCGACCTTGCCCGCGCCCTTGTTCCCGACGAACGGCGCGCAGGGCAACCGACGATTGGCATGGTGTCTTTGGGCTGCCCGAAGGCGCTGGTGGATTCCGAACGTATTCTGACAAGGTTGCGCGCCGAGGGCTACGCCATCTCGCCCGATTATCAGGGCGCAGATGCCGTCATCGTCAACACCTGCGGCTTTTTGGATTCCGCCAAGGCCGAAAGTCTTTCGGCCATTGGCGAGGCTTTGGCGCAAAATGGCCGTGTGATCGTGACGGGCTGTCTGGGCGCTGACCCCGCCTATATCACCGGCGCGCATCCCAAGGTTTTGGCCGTCACAGGCCCGCATCAATACGAGGCTGTGTTAGACGCCGTTCATGCCGCCGTGCCACCGCAGCCCAACCCCTTTGTCGATCTGTTGCCTGCCACAGGTGTCACGCTGACACCACGCCATTACAGCTATTTGAAGATTTCCGAAGGCTGCAATCACGCCTGCAAATTCTGCATCATCCCCGATATGCGCGGCAAACTGGTGTCGCGCCCCGCCCATGCCGTGCTGCGCGAAGCGGAAAAGCTGGTCGAGGCGGGGGTGCGCGAACTGTTGGTGATCAGCCAAGACACCTCGGCCTATGGGGTTGACCGCAAGCACGACCTGTCGCCGTGGCAGGGCGGCGAGGTGCGGGCCCATATCACCGATCTTGCGCGCGAAATGGGCAAGCTGGGCGCTTGGGTGCGGTTGCACTATGTCTACCCCTACCCCCATGTGCGCGACCTGATCCCGCTGATGGCCGAGGGGCTGGTGCTGCCCTATCTCGACATTCCATTCCAACACGCCCACCCCGACACGCTGCGCCGCATGGCCCGCCCTGCCGCTGCGGCCCGCACGCTGGACGAGATTGCCGCATGGCGGCGCACCTGCCCCGACATTACCCTGCGTTCCACCTTTATCGTGGGCTATCCGGGCGAGACCGAGGCCGAGTTTCAAACCCTGCTCGATTGGATGGACGAAGCCCAGTTGGACCGCGTGGGCTGTTTTCAATATGAAAACGTGGCTGGCGCACGATCAAACGCGCTGCCCGACCATGTTCCCGCCGAGGTGAAGCAAGAGCGTTTTGAGCGGTTCATGCAAAAGGCGCAAAGCATATCGGAAGCGAAACTTGCAACCAAGGTGGGCACGATTATTCAAGTCATCGTCGATGAAGTGGATGAAGATGGGGCCACCTGCCGCACCAAGGCCGATGCGCCCGAAATTGACGGGAACCTATTCATCGACGAGGATTTTGACAGGCTTGCCCCCGGCGACATCGTGGCGGTTCAGGTCGATGAAGCGGGCGATTACGACCTTTGGGGGCGGCGGGTTACGGGCAACTGATCCAAGCTGCACAGCGCCTGAGCACCCTCGCACAGTCAAGACGCTTGAAAATGTGCCTGAAAAGGCGACAGTGGCGTTTTAACCCCAGCGAGGCCCCTATGTCAGACACCCCCCACATCGCCCAAAAAGCCCCCTTCGCCATGCCGGTCGAAGCGGGAAAGACCTATTTCTGGTGCACTTGCGGCCAATCCAAGAAACAGCCCTATTGCGATGGCAGCCATAAAGGATCGACATTTTCACCTTTGGCCTTCACGCCCGAAGAAAGCAAAACCGCCTATCTGTGCGGCTGCAAACATTCCAAAAACGCCCCCTATTGCGACGGCGCGCACAAGGCTCTGTGATCTTTCGGGATGGCGGCCTGCCGCCATCCCATTTTCCCCTGGCCCGACCAAACCAGCGATTCTCTTGGTGCTTTTTTTAGGGCGATAGGCTCAACAATCTCCCGTTTTTTGGGTTTTTTGGCCCAAAATCTCGCTTAATCGTGTTAAGGACACCCATCTACATGGCACAAAACTGAAGGGCTTCCGGCGGGGCACTAGACAAGTTGCAAAGGGGTCGAGAAACACCTTTCTCTTGATTTTAAATGATTTTCCAGATTTTTAGTGACAAGAAATGACTGCTTTGTCACATAATCGTCATGCAAACTTCTATGTTTTGTCACAAATTGTTTAGCCAAGCGTTACATTAGATGCCTAGGCCGTGCTTTATGTCGCGTTCTGCGACGATAGCCATGCTCAGGAGCCTTCATGCGCATTTCCAACCTCGCCGCCGCAGCCGTTGCTGCCGCTTTGACCCTCCCGGGCGCTGCCTTCGCCCGCGACCAAATCATCATGACCGGTTCGTCGACCGTTCTGCCCTTTGCCAACATCGCGGCAGAAGCTTTCGGTCAAAACACCGACTTCAAGACCCCCGTGGTTGAAGGCGGCGGTTCGGGTGCTGGTATCGCAAAATTCTGCGAAAGCGCTGATGAAAACTCGGCAGACATCGCCAACTCGTCGCGCAAAATCAAGTCAGGCGAACTTGCGACCTGCACCAAGAACGGCGTGAAGAATGTGAAAGAAGTGCGCATCGGCTACGATGGCATTGTTTTCGCATCGGACGTGAATGGCCCGGCTTTCGAATTCACCCCGTCTGACTGGTTCCACGCTTTGGCTGCTGAAGTTCTGGTTGACGGCAAGCTGGTTCCAAACCCCTACACCAAGTGGTCGGAAGTTGACCCCAAGTTGCCCGATCAGGAAATCTTGGCTTTCATCCCGGGTTCCAAGCACGGCACCCGCGAAGTGTTTGACATCAACGTCATCACAAAGGGTTGCAAGAATTTTGGCGACGACAAGGCTTTCAAAGCACGTGACGGAAAGGCTGATGCTTGCCTCGCCCTGCGCACCGATGGCCGCGTTGTGGAAATTGACGGCGACTACACCGAAACACTGTCGCGCCTGAAGGCGAACCCGACCGGTGTGGGCGTGTTTGGTCTGTCGTTCTATGAAAACAACACTGACTCGCTGCAGGTTGGCACTTTCCAAGGCGTGGTTCCGTCGAAAGAAACCATTGCAAACGGCAAGTACCGCGTGTCGCGCCCTCTGTACATCTACGTCAAGACCCAGCACATCGGTGTGGTTCCCGGCCTGCAAGAGTTCGTTCAGTTCTTCCTGTCGGATGACATGGCTGGCGACGGCGGCTCGTTGGATGAAGCAGGCTTGGTGGTCGACCCGGCTTTGGCCAAGACCCAAGCTGCTTGGCAGTAAGGCTTAGCCTTTAAAGACCAAGGCCCGGTAGCGATGCTACCGGGCCTTTTCGTTTGTAACCCTAACCGCCCCCCAGTTCGGCCAAATAGGCCCGCACCGAGGTGACCACATGGGCAAAGCGGTCGCCGCCCAGATTGACCCCGCCATACCAGCGCGTCACCACCACGATATGGCCGCGCAGTTCGGCCCGTTCGATCATCCGCGCAATCACGGCCCCCGCCCCGCTTTCGCCGTCATCATCTTTGATCACGCTGCCATCCGCCAAAACCGCCGCCCAAGAATTATGGGTGGCCTTGGCAAATTTCTTTTCTGATTTGAGCGCGGCGATAAAGGCCTTGCAGCCCGCCGCATCGGCGATATCCCCGCCCGAGGCCGCATAGCGACTGCCCCGATCGCGCACTGTGTCCAAGATCTGCAACATCGCCTTAGCCTAGCCGACCGCACCCGCGAAAGCCAGATTGTGCGAGGGACTTAAGGTTGCAGCGCTTCGATGCGATGTTTGTTGTCACAAAACATGGGCAGGCTTTCAGCGCGGGGGGTTGTCGCCAAATAGGCCGTGCAGCGCCGCACCTCGCCGCAGGTTTCGCAGGTGTCGACCATTTCGGCGAGATCGCTGCGCGAGAACCACCCCTCGCTTACGGCATCGACAAGATTGATGCCCAAAACCCGCGCCATACCGCGCGTCAGGCCCCAAGCAAAAGGTGCCTCGATATGGGTCATAGTGATGTCTCCAGCCGATAGGGTGAGGGCCAACTTGCCTGACCGTGGCAGAGTTTCCATGATCCAGATCAACTGGGTGTTTCTGTTGGGTTTACGCCCCTTGTTGCGCTTGATCGAGAGCCATTCTGCGCCTATCGTGAGCCTATGTTTACCATCGAGCATCAGTTTGACGCGACCGTGATCACCCTGATTGACGAGGGCGATGCCCCCTTGGCGCAGGATGTGATCGTTGAGGCTTATGAGGATTGCGTGGTCATCGAACAGCTGGACGAAGACAGCGATATCCCCCTGCGCCTGACCCTGTCGCTGCGGCAAGTGCAAGATCTGGCCGCGGCTTTGAACTTGCCCGAGGGCAGCTATCGGCACAAATAACCGCTGGTGGTTTGAACAAGCGTTATCCGCCCAAAGGCAATCCTACCTGCGCAAAAGCCTGATCTGGCAGCGCCAACCGCGCCTGAAGCGCATCGCGCAGCCCCTTTGACGGCGCCCGCAGCGCGGCGTCTGCCAAAGGTCGATCATGCGCCTGCCGTGCCACACCGCCCAAAAACCCCGCCAGATAGTGGCGCGTGGATGCGTTAGGCGCGTGATCCAGCAGGCGCGCTGCATAGGCCAAATCGTCGCGCAGCGCCAAAGGGTCTGGTGGCAAGGCCAGATCTGGCAGCGCCGCCGCCGAAACAGCTCGCATCGGCAAAAGCCCTAAGAGCGTGGTTTGGAACTGTGCCAAGCTTTCCAAGGGCTTGTCCAAATACCCATCCGCCCCCGCCGCCATAGACGTCCAGCGGCCATTGCCATCCCCTGACAGGCCCAGCACCACGGGCCGCGATGCCGCGAGGGCCAGCCTGCGGATCAACGCCTCTCCCCGTCCGTCGGGCAGGCCAAGGTCTATTATCACCACATCAGGTCGATAAACCCGCAAGTGCACCTCTGCCGCTTGCAGCGATTCGGCCCGCCGCAAGCGCGCGCCCAACCTGCGGCACATCAGGCGCAATCCATCACAGGCAAGGCGGCTGTCGTCGACCACCAGCACGGTCACACCGCTTAGCGGCAGATCGGCTGCATGGGGCGGGCGGCTTGTCATCTCAACGGTCAATCGGTCGGGCATCCTACAGTCCTCCATCCTCACGCAGAGTTCAGCACAACTTCCCTAATGCCCAGTTAACCGCACTGGACGGGCAAGCGATCTGCCGCCATAACCCCCAAAAGCAATGGAGCCTGCTATGATCGGTCGCCTGAACCATGTCGCCATCGCCGTTCCCGACCTTGCCGCTGCGGCTCAGCTTTATCGGGGCACGCTGGGGGCTGTTGTGGGCGCGCCGCAAGACGAACCCGCGCATGGCGTCACAGTGGTGTTCATCACCCTGCCCAATACCAAGATTGAATTGCTGACCCCTTTGGGAGAAGCCTCGCCCATCGCAGGCTTCTTGGAAAAGAACCCCTCAGGCGGCATTCATCACATCTGCTACGAGGTGGATGATATCATCGTCGCCCGCGATCATCTGAAAGCCCAAGGCGCACGGGTTTTGGGCGAACCCAAGATCGGCGCGCATGGCAAGCCTGTGCTGTTTTTGCACCCCAAAGACTTCACCGGCACCCTGATTGAATTGGAGCAAGCATGACCATCACCGGCGCCCTGATTCTATTTTCGGTCACATGGTTTGTGGTGTTTTTGTGCATCCTGCCGATGCGCCAAGTTTCGCAAGTGGCGGCAGGCCAGATCGTGCCGGGAAGCGCCTCGTCCGCGCCGGTTGACCCCCAAATTGGCCGCAAGGCGTGGATCACCACGGGGATCACGGTGGTTTTGTGGCTGATGATGTGCGGCGTGATCCTGTCAGGTTGGATCAGCATCCGCGACACGGATGTGTTCCAATTGATCAAGCGGGTCTAAGGCGCGCTTAAACGTCGCGCCATTCGACCACGCGAATAAGGTCGGGGCGTGGGCGATCGGGGGCTTCGGCCCCCACCGTGCCGATATGCACAATGCCCGCCACCCGCTCTGTCTCTGTGCAGCCAAATGCCTGTTGCGCCCAGCGCGCATCATGCGCCGGCCACCCCGTCAGCCAACACGCCCCCCAGCCCATGGCTTCCGCTGCATTGACCAAGTTCAAGCAAAGCGCATGGGCCGAAGCGCGCTGCTCTACCTCAGGCACCTTGGGCTGTTCTTTGGGCGACGAGATCACCGCCACCGCCAAGCCCGACGTGTCATAAATCGCCCGCCCCTTGGCGGCCATCTCAGCATCCGCGCCCAAGGCCGCAGCCAGTTCCCCCAAACGCCGCAAAGACGCCCCGCGCAGCACGATCAGTCGCCACGGCTCCAGCTTGCCATGATCGGGCACGCGCAAAGCAGCAGCCAAGATCGGCTCTAACGCCGCACGGTCGGGCGTGGCCGCGCCCACAACAAAGGCTTTGGCCGGATGCGAGCGGCGGGCCGCCAAAAAGGCAAAGGCTTCAGGATTGGCAACTGGCATAGAACTCTCCCTTTGGGCTCAGGCGCGCCCAGCGCAGCGCTAGTCTAAACGCTGACAAACGCCTATACCATGCCATCCGCGCAAAAGGGCTATCCCATGTCCACCCCCACCAAAGGCCAATGGTCCGCCCGCGCCCTTCCCGGCGCGACCTTTGCCTTGCACGTCACCCCCCGCGCGCGGCACATCAGCCTGGTTGAAACGCCCGAAGGCACGTTCAAAGCATCCGTCACCACAGCCCCCGAAGACGGCCGCGCCACCGCCGCCGTGGCCGAACTTTTGGCCCATGCGCTTGGCGTTGCCAAAACCCGCCTGACACTGCTGCAAGGGGCCACCTCGCGCCACAAGCTTTTTCGGCTCGACGAATAGCCCCCCGTCAACTTGGCCCAACTCCGCATTCTACAAGGACAAAGCAGGGCGATGCGAGCCGTCAAAGGGCTGGATCAAAGCCGCCGCGCACAGGGCCAGTTAAAGCCGCCAAGGTCACCTTTTGGAGCCCCGCCGCATCAAAATTGGCAGGGGCCAGCCATGCCTGATAGGCTGCCCGCAGCTTGGGCCATTCTGCGTCAATGATCGAAAACCACGCCGTGTCGCGGTTGCGTTGGCGATAGACAGTGGCTTGGCGAAAGATGCCTTCGTAAGAAAAGCCCAAGCGCTGCGCTGCCCGCCTGCTTGGCATATTCAGCGCGTCACATTTCCATTCATAGCGCCGATAGCCCGCAGCAAAGGCCCAGTCCATCATCAAGAACATCGCCTCGGTCGCCATGCGCGATCCTGCGATTTCTGGGGATAGGTTGATATGCCCCACCTCGATCGACCCAGATTCCGGCGTGATACGCAGGTAGGATGCAACGCCGCCACAAAGCCCCGTGGCGCGGTTGCGCAGGACATAGAACAGGGGATCGTCCCCGCAAGCCGTGGCTGTCGCCCAGCGCATATAATCTGCGGGCAAAGCAAACGGCCCATACGGCAAGTAATCAAACAGCCCGTCGTGCCCCTGATAGGCGCGGTGCAGATCGGCCCCATGCAGGGACGGATCCATCCGCTCTAGCTGCACATAGGCCCCCGTCAGAACCTTGCCCACAGGGCGCGGCGGCGGGGTCCAATTGGGCAAAGGGGTTCCAAACAGCTTGTCCATCTTCCCCCCTTGGCCCGATCAGTCTTTCGGCACAACGCGCAAGCGCAACTCGCGCAGCTGTTCATTCATCGGCTCTGACGGAGCGCCCATCAGCAAATCTTCGGCGCGCTGGTTCATCGGGAACATGATGACTTCGCGAATATTCGCTTCATCTGCCAAAAGCATCACAGCGCGGTCGATCCCCATGGCACAGCCACCATGCGGCGGTGCGCCGTATTTGAACGCTTTGACCATGCCACCAAAGCGCTTGTCGACTTCGCTGTTGGGGTAGCCGGCAAGTTCGAAAGCCTTATACATGATCTCTGGCTTGTGGTTGCGAATACCGCCGGAAATCAGCTCATACCCGTTGCAGGCAAGGTCATATTGATAGGCGTAAACGCTCAACGGGTCGCCCTGCAACGCCTCTAACCCGCCCTGCGGCATCGAGAAGGGGTTGTGAGAAAAGTCGATCTTGCCCTCTTCGGTCTTCTCATACATCGGAAAGTCGACGATCCATGCAAAGCGGAAGCTGTCGGTTTCCGATAGGCCCAATTCGCGGCCAATCTCATTGCGGGCCTTGCCTGCGAAAGATTGGAAGGCATCGGGCTTGCCACCCAAAAAGAAGGCCGCATCGCCAAGGCCAAGCCCCAGTTGCAGGCGGATCGCTTCGGTCCGTTCCGGCCCGATGTTCTTGGCCAAGGGGCCTGCGGCTTCCATGCCCGACCCGTCTTCTGCCTCGCGCCAGAAGATATAGCCCATGCCGGGCAGACCCTCTTTCTGGGCAAAGGCGTTCATCCGGTCACAGAACTTGCGGCTGCCGCCCTTGGGCGCAGGAATGGCGCGCACTTCGGTGCCTTCTTGTTCCAGCAGTTTGGCGAAGACGGCAAAGCCCGAACCCGCGAAATGCTCGGTTACGATCTGCATCTTGATCGGGTTGCGCAGATCGGGCTTGTCGGACCCGTACCACAGCAAACTGTCGCGGTAGGCGATCAGCGGCCAGTCGGTGGGCACTTTCATCTCGGGGCGGAAGTGCTGGAACAGGCCTTGGATCACGGGCTGCACGGCGGCGAAGACATCGGCTTGTTCGACAAAAGACATCTCGACATCCAACTGGTAAAAGTCGGTGGGCGAGCGGTCGGCGCGCGGGTCTTCATCGCGAAAGCACGGCGCGATCTGGAAATAGCGGTCAAACCCCGCCACCATGATCAACTGCTTGAACTGCTGCGGCGCTTGGGGAAGGGCGTAAAACTTGCCCGGATGCAGGCGCGATGGCACCAAAAAGTCGCGCGCGCCTTCGGGCGACGAGGCGGTGATGATCGGCGTTTGGAATTCGTTAAAGCCCTGATCCCACATGGCATTGCGCAAATGCCGCACCACGTTAGAGCGCAGCATCATATTCTTATGCAGCTTTTCGCGGCGCAGGTCCAAGAAGCGGTAGGTCAGACGGGTTTCTTCAGGATAATCCACTTCGCCAAAGACGGGCATGGGCAGTTCGGCGGCCTCGCCCAGAACGGTCAGGCCTGTGGCATAAACCTCGATCTCGCCAGTGGGCAGCTTGGGGTTGACCAGCGACGCATCCCGTTGCTTCACCCGCCCGTCAATCTGCACCACCCATTCCGAGCGCACCTTTTCGATCTCGGCAAAAGCCGCAGAATCGCTGTCTGCCAGCACTTGGGTGATGCCGTAATGATCGCGCAGGTCGATAAACAGCACCCCGCCATGATCGCGCACCCGGTGCACCCAGCCCGACAGGCGGACCGTCTCTCCGACGTTGGACGTGTTAAGTGCGGCACAAGTGTGGCTGCGGTAAGCGTGCATCTGCGTCCCCTTTGCGAGGCTGAATTGAACTGACCGCGATAGAACGCCGCAGACCCGCGAAGTCAACCCCGCGCCCTTTCATACTTGCGCAAATTTCCCCGCTAGGGGCGCGTCGAAGGTGGGCCACCGCTGCAAAAGGGTGTGCAACGGCCTAACCCACCGTGTCGATGTCGCCATCCAGATTGGCCGCGATGACATAAGCCAACCGCTTAGCCCCTTCGCCCAAAGCCACCTCCCACCCAAGTTCACCTTGGCGCAAATACTCCGGGGGGTGCGGGAGGCTGCCCCCCGCCTTGGGGGCTGCGGCGTTACCCCATCACCTTGGTGCCCAATCCGTGCCCCTCTGCCGCTTTCTTTTTGGCCTGCACCTCGCGCAAAACCTCAACCGATCGCACATCTAGTCGTGCGGCTCCGTCCCAGTTGCGGGTTTTCACCTTGGGGTTTTGCAGTCGCTTTTGGGCCTCGGGGATCGCATGGGCATATTGCGGCAGCCATGCGGCTTGGGCCACCAGCATTTCATCAACCATCTGCCAAACCTCTTCGGGCGTGCAGATTGCACCGACCAAGGGGTCATGCAGAACCGATTGCTTTAGCAATTCAACATCCCCAGTGATCGCCGCCTTCATGCCCATGCGCTGCACGTTCACGCTGGCGATGCAGGTCGCAGCACAGGCGTCGGGTAGGGTGATACCTTCGACCATGTTAATCCCGAACCGGTCAACAAAGCCCGGACTTTCGATAATGCAATCCTCCGGCAAGTTGCGGATGATGCCGCCGTTCTTGACGTTGAAGTGCCCCCGATAGGTGCGCCCCGTTTCCAAGCCTTCCAGAATGTGGCTGGCGTGTTCATCGGTGCGAACGTAGTCCGAAAGTTGCCCACCAGCCTCATCCAGAAACTTAGGGAAGTCTTCTTCGAACCAATTGCGGTTCTCGGTTGAATAGCGCAGGTAGCCGCCGGTTTCGCCGTGGATCCATTCATCCATGCTGATCCAGTCCATGATCTGATCAGGCCGCTTTCTATACCACGGCAGATATTCCGACAGGTGCCCGTTGCTTTCGGTTGAATAATAGCCAAAGCGTTTGAGCACATCGATGCGCACTTTTTCCTGCTTGGAAAAGACAGGATGCGCTTCGAAAGCATCGGTCAGCTCTTGGCGCGTTACCTTGCGGCCGTTGTGGCGGATATCAAGGTACCACGTTTGGTGGTTGATCCCTGAACACACGATGTCGGTTTCTTCCATCGGCACGCCCAAGGCGCGGCTGATCTGGCGGTGGCCGTTTTGCACCCCGTGGCATAGACCCACTGTGTTGACCTTGCCATGATCGATGGCCGCCCAAGTCATCATCGCCATAGGGTTGGCATAGTTTAGCAGCAAGGCGCCGGGTTCGCAGACCTCGCGGATGTCTTGGCAGAATTCTAGCATCGCGTTGATCCCGCGTTGCGCGTAAAGGATGCCACCTGCGCAAATCGTATCGCCCACGCATTGATCCACGCCGTACTTCAGCGGAATGGCGATGTCGGTGGCAAACGCCTCTAGCCCGCCGATGCGCACCACGTTCATCACGTAGCGTGCGCCTTCCAGCGCGCGGCGGCGGTCGGTGGTGGCGGTGACACGGGTTTTTAGCCCGTTGACGGAAACAATCCGCCGGATGATCTGGGCAATCATATCCAGATTATGGGCGTTGATATCGGTCAGGGCGATTTCAACATCTTCAAACTCGGGCACTTTCAAAATGTCTTGGCACAGCTTTTTTGTGAACCCGACAGAGCCTGCGCCGATGATTGTGATCTTAAACGCCATGTGATCCTCCTTGGCCGCCTGCGGGCCGACCGCTAGATGTTTGGGAAAGTCTAGGTATTGGGCCTTGACCGAGACGTGGAATCCTTAAGCCGCCACGCATCACTTTAACCCCGATAGCCAAGCGCGGTGCGGGGCGCAGTGGTGGGCGGCGCGGGTGTAATCGCGCATAAGGCTGGCATGGGCAGCGCGGGCTTTATCGCGCAGCACGGGGGTCGATTGCATCGCGGCTTGGGCTGCGGTGCGGTTGAGCAACCCCAATCCATCCAAGACGGGCGTGTAAAGCTGGCCTTGCAAATGTGGCAGGCCCAAGGGGAAGGGATCAAAGTCTGACCCCTGTGGCAGGCCGGTTTGCCATAGGGCCAATCTGTCGCGCACAAAGTCAGGATGGGTGGCCGCAACATCGCGCCAGAAATCGGAATCGCGCCGTTCGCTGACATAGTGAAACCGGATGAAATCGCGAAAGTCATCGACCTGACGGGCGACTGCCGTGTTATAAAGCGCTTGGCCCTGCGGGGCCTCCAGCCATTCGGCCAGCAACATCAGCTGCACGATCGTACCGTGGATTGATGTTGCTTCCAGCGGTTCCAGAAAACTCGACGACAGGCCCAAAGCCACGCAATTGCCAACCCACGCCGACTTTAGGCGGCCTGCGTTGATGGCAATATCGTTGCGCGGATGGATTTCGTGGCCCAAGGCGGCTTCCACCTCGGCCTTGGCTTGGTCGGGGGTGGTGTGGGCGTCGGAATAGACATAGCCCATCCCGTAGCGGTCTTGGGTGGGAATTTGCCAGATCCAGCCGTTCTTTTGCGCCCACGCGGTGGTGCAGGGGCTAATTTCGGCACCGTCTTTCAGATCAACCCAAAATGGCATCGCACGGTTGACGGGCAACATTTGGGCATAGCTGATCCAGTCAGCCCCCAAGTCGCTGATCAAAGCGCGGCGAAAGCCTGTGCAGTCAAGGAAGAAATCCCCTTCGACCCGCGCCCCACTTTCAAGGGTCAGCGCCGTGATGCCGCCTTCCCCCTTCTCAACCCCCTTCACCTGATCGTCGATCACCGCAATGCCCTTGGCCTTTTTGCGCAGCCAAGCGCCAGCGCGGGCCTGATCGAAGTGGAAGGCGTGGTGAAAGGGGCCAGCGGGAATGGAGCGGCCGTCTTTCAGCGCCACGGGGGCGCGGTTGGCCTTTAGCAGGTGCTGAAACAAATGCGCCTCAGCCACGGGGCGACCTGCGGCAACGGCGTAGGTGTCTAACGGCACACCAGGGGTCAGCAAAGACGGGTCATCAATCGGCCCGTCATAGCTGTGCCCTACACGCCGCCAATCGCGGTGGCGGATGGCGTATTTGATCGTGGCCCCCGTTTCGCGCAGAAACTCGGCCTCGTCCAAGGCGAAGTGTTTGAGCATTTGGCGAAACACCGCTGTTGATCCTTCACCCACGCCAATCGTGCCTATTTTGGACGATTCAATCACCGTAACCTTGGTGCCCCAGCGCTTGCGTGCGGCGACATCGGCCAGCATCAGGGCGGCCAGCCAACCGGCCGTACCGCCCCCAACGATAACCAGATGCCGCGGTGCCATTTAGGCGACCTTAGATGACTTGGGCCGCGCCCATTCGGGCAGCCAGTTGCCATGCGCTACCAGCAAATCATGGGTCAGATCCCAGATTTGTTGCAGATCAAGCTCTGCGCCTGTGTGGGGATCCAGCATGGCGGCGTGGTAGATATGCTCGGGGTTTTCGGTCAGCAGGGCCTGAACCGTTAGGTCTTGCACGTTGATATTGGTGCGCATCAGCGCAATCAACTGGGGCGGAATATCACGCACCACGGTGGGTTGCAGGCCCATGTGATCGACCAAAGTTGGCACCTCAACCGCGCAGCCATCGGGCAGTTGGGGGATGTAGCCCTTGTTGCCATGGTTGCCGTAGATCACCGAAGGCTCGCCCGTGACGACAGAGTTCACGATCTGGCTGGCGTATTCGTGGCTTTCCTTGACCTCGATCGTGTTGGCCTCTTTCAAGGTGGTGGCCTCTTTCTTCCAGCGCGCGATTTGTTCGATGCAACGCTTGGGGTATTCATCGAGCGGAATGCCAAACTTCTCGATCAAATCAGGCCTGTCGCGCTTGATGAACCACGGCGTGTATTCGGCAAAATGCTCGCTGCTTTCGGTGACAAAATAGCCAAGGCGGGTGAGCATTTCGTAGCGCACCTTGTTGGGGCAGCGCGGGTTCCAGTGGCTGGGCTTGGGAAAGCGCCCTTCGCGGTAGCCTTTGACCAGATCGGGGTACAGGTTCTTATAGGACCCGTCGGCCTGTCGGTGTTCAAAGGAAAGGTAGAACGCCATGTGGTTGATGCCGCCCGCACGGTAGCGGATGTCTTCCACCGGAATGTCCAGATCGCGCGCCAATTCCCATGCCGTGCCTTGCACCGAATGGCACAGACCGACCTGTTTGATCGCTGGATATTTCGCGGCAATCGACCACGTGTTGATCGCCATCGGGTTCACATATTGCATCATGATCGCATCGGGGGCGACCTGCATCATATCTTCGCAGATCGACCACAGCGCAGGCACAGTGCGAATGCCGCGCATGATGCCGCCAATGCCCAAGGTGTCGGCGATGGTTTGGCGCAGGCCGAATTTCTTGGGCACTTCAAAGTCGGTGATGGTGCAAGGATCATAGCCGCCCACTTGGAAACAGCAGACGACAAAATCTGTCCCCGCCAAGGCGGCGCGTTGGTTGGTGTAGGTTTTTACTGTGGCCTTGCCGCCCAAAGTGGCCGCCATTTTGCCAACGATGATTTCAGATTCCGCCAACCGTTCGGCGTTGATGTCCATCAGG
>CAMAYO010000021.1 GCA_945862465.1 Pseudorhodobacter antarcticus | reverse complement strand
CTTTACCTCAAAGATCTGGCGCAAAAGACCAAGCGCGGACTTGAGGGCCGCATCCTGCAAGGCCGCAGTGGCGGCGGCAATGCCTACGGCTATGACGTGATCCGCGAGTTTGGCCCCGAGGGTCCTATCGACCGTGGCCGCCGTGTCATCAACCCTGCCCAAGCCGACGTGATCCGCCAGATCTATGCCGCTTACCTCTCTGGCCAATCGCCCCGCGCCATTGCACACCGCCTAAACCGCGACAAAGTGCCAGGTCCCCGCCATCAGGGCTGGACCGCCTCCACCCTCATCGGCAATCGCAAGCGCGGCACCGGCATCTTGAACAACGAGCTTTACCTTGGCCGCCTGATCTGGAACCGCCAGCGGTTCATCAAAGACCCCACGACCGGAAAGCGCCAGGCCCGCCCCAATCCGCCAGAGATTTGGATCACCCAAGAGGTCCAAGACCTCGCCATCCTTGACCCTGCCACTTGGGAGGCCGCCCAAAAAGCCCAAGCCAAGCGCACACGTGCCACAAGGCCAGACCGACCGCGTGTGGATGTGGCCAACCGCCGCCCCAAGCACCTCTTCTCAGGCCTGATCAAATGCGGCGGATGTGGGGGTGGTGTCACCATGGTCAGCGGGCATTACTACGGCTGTGCTGCAAGCAAAAACAAAGGCACCTGCGAGAACCGTGCGCGCATCGCCCAGCCAGAGTTGGAAGAGGCCATCCTCTCATCCCTGCAGGCAGACCTGCTCACACCAGAACTGACCCAAACCTTCATCACAGCCTGCGTGGAAGAGACAGCAACCCTCACCAAGGCCCAAGCCGCAGATACCGGCGCGCTTGGTGCCCGCATCGCCTCCACCCAAACCGCCATCACAAACATCGTTGATGCCATAGCATCCGGCCGCGCCTCTGCGGCTCTCACCACACGCCTGGCCTCCCTCGAAGACACCCTGTCACAGCTAACAGCCCAAGCCGCAGCACCAGAGCAGGCCACAATCACCCTGCCACCAGACCTCGGCCAGCACTACCAAGCCATGGTCCAAGACCTGCGTGCCCAACTGACCCATCCCGAGGCCATCTACGACGCCATGACCATCCTGCGCACCCTCATCACCGAGATCACCCTGCAATCCCAACCCCAAGGCTGCGCCCTCACCATCACCGGCGCCCTTGGCCCCATCATCCACCAAACCGCCCAAACGCAAAAAGCTCCCCAGGGGGAGCTTGTGTCAGAAACTGCGATATTGTTGGTTGCGGGGGCGCACAACCACCGTAAATTGCCAAGGCCGTTCTGTTTGGTGTGACCGTTTCTTTTCCTAAGGGTCCGTGAAGGCCGAGAAGTTGCCGAGCCTTCGCAAACTGAGCTTGGCCGTTTCCAAAAGTCAGGTGTCGCTTGCCTGAAGCTTAAATTGGCTCAAAGTCCGGCACTACTCATCAGGCAAGTTTTCCTTCAGCACCAGTTGCAAGCGCGGCGGTATAAAATTATAGGCCTTGCCGCGGATGGCCGCAATCAAGATATTGAGGGCTTCCCGCGCTTCGACACGCGGGTTTTGGTCGATCACCGCATCGACTGTACCGTCCAAAAGTAGACGCTTGTTGCTTTCGGTGGCTTCGTGGCCAATCAGAACAACGCGGTGGGCGGCAGCACGCCCCTTCAGCGCTGTACCAATCCCTGAGGTGCCACCCCCGACGTTATAAATGGCACCCAGATCGGGGTGCTGATCCAACAGCGCCAGTGTTTCTTGCTGGGCCCGGATGCGGTCATCCATGATCTCGCGCAGTTCAAGGATCTGGATGTGGGGGAATTCATCGCGCAAAATGTGGCGAAAGCCCATCTCGCGCTCTTCGTGACCGCGATAGGAAAGAGAGCCCGCGAAAAGTGCCGCCTTCGCGGGTTGGCCTGCAGGCAAGAAGCGTCCCATCAATTGGCCTGCCAGTCGACCGGCTTGACGGTTGTCTATGCCCACATAGGCCACGCGCGGCACGCTTTGAATGTCTGAGGCAAGCGTCACCACAGGCGTTCCGGCGGCTGACAAAGTGCGGATGGCTTCGCGCACGAGGGGATGATCCTGCGCGATCAGACCGACGCCTTGTGCCTTGCCCTTGAGATCCAAAAGTCGGGAGGCCAGCGTTTGCGGGTTGAACCCTTCGACCCTTTCAATACGCACCAGAAGGTGGGGGCGGCTGGATGCATTCGTCTCGATATGATGGTGCAAGGAATCAATAAAAGTGTTGGTGCCAGCGGGCAAAAGAAACACTAAAAGGGTCCGCTCCTGCGGCTCAGCGTCTTTGGGCCCTGCAATGTAACCAAGACTTTGGGCGGTTTCTAATACCACTTCCCGCGTCCGTCCACGTACGCCGCCGCGCCCGTTCAGAACGCGGTCCACCGTTGCGGGCGATACGCCCGCCGCTTTGGCCACATCCTGCAAGGTCACACGGTTCGGGGGCATCTTTGCTTTCTTCAATGTGTAAGAGATAGGGCGATTTGGCCGCCCACACAGGCATTTCTTTTCTGCCATCGAATCGACGGGCTGTAAATGATGTATTTTGATGCAACCCTTAGGATAGATGACGAAGTTTGAATGAAACTTTAGCATCTGAAGTCTGTTTTAACCACAAATTTGAGTTAAACACATCAGCATCTGGCACAGACTCATTCAAAAATGATATTTTCTGATGTTGACTTGATGTCTTATTTCTTCATAACTCCTCATTCTGAGGGCGACAACGATGCGCTCTGCTATCTTGGGAGGGAAGCAATGGACCAAAAGAACCACATCTCACGGCGCCAGTTGTTGACGACCGGCGGAAAGTTGGCTGTCTACGGCGCGGCCATCGGAATTGCCCCGCGTTTCATCCGCCCGGCACGCGCCGGGTCCTCAGACGCTTTGGCGCCGGGCATGATCGGCGGGCCAACGGGGTTTGCTGGGGCGGAACGTTATCAATATGGCCCCGATACGCCTGAAGGTCGCGCGATTGAGGCGGCCAAAGCCCTGAAGGGAGCCGGCAAGGCTCCAGCCAAGATTGTGGTGGGTTTGTCAGACGGCTCCATAGGCCAGTTGACCAAACCTTTCCCCGAAGGCGCACCCTCGATTAAGGACCTTTGGGAAAAAGAAACGGGCATCCAGATTGAGATCGTAGGCCTGCCCAACGGTCAGGAATTCACCAAGACGATGCAGGATATCTCCACCAAAGGTGGGGCCTATGACATTTATTCGACTGAGTGGAACCGCTTAGGCGATCTGGCGGAAAGTGGTGGGATTGCAAAGTTGGATGACTTTGTGGCCGAGCACAAACCACAATGGGATGACCCTACAATGGGTTACGTGAACGGGGCCCAAGGTGTGGCCCTGTTGAACCAGTATCGGGGCAGCACCTACGGCGTATCGCTAGACGGTGACTTCCAGACATGGGTCTACCGCACAGATCTGTTTGGCGACGCGGCAGAGCAGCAGGCCTTCAAGGACAAGTACGGTTACGACCTGGCTCCGCCGAAAACTTGGAAGCAGCATTCCGACGTTGCAGCCTTCTTCCAACGCCCGGATAAAGGCCTCTTCGGCTCTACAGATCTGCGCAATCAGGGTTGGGGCTACACCAATTGGTACCAACGCTACACGTCGATGGCATCGCCTAATCAATTTCTTTTTGGGGATGACGGCGTGCCACTGATCAACTCAGAACAGGGGGTCGCGGCGACGCAAGAATACATAGACAGTCTTGCTCATCACTCGCCCGACGCGATTAGCTGGGGTTGGCCCGAGCAATACGGCAACTTCGCGAGCGGCGGTGCTGCAATGACTTGCGCTTTCTCTAACCTTCCCAAGTTCTTGGATAACCCTGGCAACACTGGGTCAACGGTGACGGGAAAAATTGGCTCAATGCTTCCGCCAGGGCGCGAGATTGATGGCAAGATCGTCAGCCGTTCGGTGTTGTGGTTCAGCTTGACCGGCATGGTGTCGGCGCAGTCACAGTATCCAGAGGCGGCCTATCTACTGCTTCAGTGGCTGGGATCGGCTCGGATTTACAGCTGGATGACAGCGAACCCGGGTGGCTATTTCGACCCCTTCTCGCTCAACGACTTTGCCGATCCGCTGGTGCGAGAGACTTACCACGCCTACCACATGGACAACGTCCGCGAGACCGTCGCCCGCACCGTTCCGACCATCAACTATCCGGGCGCCACGGCCTTCCACAACGCGCTGGATGAGAACCTGATGGCGTCACTTACAGGTGCCAAGACTGCGGCGCAGGCCATGGCCGATACTGCCGACGAGTGGGCCAAGATCACCCGTCGGACGGGTGAGGACAAGATCATCGATGCCATCAAGGCCAACAAGGCAGCCTGGCCCACAGTGCTTGATCCGACCTAACCACCTCGACGCCGAGCTATTCAAGGCTTGGGCCATTTCCTTGGCCGGTGCGAAAAACCGCGTCGGCCAATCTTACCAAACTTGGAATTACCATGACCCGTGCGCTGGCCTTTGAGGTCCTACGATATCTGATACTAGTGACTGCTATCGCGGTGGCTCTTGTGCCAATCCTTTGGATGGCGTCAATGGCATTCAAGCCCATCCCAGAATGGCAGGCGACGGGCGCCGCTCTTACGTGGATCCCAAAAGCCCCAACGCTGGATAACTTTCGCTACATCTTCGGAACCAACTCGAATGAGCTTATAGCCACTTTGGATAGGACAGCCGTCAAGCCTATCCTCGCCTCTTTCCTTGCAGCGGGCCTAGGTACGGTGATTGCTATGACAGCGGGCACTTCGGCGGCTTACGGCTTGTCGCGCTTTGGGTCGGGGTCAAACTTGCCCTTGGCATTGGTGCAGTTAAGGCTCTTCCCGCCGATGGCGGTGATGACGCCAGTGATGATAATGTGGGCCTTTTTAAACTTCACTGACACGTGGTGGGGCTTGGCTCTGGTCTACGGCATCGTAACACTGCCCTTCGCCTTCTGGCTGATGAAGACCTTCTTTGATGATATGCCGAAAGAGATCGAAGAAGCGGCCTTGGTTGAGGGTTGCTCCCGCGCACGCGTTTTCTGGCGCATCACCCTGCCCATGATGCGCGCACCCTTGGCCTCTGCTGCGCTGTTCGTCTTCATCTTAAACTGGTCAGATTACTTGATTGCCCTTTTGCTGACGACGCGGGAATGGGTAACGATCCCCGTTTACATGGCCTCACTGTCGTCCTCAATGACAGGGCAGCTTTATGGGGCCAAGGCGGCCTTGGGCCTTATTGCCGCAGTGCCGCCGGTGGTGCTGGGCGTTCTAATTCAGAAGCATCTGGTGCGTGGGCTTACCTTTGGAGCGCTGAAACAATGAAGGACGATGGCGCAAAACTGGGCTTTCGCTTGACCTTACCCGCGCAGGTCTTAGTCCTTTTCATCTCGGTCTTTCCCCTGTTGATGCAGCTTTACATATCGCTGACCGATTGGTCGCCGTTGGCAGGCACATCTTGGACCCAAGCCTGGGCGATGTGGAATACATTCGCGAACTACATCGACCTGATCTATGACCACCGCCTGTGGTCGGCTTTGGGCCGCACTGCCTTGGTTATCGGTGTTTGCGTGCCGGTTGAGTTCCTGCTCGGCCTTGGTCTTGCCACCCTGTTCATGGATGATTTCCCGGGCAAGCGCGCGGCCTATTCCATCCTGATTATGCCCATGATGGTCGTTCCGGCGGTTGCGGGTTACATGTTCTTCATGCTGTTCCAGTCTGGCGGACCGATCAATGACATCTTGTCCAACCTGATCGGCCACCCGATTACAGTTGCTTGGCTATCAGATCCCAACTTGGCCCTTTTGGCGGTGATGGTGGCGGATATCTGGCAGTGGACGCCACTTATGTTCCTGATTCTGTTGGCTGGTCTTGCCGGTGTGCCAGAGGATCAGATCAGGGCCGCCACACTACTGGGCGCGGGCCCAGTCCAACGATTTGTAACCATCGTCCTGCCGCGAATGAAAACCATCATCGGCATCGCTTTGGCGATCCGCGTTATCGAATGCTTCAAAATCTTCGACACGCTTTTTATCATGACCGGCGGCGGGCCAGGCGTCGCCACGGAAACGATCAGCGTCTATATCTACAAGATCGCCACACAGGATCTAATTTGGGGCTATGTCGCGGCGATTGCGCTGGCGATCCTCATCGTTCTGTCCATCGCCTGTGTGTGGGCCCTTAAACGGATGGCCCGCACATGAGCACGATACACCTTCAACAGCTTGTCAAACGCTTCGGCCCATTTACGGCTTTGAAGACTATGGATCTGACGATTGCCGACGGCGAATTTGTTGCGCTTTTGGGTCCGTCTGGCTGTGGCAAATCCACCACGATGAACATGATTGCAGGGATGGAGCGGCCGTCTGAAGGTCGGATCTTGTTCGATGGCCGCGACATGGCCGGTGTGCCGATGGGGCGACGGGGCGTGGGGTTTGTCTTTCAGAATTACGCGATTTTTACCCATTTGACGGTGGGCCAGAACCTCGCCTATGGCCTACGTGCCACCCGACGCCCGGTCGACGAAGTCAACCGCCGCGTCAGCGCCATGGCTGATCTGTTGCAACTGACCACTATGCTTGACCGGCCTTCTGCGGGACTGTCTGTGAACATTCTTCAACGGGTGGCGATCGGTCGGTCTGCAGTGATGGAGCCGTCGATCTTCCTGCTTGATGAACCCCTTTCCAACGTCGATGCGGCTTTTCGGACGGTTATGCGCACCGAACTGAAAGCGCTGCAGCGCCAGTTCCGCCAGACCATGGTCTATGTCACCCACGATCAGCTAGAAGCTATGACCATGGCGGACCGCATCGCCGTGATGGACCACGGCGTGCTGCAACAAGTGGGCACGCCTCTGGAAATTTACAACGACCCCGACAATTTGTTTGTCGCCCGTTTCATCGGCTCGCCGGGGATGAACCTATTGCAGGGCCAACCTGTCGAGACTGCCACAGGATTGGCGCTGGACCTTGGCCCCCTCGGGCAGACACCGCCCCTGTCGGCACCGCAAGTGGCCGCGCTGCGGCAAGCTAAGGCGGATGTTGTTTATGGCTTCCGACCCGAGCTTGTGGCGCTTGTGCCAGAAGGTCAGGGCATGGCGATGCCTATAACCTTTGTCGAGCGAATCGGAGCGCGGACGATCCTGCATCTTGGGCAAGGCTCGGCCTCTGCCAAAGTTGTGCTCGAGAATGACGCGGGTTTGCAGACGGGCCAAATATTGCACTTCGCCCCCTTGGCACATGCGGTGCGGCTGTTCGAAGCCGCCTCTGGCATCGCATTGAAGGGGGCATGATATGGCAGAAATAGCCTTTTACAATGTAACCAAGCGCTACGGCGACACGGTGGCGGTGGACAACGCGAGCTTCACAGTCGCCGACAATGAATTCTTCTGCTTCTTCGGCCCGCCCCTATCAGGAAAAAGCACGATCTTGCGGCTGATCCTTGGTCTTGAAAAACCCGACGTGGGCGAGATTTTGATCGATGGCAAGGTGGTCAACGCTGTATCGCCGGCGCAGCGCAACATCGCGATGGTGTTTCAAAACCTTGCGCTCTTTCCGCATATGAGCGCCGCTGACAACATCCGCTTTCCCCTCATAGAGCGGAACGAGGCTTCGGCCATTATCGAAGCCCGCCTTAAAGATGCCGCCGAAAAGCTGCATATCGTCCATATCCTGCACAAGATGCCTGGCCAGTTGTCGGGCGGGGAACGCCAGCGTGTCGCAATTGCCAGAGCCTTGGTTCGCGATCCGGCTGCGTATCTGATGGATGATCCGATCTCGGCTTTAGACGCACGCTTGCGCGAGGAAACGCGGGTGGAGCTCAAGCGCATACAGCGTGAGGCTGGGCGCACCTTGATATATGTGACCCATGACCAAGAAGAGGCGATGTCTGTCGCCGACCGGATGGCTATTTTGGAACATGGAGTGATCCGGCAAGTCGGTACCCCGGTCGAGATTTACGACAACCCCGCCACGACCTATGTCGCCCGTTTTCTAGGCTCTCCGACCATGAACATCCTGCCCGTGCAGCGGGTGGGGGAAGGGTACGAGGCGGCCTCGGGCGCGTTACGCATTCAATCACAAACAGTGGCGGGTGCCACCGAGTTGGGCCTCCGGCCAGAGGATCTGCGCGTGCAGCCCTTTGCGGGCAAAGGTTCGCCCGCGACCGTGGCCGAAGTAGAGCCATTGGGCGGCTATACCGTCGTGACTTTGACCGCAGGCGATGTGTCACTTCACGCAATGGTGCGCGGACAACCCGATTTACGAGTGGGCGTTCAGGTCACTTTGTCCTGCGACCCCGCCAAGGTAATCTATTTTGGGGCCAGCGGCACCACGCTACCCCGCATGAGAGGAGTGGCACAATGACCAACGCTTTGGGATTTCATCCCGATCCGCAGGTGCGGGTCAGGGATTTGAAGATAGGCTGCATCGGGGCCGGCATGATCATGGCCGAATGCCATCTGGCAGCCTACAAAGAGGCAGGTTTCACAGTGGCAGCCATCGCCAGTCGCACCAAGGCCAAAGCAGAGGCGGTGGCGACGCGATGGGGTATTCCCAAGGTACACAACACGCCCGAAGCACTGATTGTCGACCCTTCGATTGAAGTGCTGGACATAGCTTATCCGCCTGATCAGCAGCCCGCTTTGATCCTTGCGGCGCTCAAACAGCCCCATATCAAGGCAATCCTTGCGCAGAAGCCTTTGGCGTTAACACTGGCCGATGCAATTGCGCTGCGGGATGCCGCCGCGAAAGCAGGCAAGGTTCTTAGCGTTAATCAGAATATGCGTTATGACCAGTCGATGAGGGTCTTGAAGGAAATTCTTGATGGTGGCGATCTTGGTGAGATCGTCTTTGCCCAGATTGACATGCACGCTATCCCGCATTGGCAAGGCTTCCTTGCGGGCTATGACCGCCTGACACTGGCCAATATGTCGGTGCACCATTTGGATGTGTTGCGCTTTTTGTTTGGCCAACCGGTGGAAATCACCACCCAGACCCGCACAGACCCACGCACGACCTTTGAGCATACCGACGGGATCACGGTGTCCACCCTGCGCTTTGCGTCGGGCGTTCTGGCGGTCAGTCTTGAGGATGTTTGGTCGGGTCCAAGGGCCGAGGGTTATGAGAACGACCAGCACATCACCTTTCGGGTAGAGGGCACGCTGGGCGTTGCAAAGGGCACGATTGGCTGGCCCACGGGGGCCGCGAGCACGCTGACCTACGCCTCGCAAAAGACCACCAAGGGCAAATGGGTGACGCCAACCTGGGAAACCATGTGGTTCCCCCATGCCTTTGTGGGCGTGATGGAACAACTGCAATATGCCGTCAAAACCGGCACGCCTCCGGCGCTGTCGGTGGCTGACAATGTTCAAACCGTGGCTTTGATCGAAGCCGGTTATCGGTCAATGACCGAAGGGCGTACCGTGAAACTGTCTGAAATTTCAACGAACTGAGGGAGGAAACCTACCATGATGCAATCGGGAATCTTTACAGGCTATTTCCCCTACGGATTAGAGGAAACCGCCAAACGCATCCGCAGCCACGGCTTTAACACCGTGCAGTTGGACCTACATTTCAAGGACATCGACCTAAGCGCGGGCCAGATCACCGCAGGCAAGGCTAAGAAGGTGCGCGACACGTTCCGCGCCCATAACCTACCGATTTGCTGCCTGTCGGGTTATACCAACATCATCCACCCCGACCTTGCTCATCGCAAAGCCAATGTTGACCGCCTCAAAGAGCTACTTCGCAACGCTCGCAGCTTTGGCACGCCCTATGTGATCTCAGAAACCGGCACCTACAATACCGAGTCCGAGTGGATGTCGGACCCCAAGAACAAGACCGAGGAGGGGTTCGAGACCTGCCGCAAAGTGATCTCTGAACTGGCGCAGGTGGCCTATGACCACGGGGCACAATTCCTGCTGGAGACTTATGTCAACAACGTGGTGGGGTCCGTTGAGGAAACGGTCCGGATGTTCGCCCAAGTTGATCACCCAGGCCTTGGACTGTTAATGGATCCGACCAATTACTTCGAGGACCACAACATCGACAGCATGGACAAGGTGTTGAACCAAGTCTTCGACACGCTGGCTGACAAAGTCAAAATCGCCCATGCCAAAGACGTGGCACGCGCCAAGGACACTTCGGAAAAACATGCCGACATCGGTGATGACGATGCCTTGGCGAGCCACACCTTCCGTGGCGTTGGAGCAATCGCACTGGATGCGCCAGGGATGGGCGTCTTGAACTATGACCTCTATCTGCAACGCCTGGCAGAGAAATGCCCAAACATTCCGATGATCATAGAACATCTGGATGAAGCGGATGTGCCGCGCTCCAAGGCTTTCTTGGACGGCAAATTTGTAGCCAACGGCGTGTGACTAAAATGGGCGGCGCCCGCGCCGCCCCCAGAATAGGTGATATATGCCCAGACTGTTCGGAGAAGACCTTTCCCCCCTCGAACTTGCGCGCCGCTCCGGCAGCCTTAGCGCGTTTGGCGGGGTGCGGTTAATGGAATTGTCCGACGGTCTGGAGCGCGGTGTCCGTATGCTGGAGTTTCGCACTGGCACCGGCCTGCGCTTCACCGTGCTGATCGACAGAGCCTTTGACATCTGCGAGCTAGAGTTCAAAGGCCAATCGATCGGTTGGCACGGCCCTTCTGGCGTCCGTCATCCAAGCCTTCACGAATATGACAGCGAAGATGGCTTTTCATGGGGGCGCAGCTTCAGCGGCTTTCTGGTCACCTGCGGTCTAGACCATATTCTTGGCCCTGAAGAGGTGCCCGCCGGCAATTACAACTACCCAAACATGATCACAAACCGGCATGGGTTGCATGGGCGTATCTCGACGATCCCGGGCAAGCTTGTAGGATATGGAGAGCGTTGGCAGGAAGGTCGTTGCATCCTATGGGCCGAGGGAGAGGTGCGTCAGGCGACGACCTTCGGCGAACAATTGACCCTGTTTCGCAAGATCGAAGTTGATCTTGGCAGCAACGAGATCCGGCTTAGTGACCGGGTGAAAAACACAGGCTTTTTGCCAACGCCCCATATGTTTTTTTACCATATCAACATTGGTGCTCCCTTGCTGGCCGAAGGCGCACGCTTCGTTGCACCAATCACAGACGTGGTTTGGTCGGCCCATAGCGACCGCTACACGGCGCAGGGCGTAGGTTATGCGCGCGCGCCCGCACCAATGGATCAATTCGCCGAACAGGTCTGGCAACATGAAGCAGGTTGCAACAGTGCGGGTGAGGTACCCGTCGCCTTGATTAATGATCGCCTTGCATTGGGGATCGAGGTAACGACCCGAAAGGACCAACTGCCATGTCTATACGAATGGCAGCACTTTCAGGCCGGCGCCTATGCCTTTGGCATCGAACCCTCCAGCCATCACGTTTTGGGCGATCTAGCGGCTCGGGAACGCGGCGAGATGATCTGGCTGCAAGGCCAAGAGTGCCGCACTTATGACACACGCTTTCACATTTTGGATGGCGTGGCCGAGATCGCAAAGGCCGAAGCAAGGATCACAAAAATTGCCCAATCGCCACAAGAAGCCTACCCGCAGCCATCAGGCCTATTCCGGCCTTTGACAGGACGCTGAGGCAAGCAAAGGAACAGTTATGGCTTATGACCAATCGCTTGTAGAAAAACGCGATTATTCCCTAACTGGCCCCAGCGCCGCCAGAGCTTTGGAACTAGGGCTCGCATCAGCGGAGTGGTATCACTCCGACATCCCGCGCAAAGTGATGAAGGACTTGATGGCGCGTAGCGATCAGCCTGCCATCCGAGATACCGTGATCTGGCTAGGCCTTTTGGTGCTGACGGGCATTGGCGGCGTATACTATTGGGGATCTTGGGTCTGCCTGCCGTTCTGGGTCGTATACGGCGTGCTTTATGGCTCTGCTTGCGACAGTCGCTGGCACGAAGCAGGGCATGGTACAGCCTTTCGCACAGGTTGGATGAACGACATCGTTTATCAAATCGCTAGTTTTATGGTGATGCGCAATCCGGTCAACTGGCGGTGGAGCCATGCCCGCCACCACACCGACACGATCATCGTTGGCCGGGATGCAGAGATAGGCTTCATGCATCCAACCAATGTCTGGATGAAGTTCCAATCTTTTGTCAGCCCACTCGATGCGTACCAGTCGCTCAAGGTCATCGTTCGAAACGCAATTGGCAACATGAATGCCGATGAGCGTGATTACATTCCCGCAGCTGAGATTCCCAAGGCAATCTATGCCGCGCGGGTTCATGTGGCGATCTATGCGGCCACGCTAATCGTGGCGCTTTGGTTGCAGTCCTTTGTGCCGTTCATGCTGATCGGCCTGCCAAGGCTTTATGGCTGTTGGCACATGTATATGACAGGTCTGATCCAGCACGGCGGACTGGCCGAAGATGTGGTCGATCACCGGCTCAATTCGCGCACCTGCTATATGAACCCGATCAGCCGCTGGATTTACTGGAACATGAACTACCACGTCGAGCACCACATGTTCCCAATGGTGCCCTACCATGCTCTGCCCAAGCTCCATGAACTTATAAAAGACGACCTGCCCATGGCGTGTCCATCGATCTGGGCGGCCTATGCCGAAATGATCCCGGCAGTTCTGCGCCAGCGCTATGAAAAAGGCTATTACCTGCGCAAAGACCTACCTGCCACGGCACGCCCCTATCGCGAGGAGTTACACCAAAATGTGCCTGACCGCAGCGGAATGGGGGCCTGAGATGGACTGGATACCCGTTTGCGCCGTCGATGATATAGACCCCGAGGATGTGCGGCGCTTTGATTACGGTGGGGCAACCTATGCCATCTACCGCGACCCTAAGGGGAATTTTTTTGCGACTTCGGGTCTATGTAGCCACGAAAATGTTCACTTATGCGATGGCCTAGTCTTGGGCGACCACATCGAATGCCCTAAACACAACGGCCGCTTCAACTACAAGACCGGAGCCGCACAGCGTGCACCGGTCACCGTAAACTTGAAAACATATTCCACGCGTGTCCTGAATGGCACCGTGGAAATTGAGGTGCCCTGAGATGAACAACAAAAAACCCACCATCATCGATCTACGTGCCAAGAAGGGCAAAGGCCAACTAACGATGCTTCGCCTTTTTACGCTGGAAGAGGCCGCAGCGGCCGAAGAAGCCGGAATTGACATCGTCTCGGTACCGCCTGAACTCGTCGCCCACCCTGAGTATCGCAAAGTGGCGCCCTCGCTGTTTTCCATGACGGGGGTTGACCACCGCTCGGCAGGAACCCGCGACGACTATCTGCGCTTTGCCGGTAAGATGCTGAATGCAGGGGCGGATGCTCTGTATTGCTCTGGCAGCCTTGCCACAGTGAAATTCTTGACTGACGAGCATATTCCTGTGGTGGGCCATGTCGGGCTGGTACCGTCCCGAAATACCTTTACTGGGGGGTTCAAAGCCGTTGGTAAGACGGCTGAAGCGGCACTGATCATGTTAGAAGAAGTCCGCGCCTATGAAGCGGCTGGCGCTTTCGCTGTTGAGATCGAGGTGGTACCGGTCGAAGTGGCGTCCGAGATCAGCCGCAGGGTCAATATTCTGCTTTGGTCTATGGGCTCTGGCCCAGGATGCGATGTGCAGTATCTATTCTCGGAAGATATCCTGGGTGAAAATCGCGGCCACATGCCCCGCCATGCCAAAGTGTATCGCAATTTCGCCGCCGAATACGATCGCCTGCAACGCCATCGGGTGGAGGCATATAGCGAGTTTATCGCAGAAGTCGCCTCAGGAGCGTATCCAGAAGACAAACACATCGTGAAGATGGAAGAGGCCGAGTTGGTGGCCTTCCGTAAGGGTCTTTCCTAAAGCCAATTGGCTTGAACAGTTCACCACGGCAGCTAATCAAAGCGAAAATGCCGCGATTGTCCGTCGTCGAATGATTTGGAACATCCGCGGTGATTTTGGAGCGGAGGTTATTGGCTCATCGGGTTTAGGCTATGCTGCTTTACGGTGATGGTTCAAGCGGCGGTTTTGGATGGTCTTGTGTTTGATGCGTCTCCTTTCAGCCAGGACGGTTTCGCCGCGCCCGAAGTAGACATCAGCTGGGGTGAGGTTGCCGATGCTCTCGTGGTAGCGGTGGTTGTTGTAGTGGTCGATGAAGGCCGCGATGGCGGCTTCAAGCTCTCCTTCGAGTGTCCCTGGGCAAATCCAGCGGCTGAGGCCCGTGATTCCGCAGACTGCAAGGGTGGCGGCCATGCTCCAGAGGGCCTTTGGGGACAGGCAAGGGCTCTGGCCTGAAGCGACCCCGGGGCCGTTGAACCTGGTCGCGGGCCGATGACGCGCGTCAGCCGTTTGTCAGCAGCGTTGTCGCATGATGAGCGGGACGCCCCATTCACGAAAGGACCAAGCCTTGCTCGACAATACGACCTCTTTTCTCAAATCCTCGTCCGAGGAGGAAGTGATCCAAATGGCTGTGCGGATGATGCTGACAAGTGGGCAGACGCGCGCGCAATTGGCCAGAGACTTGGGTATCGGCCAATCGACGCTGAACCGCTGGCTGCGCGAAACCTTCGTCGGCTCGCCCTATGGCGACGTGATGGAGAGCCTTTTCGAGGAAGTCTGCAGCCTTCGGCAAGAAAATGCTCTGCTTCGAAAGGTGGTCTCTGGACACTAAGATGCGCATATACCCTGTGTTTCTTGGAGTTATGTATTCAGTGGCAAGCATTTCCATGTCGGAAAACCCTCCACACCCGTCACACCCGTCACGGGTCGGTGGCATGGACGGCCCCGTTCAGCCGCAGGCCGGTCACCCAGCTCCCCTCGCGGGTCTTCTTCTTGCCAAAGCCCAGCAGGGGCGGCACCCAAAAGACGTGAAGTAATAACTGTCACCCCAAGCACGTTTTTACCCCTCAACTGGGCGGGACTGGACTGCCCCCATGTTGTGGTCCAGTTCGAATCCAACCGCTTCCGCCAATATGCATCGCCGTTCGCGTCTGCCGTCAGGCACAAACTCAGCCCTGCTTTTGATGGCGATTTGCGTTTTGGGTGTTAAGATGCGCCCACAGGGCAGCATGGGAGGTTGGGGTGATCGCAAAGCAATTGGCGCATGTTTGCGTTTATAGTCATGATTTGGCGCAGGCGGAAACGTTCTATGTCGGGGGCTTGGGTCTGACGAAGTGTTTCAACTTTCTGAAAGTAGGCGCTTGGGTCGGGCTTTACCTATCTTGCGGCGAACGCACCTTTGTCGAGGTGTTCTTGCATGACGAGGCGCCCATTGCGCGCTCTGGTCAGGTCAACCATCTGTGTCTTGAGGTGGAGGATCTGCCCGCCTGTGTCGCCGAGTTGCGCGCCAAGGGAATCGAGGTGACAGACCCGAAATATGGCTGCGATGACACGTGGCAGGCTTGGCTCAAGGATCCTTCGGGCAGTTTGGTGGAATTGTTCCAATACACAGCCAAAAGCGCCCAGTTTGTCGGGGGCGACCGCGAGATTGACTGGTAAGGGATGCAAAACCCCTATCCATCAGCATCTTTCAACCGCAGCACCATCGCCATTGCGCCCAATTTCAGCACGCAGGGCACCACCGCATAGGCCAAGGTGAGTGCTGTCAGCGCTTGTGCGCTGTTGGCCTGCCCGGGCAGAAATCCGTTCCATTCCAAAATCGGCATGACGGCGAAAGCGGCCAGCGCCAAGCCCAGCTTTCCAGCAAACGCCCAGATGCCGAAAGCCAACGAGGCTTGCAGACCTGCCCGCGTTAAAGCCACCGAAAACATGGCCGGCAGCAAAACCGTATCCGCCCCAAGTGCTGCACCAGAGGCCGCGCAAATCACCGCAAACGCCACAAGGTCACCCTGCGCCAAAAAGGCAGAGCCCGCAAAACACGCGATGGCCAGCGGCATAGCGATCAGCAATGTTGCCTTAGCCCCAATCCGCCCCCTTAAGCGCAACCAAAACGGAACGCTGATCCCGGCACTTATGAAGAACAAGGTCAGCAGCAACCCCGCCTTTCCCGGCAGGTGCAAGCGGTCTTCGACAAAGAACAAAAACAACGTTGATGTCAGCGCCACCGGCAAACTGTTCACCAAAGCCAAGGCCAAAAGCCGCAAGGCCCCGGCTTGGCCCAGCCCCGCCAAAGACAAAGCCCCGCCCAAGATCACAGGCCTTCGCCAAATCGGTTGGGTTACAAGGGCTGCAAACACGGCCAAAAGCCCCAGCGCCATCCCAAAGGCCGGATAGCCCTGTGCGCTGGCCCCCAAAGCCACCAAAATTGCAGGCGCACTTGCAGCCAAAAGCACCCCTGCAAGCATGCCCCCCTCGCGATATGCGGCCAGCGTCATCAGCGCGTCAGGCTCTGGCCGCAACGCCAGCGTAGCACTGCGACCATAAAGCAAGATCGACCCCAGACTATAGGCTGCAAACAACAGCGCCAAAACCGCCACCATCTTTGCAATCAAATAGGGGCCAGGTGTTAAGGAAAAAAGCACGGGATAGCCAATCGCCAAGCCCGCTGCAGCGATCATCGCAAAGGCGGTTTGCGCTTTGGGCCAGCGGTCAATCGCCCAGCCGATCAGCGGATCTTGCACCAGATCAATCAGGCGGATCACCAGCAAAATCAAACCAATCGTGCCCAAGCCCATCCCCAGATTGACCGAAGCAAACTGGGGTAAGTGGATATAAAGCGGAATGCCCGCAGCAGCCAGCATCGCGGCGTAAAGACTGACGCGGGGGTAGTGCATGGCGACTTCCTTCTGATCGAAGCCAAGTTTGGGGCAGCCTATAAGGTGGGTGGCGCGGGGCTGTCCTGCAAGCGACTTTGTCGTTTGTTCCGATGAAACCTTGTCATAGACAGCTTGAAAAATACTCTTTAGGATAGAGAATGTAGCTTGAGTTATCCCTTAGACATAAATCGATCGACATAATGACACGCAGCATAGGTCTATCAATGAATCGGCGCCGAATTGCCAGCCATGCACCCAAAGGTCATTTGTCCTTTGAGATGGCGGTTTAGAGTGCGCCAAATTGCCCTGAACGCATTTTTTTCGAACACCCCCTGCAGGCCCAACACAGGGTTGCGTGGCGGTGTGCTGGCGCAAAAAACCAGCATGAGCAAGGCTGACACCTTTTTCGCTCGTGCGGTTCAAGGCGTTGAATTTCGGCAACTTTTCGACCAAGTTGCGATTTTCACTGAACCGTTTGTTTGCGCAGATTTTTGCAATGCGCAAGCTTCATTAGTGCAAGTGGGCCCTTGCCAATTGCAATTGTCGAACCAAATATACAAAAGTATGTTTGGCGTCTGGTTTCAAAGAACACTTTCTAAATTGAGGATAAAATGCGAATATTGCTGGCAGATGATCAAGAATTGGTTCGCGACACGATTGCTGCGTTCCTGCGGCAAGAGGATGGCCTGACGGTCGAAGTTGCGCGTGATTTTCCCTCGGCGCTAGAGCTTGTGCGCAGCATGGGTGCCTTTGATCTGGTCTTATTAGATTACATGATGCCGGGCATGAACGGCTTGGCGGGGCTTGCCGCCATGAAAAAGGCGCAGGTCTCTAAGCCTGTTGCCATCATTTCCGGCAGCGCGCCCCGATCCGTGGCTGAACAGGCCTTGGAAGAGGGGGCAGCCGGCTTTTTGCCCAAAACCATGTCAACGCGCTCTTTGGTCGCCGCCGTCCGCTTTATGGCCGCCGGAGAGATCTATGCCCCGATCAGTTTGATGTCCGAACGCGAAGGCGGCCCGATTACGGTTGCTGGCGCGCAGCTTACCCCGCGCGAGCTGGATGTGCTGAAGCGCTTATGCCGTGGACTGGCCAACAAAGAAATCGCCCGCGAACTTGACCTGCAAGAGGTGACCGTCAAGCTGCATATCAAGACCCTCTACCGTAAGATTGCGGCCAAGAATCGCACTCATGCGGCCATGATTGCCAAAGAAGCGGGCCTATACTAAACCTATACTTTGGGGTGGATTTCTTATCCTAAGAAATAGGCTCCTACCCCTTTCCGGTGCGCGACTGTATCAAATGTTTATGGTAGGAAAAGCGAGACCAAACCTTTCAAGGATTATTGAAATGCCCCGCTTTCTTAACATCGCTTTTTTACTGTTTGCCCTTGGGCTGAGCACAGCTTTATCAACGACCTTTGCGCATGCTGACACATTCTTGCCGCCAAAGGGCGCCCACATTCTTTCGGTGACGGGTCAGATCACGGCCAAGAACGCGCCAACGGGGTTGGTCTTGGATCTGGCCCAAATGGAAGCTTTGCCGCAGCATCGGTTCACGACGTCGACAATTTGGACAGAAGGCCAAACCACGTTTCAAGGCGTTTTGCTGAAAGATCTGATTGCGGCGGTTGGGGCCTCGGGCAAGATGATCGAAATGACGGCCTTGAACGACTATATAATCGAATTGCCACTTTCTGACGCCAAAGATGACGGCCCGCTACTGGCCTATTTGATGGACGGCAAAACGATGTCCTTGCGGGATAAAGGGCCGATCTGGATGGTGTTTCCCTATGATCAAAATCCAGACTATCGCACAGAAGAAACCTATTCGCGTTCAATCTGGCAATTGTTGCAGATTGATTTTGTCGAGTAAACCTAAAGAGCGGTTCTAGGGCATGGCAGTGAACCGATTCCTTCTGGATAAAGTTTTACGTGGTTTAAGGCCTGTCATCATCCTATTGGCCGTTTTGTCGATCACGGCGGTGGTCTTGAACTGGCTGCGCCTAGAGGCAGAGTTGCAAACCTACCGGCAAGAGGCCGTCGACAACATCCACTGGAACGTCAGCCAGCTTGAATTGGACTTGGTCCGCTTTGGGTCCGAGGCCGAGATACTTCAGCTCAAGCCTGATGAGACCTTGGGTGAACTGCGTAAGCGGTTTGATTTGTTTTACAGCCGGGCCCAGTCGATTTTGAAGGGCAATATGTTCGGCAAGCTGAACCTAGGTGAAGCTATCGTGCCAATGAACGCAAGGTTGGAATATTACCTTGCTCAAACGACGCCCCTGGTCGATTCGCCAGATGTCGACCTGCGGGCCGCTTTGCCCCAGATTGAAGCCGACGCCATCCTAATGCGCGAAGATTTGCGTGCCATGTCGGTCAAACTGGTCGAGAACTATGCCCTTATGGCCGATATGCGCCGCAGTGTCGTTGCCACGATGGTGCAACGTGCTGCTTGGGCCGCATGGGTTGTGATCTTGGCTTTGGCAACCTTGTCGTTGCTGGTGCTTTGGCTAAACCGGCAGGCTGTTCGCACGGCCGACCAAACCCTGCGTCTGTCGTCGCGGTTGGCGGCCACGGTTGAAACCTCGCTCGACGCCATCATTGTAACTGATGCCAAGGGCCGCGTGCTGGATTTCAACAATGCTGCCGCCGCAAATTTTGGCTACACCCCGCAAGAGGCGGTCGGTGCCGATCTGGCCACCTTAATCATTCCGCCCACCCCTTGCGGGTCTTACTTCGATTTGATGGCGCGCGCCACGCTGGATGGCAGTGCGCAAGAGGCGAACTCTGGCCGCTTTCAGATGATCGGCATGCGCAAGGGCGGCGAAGAGTTTCCCATTGAACTGGCCATCGCAAGCCATAACACCTCTGAAGGGGTGATTTTCATCGCCTTTTTGCGCGACATTTCAGATCGCGTTCAGGCCGAAGATGCGCTGGTGCAGGCCCGCGATGAGGCTATGGCAGCGGAAAAGTCAAAGACCAACTTTATGGCGGTGATGAGCCATGAAATGCGCACCCCCCTTAATGGCGTGATGGCGGCGCTCGAAATCGCCTCGGGCATGGCGGTCAATGACAAGCAGCAGCGCTTTTTGGATTTGGCGCAATCTTCAGCCCGCCAACTTCTGCGCCACGCCAATGATGTGCTGGACATCTCCAAGGTCGAGGCGGGAAAGCTTTACCTGTCGGAAGAGCAGTTCGACATGACGGCCTTGACCGAAGATTTGGTTGCAGGGTTGCAGCAAGTTGCGGCGCAAAAGGGCACTGAGTTCGTGGTCAAGCCCTTGGGTCCCTTGCCGCGTTTGGTGGGCGATTACTTCCGCATCAGCCAGATCATCCAGAACTTTCTGACCAATGCGCTGAAATTCACTGAAAACGGCCAGATCACGATCGAGATCGAGGCGCAGCGCCGCAATGATCCTTTGCTAGAGGTCGAAGTGCGCGTGATTGACACCGGCATTGGCATCGCCGAAAGCGATCAGGTGCGAATATTTGAAGACTTTGTGATGCTGGATCAATCGCTTGTCCGCACCAGTGGGGGCACGGGCCTTGGGCTGGCCATTGCCCGCCGTCTGGCCCAAGCTATGGGGGGCGAGGTTGGGGTGGAAAGTGAATTGGGTGCGGGCAGTTGCTTTTGGATGCGCCTGCCCTTGGCAATTGCCAGCACCCCCACGCCAAGCGAGGCGCCTAAGCTGCAACCCGTGCAGGCGATAAACCCGATGGATGTGCTGGTGGTGGAAGACAACGCCACCAACCGGATCGTGTTGGAAGAAATGCTTCAGCAGATGGGTCACCGCGTGACCATGGCCACAGAAGGCCGTCAGGGGATGGAACTGGCCCGTGCCCATCCATTTGACGTGATCTTGATGGATATCTCCATGCCGATGATGGATGGCCTAACCGCAACCGCTATGATCCGCGCGCAAGGCCTGTCGATGGGCAGCCGTATCGTGGCCGTCACCGCCCATTCCCTGCCCGCCGATCTGGAACGGTTTCAGAAAGCTGGCATGGATGGCTGTTTGACCAAGCCAATCTCGCTAGGCAACCTTGCCAAATCCTTGCTGGGCGATGCGCTGGATGCGCCACCGCCGCAGGTCCAAGCGCAGGTGCTAAGCCCCGACCGCATTGAGGATTTGCGCGAAGGATTGGGGGCCGCTGGTTTGGCACGCATGATCGCCCGCTTTCGCGCCGACTTTCCCGCCTTTCGGGCTAGGCTGCTTGCGGCCTGTGCGCCTGACAGGTTGTCTGACCTGATGCCCATTTGCCACGAAGGCGCAGGCGTTTGCGCCATGATCGGCGCGCCCGCTTTGCAGCAACTTTATGCCAAGGGCGAAGAGTTGTGCCGCAACGGTCAGGAAGCCAAAGCCGCCGAAATCATCATGGCTCAGGTTCAACCCCTTTGGGATCAAACCGAGGCCGCGATTTTGACCCTAGACCTGCCCAGCTAAACCGCACCTTGGCCCGTGTTGGCTGGCGTGCAAAAGGCATCGCGCAGCGCTGCGATGATCGTGGCCATCTCGGGGGCTGCGATGGAATAAAGCACAGACTTGCCGCGCCGCTCTGTGCGCACCAATCCCTCGGCGCGCAAGCGCATCAGGTGTTGCGACACAGCGGGCTGAGAGCTTCCCAACGCTTGGGTCAAGGCCCCGACACTTTGCGCGCCGTCGATCATATGGCACAGCAATTCCAGCCGTCCCTCGTGCCCCAGCACCTTCAAAAACGCCACCGCGCGCTGCAGCGCTTGGGGTTGACCATTGGGGTCAAAGCGGATGGTGGCGGTATCGGCGGCTTGCATGGCGACCCCATCAGATAAGAATGAACTAAGTTTATATTCATATAAGCAAATATGAAAGGTAAAAGCCACGCCGTCAGGGCAATTGGCGCAAAATATCCGCGACAATCGCCTCCAAGGGTTGGTCGATAGAGACGGTGATCGCCTCCTCCGCCGCTGGTGGCTCCAGCGCTGCGAACTGGCTATCGAGCAGCGACAGGGGCATATAATGGCCCTGCCGTAGCGCCATGCGCGCCGCGATCACCTCTTGGCTTCCAGCCAAATGCACAATGGTCACAGGGCCCCCCGCGGCGGTGCGAATGCGGTCGCGGTAAACGCGCTTTAGCGCCGAACACCCCACGATCACTGGGGCATCTGCCAGCAAAACCTGCCCCACCCTGTCCAGCCAAGGCCAGCGGTCGCCATCCGTCAGGGGCATTCCCGCCCGCATTTTGGCAACATTTTCCGGCGGATGCAGATCATCCCCATCGCGGTAATTCAACCCCAACCGCGCCGCAAGCCCCGCCCCGACCGAGGATTTGCCACAGCCCGACACCCCCATAATCACAACGCGCCGTGTCATAGGGATGCCGTGATCCCCCCGTCGACATACAGAATATGCCCGTTCACGAAGGAAGATGCATCGGACGCCAGAAAGATAGCAGCCCCAACCAATTCCTCTACCTGCCCCCAGCGGCCGGCAGGCGTGCGCTTTTCCAGCCAAGTCGAAAAGGCAGGGTCCGCCACCAAAGCCGCATTCAACGGCGTGTCAAAATACCCCGGTGCGATGGCATTGCAGTTCAGCCCATATTTGGCCCAATCGGTCGCCATCCCCTTGGTCAGGTTCCCCACCGCGCCCTTGGTCGCGGTGTAGGGCGCGATGGAAGGGCGCGCCATCGCTGTCTGCACCGAGGCGATGTTGATGATCTTGCCCCGCCGCCGCGTGATCATATGACGCGCCACGGCTTGGCCCACATGGAAGACACTGGCGATATTTGTTTGCAGCAGGGCTTCAAAGGCTTCGGGCGGGAAATCCTCTAAGGGCGCGCGGTGCTGCATGCCCGCGTTGTTGATCAAGATGTCGATCGGCCCGACCGCGGTTTCAAACCCATCCACCGCCGCGCGCACTGCCGCGTGCTGGGTTGCGTCAAAGGGCAGGGCCAAGGCCCCGTCAATCTGGGCCACCGCCGCTGCCAACTTGCCCGCATCGCGCCCGTTCAGCACCACCTGCGCACCCGCTGCCGCCAAGCCCTTGGCCAAGGCAAAGCCTATGCCCTGCGACGATCCCGTGATCAAAGCGCGCCGTCCGGTAAGATCGAACCGATTGATGCTCATTCCGCCCCCCTTTGCTGCCGCGACCCCTCGACAGGCTTGGTTACAAAGGTCATCTTATTGATACCAGCCCCTGTCAAGCCGCCATCCCTAGGACCCCCCATGCCCAAACCCCATGTGCTGCAAATGGGATCCTATCCTGACTGGGACCAAGCCCCGATGGACGCGGCCTTTCAGATGCACGCCCTGCATGCGGCGGCAGACAAGGTGGCGTTTCTGGCCGCGGTTGGCCCGCAGATCCGCGCCATTGCCACCAATGGCGGGGCAGGGGCGGGGGCTGCTGTCATCGCAGCTTGCCCCAATCTGGAACTCATCAGCATCTACGGCGTGGGCTATGACGCCGTGGACATGGCGGCTTGCAAGGCGCGCGGCATTCGCGTGACCAACACGCCCGATGTGCTGACCGATGACTGTGCTGATCTCGCCGTAGGCATGGTGCTGGCTTTGGCACGCGGCATCGTTCCGGCCGCAGAGTTTGCCCGCGCCGATTGGACGAAGGGCAGCTTTCCTTTGCAGCGCCGCGTGACGGGCATGAAAGCCGGCATCTTGGGCCTTGGCCGCATCGGCCAGCAAGTGGCCAAGCGCTTGGCAAGCTTTGATATGGACATCGCCTACTCTGCCCGCAGCCCAAAAGAGGTGCCCTATGCCTATGTGGCTGACCCTGTCGCCTTAGCGGCGCGGTCGGATGTGCTTATTGTCACTGCCATGGCCAATGCGCAGACCCGCCACATCGTCAGTCGGCAGGTTTTGCAGGCACTGGGGCCAAAAGGGTTGCTCGTGAACATCTCGCGTGCGTCCAACATCGACGAAGAGGCGTTGTTGGACACCCTTGAAGACGGCACCTTGGGGGGTGCTGCTTTGGATGTGTTTGAAGGTGAACCACACCTGAACCCGCGCTTTCTGGCCTTGCCCAATGTGCTGCTTCAACCCCACCACGCCTCGGGCACGGTGGAAACACGGCGTGCCATGGGGCAAGTGATGCGTGATAATCTGACGGCGCATTTCGCAGGCCAACCGCTGCTGACACCGGTGATCTAAAGAAGTGGTGACAACGTTCATACCTCGACACCGCGACAGGTCCGCCCCATGATCCAACGGCAACAAAAGGTGTGATCATGCGCAATGGCGGGCAGATATTGGTGGAAAGCCTTGTGGCGCTTGGGGCCAAAAAGGCCTTTGGCGTGCCAGGGGAAAGCTATCTGGCCGTCTTGGATGCCATGCACGACACCGCAGGCCGCTTTGACTATATCCTGTGCCGCAACGAAGGCGGGGCGAGTTTCATGGCTGCAGCCTATGGCAAACTTACCGGCCAGCCCGGTATTTGCATGGTCACCCGCGGCCCCGGGGCATCAAACGCCATGATTGGTGTGCATACCGCGATGCAGGATTCCACGCCGATGCTGCTGTTTGTCGGCCAAATCGCCCAGTCAGATCGTGAGCGGGAAAGCTTTCAAGAGGTCGACTACCACGCCGTCTTTGGCAGCATGGTGAAATATGTGGTCGAAATCACCGACCCAGAACGCATTCCCGAACATCTGGCCCGCGCGTGGAAAACCGCTGTGTCGGGCCGTATGGGGCCGGTGGTGGTGTCTTTGCCCGAAGATATGCTGGCGGCTTTGTCTGATGCTGCCCCCCTGTCGCAACCCTTGGGCCCGCTATCCCCCGCCCACCCCGACCCTGTCGCGCTGCGCCAAGCGCAAACCCTGCTGGCCCAAGCGCAGCGCCCGTTGATCATAACCGGCGGCACAGGGTGGACGGCGCAGGGCAAAGCCGCGCTGCAAGTTTTTGCTGTGGCCTCAGACATCCCGGTTGTAACCGCCTTTCGCTGCCACGATGCCATCGATAACAATGCCGCCGTCTTCGCCGGAGAGGCTGGTGTAGGAATGTGGCCCCATGTGGCAGAGCTGATCAAAACGGCTGATGTTATCTTAGCCGTCAACCTGCGGATGGATGAGATGACGACGGGGGCCTACACCCTGTTGTCTGTGCCCCGGCCAACCCAAACCCTGATCCACGTGCACCCCGCTTCTGACGAGTTGGGCAAGATCTACATCCCAACCCTGCCCGTACAATCTGACCCCAACGCCTTTGCCGCAGCGCTTCACCCCGTTGCGGGCCCTTGGTCCGCATGGCGCGCCCATGCCCGTGCTGGCTATGAAGCGGCCTTTGTGGCCCCTGCCCAGCCTTCCCCCGTCGATATGGCGGCGGTGATGGCCTATCTGGGTGCGAACTTGCCCCATGATGCGATCATCACCAACGGTGCTGGTAACTTCGCCGCTTGGCCCAGCCGTCATCTGTGCTTTGGCCCCGATATGCGGCTTTTGGCCCCGCAATCTGGGGCCATGGGCTACGGCGTGCCCGCAGCGATTGCGGCCAGTTTGGCTGAACCGGATCGCACGGTGCTGTGCTTTGCAGGTGATGGTGATTTTCAAATGACCTGTCAGGAATTGGCCACCGCCGCCCAACACGGCGCGACCCCGCTGATCTTGATCTTGAACAACGGCATCTACGGCACGATCCGCGCCCACCAAGAACGCCAATTCCCCGCCCGTGTCTTTGGCACGACCATGGTCAACCCAGACTTCACCGCACTGGCCCAAGCCTATGGCTTTCACGCCGAAAAGGTGGATGCCACCGAAGCCTTCGCCGCCGCATTTACTCGCGCGCTTGCCGCCACAAAAGCTGGAACGGGCGCTGTGCTTACCCTTGCAATAGCCGCCGAGGCGATTGCCCCGCGCCAAAGGATCAGCACTTTGCGCCAAGCGGCCCTTGCCGCGCAGACCAAGACCTAAACAAGAAAACACCGCGCAAGTTGCCCTGCGCGGTGGCATATCCAAACTAACCGAGTTTAAGCCGCTTTACGCTGCGCCAAAACCATTGCCATCGTCTCGCCCATCGAGGACGGGTTGGGCGCCACAGTAATGCCCGCCGCACTCAGGATTTCCACCTTCTCCTGAGCGCTTTCGCCAAAGGCTGACACAATCGCCCCCGCATGGCCCATCTTACGGCCCTTGGGCGCGGACAGGCCTGCGATATAGGCCACAACCGGCTTTTTCATATGATCGCGGGCATAGGCTGCGGCTTCGGCCTCTTGCGGGCCACCGATTTCGCCGATCATCATCACGGCATCGGTTTCCGGATCCGCCTCAAACAACTCAAGAATGTCGCGGAAGCTAGACCCGTTGATAGGATCGCCGCCAATTCCAACCGAGGTGGAAACGCCAATCCCCAAAGCCTTCATCTGCGCTGCGGCTTCATAGCCCAAAGTGCCAGACCGGCCCACGATGCCAATGCGACCGGGCATATAGATATGCGGCGGCATGATCCCCATGAACCCTTTGCCGGGTGAGATGATGCCCGCGCAGTTCGGCCCGATGACGCGCATCTTCCGTTCTGCCGGATAGCGGCGCAGGAAGCGTTTCACGCGCATCATGTCTTGGCTGGGAATGCCGTCTGTCACACAGACAGCGGTGCGAATGCCAGCGTCAGCGGCCTCCATAATCGCATCGGCTGCAAAGGGCGGGGGCACGAAGATCAGCGAGGCTTCTGCGCCCACCTGCTCCACCGCCTCGCGCACCGTGTTGAACAGCGGGCGGTCCAAAACGCTTTCACCACCCTTGCCGGGGGTCACGCCGCCCACAACATTGGTGCCGTGTTTGATCATATCGGCGGCGTGAAAGCTGCCGATGCGGCCTGACATGCCTTGAACGATGACGCGGGTATTTTCCGTAATCAGAATGGCCATTTGGTCCTCCTTAAGCGGCTTTGCGGGGGCGGGCAGAGACGGCGGCAGCAGCGGCTTCAGCCAAGCTATCGGCCGAGATCAGGGGCAAGCCCGATCCGTCGATGATGGCCTTGCCCTCTTCCACGTTGGTTCCGGCCAGACGCACCACGACCGGAATGGTCAGGCCCACTTCTTTATAGGCCTGCACCACGCCTTGGGCGACCCAATCGCAGCGGTTGATACCGGCAAAGATGTTGACCAAGATGACCGACACATTGCCATCGGCCAGAACGGTGCGGAACGCCCGCACCACACGCTCGGGGCTCGCCCCGCCGCCGATGTCTAGGAAGTTTGCAGGCTCTCCGCCCGCAAGCTTGATCATGTCCATTGTAGCCATCGCCAAACCAGCGCCGTTGATGATGCAGCCGATGTCGCCATCCAAGCCCACATAAGACAGCCCATGATCGCCCGCCGTGCTTTCGCGCGGGTCTTCTTGGCTGCGGTCGCGCAGTTCGGCGACTTGTGGCTGGCGGAACAGGGCGTTGGTGTCAAAAGACATCTTGGCATCCAGCGCCACAAGGTCGCCGGAATGGGTGACAACCAGCGGGTTAATCTCAACCATCACGGCATCCAGATCGCGGTACGCGCGGTAGCAGGCGCGCAGCGTTGTGACCATCTGCGCCACCTGACCGCCGCGCAGCCCCAGTTGAAAGGCCAGTTCACGGGCCTGAAACTCTGACAGACCGGCGGCAGGGTCCACGATCATGCGGCGCAGGCTGTCGGGGTCTTTGTCGGCCAGATCTTCAATCTCCATCCCGCCGTGGGCCGAGGCCACGATCATGATGCGTTCGGATTTGCGGTCTAGCACGAAGCCTAGATACAGTTCCTGCGCGATGTCCGAAGCGCCTTCGACCCAAACGCGGTAAACACCCTTGCCGTTGGCATCGGTTTGCTTGGTCACAAGCTGCTTGCCAAACAGCGTGCTGGCAAAGGCCTGCACCTCTTCGGGCGTCTTGCACAGCTTCACCCCGCCCGCCGCCCCGCGACCGCCGGAATGGATCTGCGCTTTGACAACCCAAGCATTTCCGCCCAATTCGCGGGCGCGGTAGCCCGCTTGTTCGGGGCTATAGGCCAACCCGCCACGCGGAACCGGCACGCCGAAGCGGGCGAGGATTTCCTTGGCTTGGTATTCGTGAATATCCATCTGTTCCTCCCTAAGCTGAGAGCGGTTTCGTTGAACCGCCCCCGCATGATCTGTTTGAATTTTCGCCGAAAATTCGTGGATTACTTGGCGGCGATGGCGTCTGCCAGAACCAGCACGTTCATGGCCATGCGTTCAGACGCCGCATCAATCATCCGCCCATCCAACTGGGCAGCGCCCTTGCCCATGGCTTCGGCCTTGCGCAGTTCTTCGATGATGCGCCGCGCGCGGGTTACTTCAGCTTCCGGCGGAGAGAAGACCTCGTTTGCCAGCGCGATCTGCGACGGGTGGATGGCCCATTTGCCCTCGCATCCCAAGGCCGCTGCCCGACGTGCGCCGTCTTTGTAGCCTTCTGGGTCGCTGAAATCGCCAAACGGGCCGTCAATCGCGCGCAGGCCGTAAGCGCGGCAGGCCACAACCATCCGGCTGATAGAGGCGTGCCATTGGTCGCCCGGATAATGCGGGTTCAAACCGCCGATGTTCGTGGTGCGCGCGCGCATAGATGCGGCGAAATCCGCGACGCCAAAGTGCAACGCCTCAAGCCGGCCGCCGAATTGGGCGATGGCTTCCACATTGGCCATGCCAAGCGCGGTTTCGATCAGGGCTTCCAGACCCACGCGGGTTGTATAGCCCTTGCCCTGTTCGATCTGGTTGACCATGGCTTCCACCATGTACAAATCGCCCGTCACGCCAACCTTGGGCACCAGCAACGTGTCAACCTTATCGCCGGCCTGCTCCATCACATCCACCACGTCGCGGTACATGTAATGCGTGTCCAACCCGTTGATCCGCACAGAAACAGTCTTGCCCTTGCCGCGCCAATCGATGTCATTCAGCGCTTGAATGGCGTTCTTGCGGGCCTGCACCTTTTCCGAAGGCGCAATGGCGTCTTCCAGATCAAGGAAAATGTAATCTGCAGGGCCATCGGCTGCCTTGTCGATCATCGTGGGGTTTGATGCCGGAACCGCCAGTTCCGAGCGTTGCAGACGCGCTTTGCGCATGGGGTGAAGCGTGTGGCTCATCGTAGTATCCTGACTTCCTAAGTGTTTATTCTGCAGCCATGGCGACTGAGGATTGGGCTTGCTTGTCGTAAACGGCCTGCGCTGCCGCAACCCCCGTGCCAAAGGTGATTTTCGCGCCCGCTTCCACCAGCGCCAGTTCGGACAAGGCGATGGCCGTCAGGCACATGCCTTCGTTGCAATCGCCGATATGGCCGATGCGAAACACCTTGCCCGCCAGCGGCCCAAGACCCGACCCGAGCGAGGCATTATAGCGATCATAAGCGATGCGGATCACATCGCGGGCATCCACCCCTTCGGGCGTGCGAATGGCGGTGACCGTGTCGGAGTAGAGCGAGGGGCTTTCGGCACATACCTCTAGACCCCAAGCCTGAACCGCCGCGCGCACGCCTGCGGCCAGACGGCGGTGGCGGTCAAGAACGGCGTCAAAGCCTTCTTCCAGCATCAAATCCAAAGCGGCGCGCAGTCCATGCAGCAGTTGCACGGGCGGGGTATAGGGGAAGTAACCGGTTTCGTTGTTCTTCACTTGATCAGAGAATTCAAAATAAGCGCGGCGCATTTTGGCGGTTTCAGCGGCTTTCATCGCCTTGGGGCTGACGCCCAAAATGCCCAGACCGGGGGGCATCATGAGGCCCTTTTGGCTACCCGTCACAGCCAGATCGACGCCCCATTCATCCATCTCGAAGGGCAAGCACCCGATCGAAGACACGCCGTCCACAAACAGCAGCGCATCGTGGAAGGCTTCGTTCATCACGCGGCGCAAAGCAGCGATATCTGATGTCACGCCGGTTGCGGTTTCGTTGTGGGTGACGAAGACGGCCTTGATTTCGCCCTTGCGATCCGCGCCAAGACGGCGGGCGAATTCGCTGATCGGGGCGCCAGCGCCCCAAGGCAGGTCAATCAGTTCCACCTCCAGCCCAAGGCGCTGGGCCATTTGCGCCCACAGCACCGAAAACTGCCCGTGGCGGGCCATCAACACGCGGTCGCCGGGCGACAGGGTGTTGGTGATGGCGGCTTCCCACGACCCCGTTCCCGAAGCCGGAAACACCAGCACATGGCCGTCTTTGGTGCGGAACAGCGTTTTTAGATCGCGGAAGATGCCCATATTGGGCGCGCCGAAATCATGCGCGCGATGGTCTTGCATCGGCACGTTCATAGATTGACGAACCCGCTCCGGCACATTTGTCGGGCCGGGAATGAACAGGTGATTGATTCCAGTGCGCATAGCATCCTCCGCTTTGATGGACGCAGGTGTTGCACCGCTTTTAATTTGTGCAAAGCGCAAACAGGTTGCGCTGTGAATGCGAGACTTTACAGATTTGTAAATCTGTAATATTGTAAACAAGACAAACCTTATATTGTGTGCGATGGTATGCAAAAGACCTTCATAGGCCCCCACCTGCGCCGCCTGCGCGTGGAACGCAACGAAACCCAAGGCGCTATGGCCAAAGTGTTGGGCATCAGCCCTTCCTACGTTAACCTGCTGGAAAATAACGAAAGATCGGTGTCGGTTCAGGTGCTTTTGCGCCTGTTTGATGCTTACGGCGTCGACTGGCGCGATATCGCGGAAGAGGATGGCACAGCCCAACTTTCCGACCTGCGCGCTGTCATTCAAGACCCGCTTTTCAGCCAAACCCGCCCCGATTTGCCCCAATTGCGCGCCGCTTTGGTGCACGCGCCCGCCTTGGTTCACAGCTTCATGACACTTTACCGCAGCTATGCCGTGGTGTCTGACCAACTTTTGTCACTGACCGAAAGCGGCGCGCCGCAGGTTTCCTCCTCGCCCGAGGCGGCGGTGCATGACGTTTTCCGTCGCAATCGCAACCATTTTCGCGAGTTGGAAGAGGCCGCCGAATCTTTCTGGCCGCAATCGATGGAGCGGGACGAAATCTATGTCACCCTCAAACGCCGCTTGCGCGACAGTTTGGGCGTGAACGTGCGCGTCTGCCGTGTCGAGGACTTGCCCGGCGCTTTGCGCGAATATGATGAATCGCGGCGCGAGATTTTGCTGTCAGAAGCGCTTGATCAACCCAACCGCACCTTTCAGCTCGTGCATATGGCGGGCCTGTTGGAACAGCGCAGCTTGCTCGATGCGCTGATCCAGCGCAGCGGCATCCGCGATCCGCGTGGGGTGGCGCGGTTGCGGGTGGAACTGGCCAACTACTTCGCCGCCGCCGTCTTAATGCCCTACACCGCCTTTTTGGCCGAGGCGCGGGCCTCGAAATACGACTTTGACCATATCTCGACCCGCTTTGGCGTAAGCTTTGAACAGGCTTGCCACCGCGCCACCACCTTGCAGCGCGAGGGGGCGCAGGGCGTGCCGTTCTTTTTCTTGCGCATCGACAAGGGCGGCAACGTCACCAAGCGGTTCAACGCAACTGATTTCCACCTTGCCGAATACGGCGGCGCTTGCCCGCGCCTTGATGTGCACACCAGCTTTCGCACCCCCGGCCGCATCGTGCCGCAGTTTGTGGAAATGCCTGACCGCAGTCAGTTCTTCGTCTTTTCGCGCACCGTTGATCGCCCGACTTGGGAGCGTCACACCCAAGACAACCGTTTGGCCGTGGCCATGGGCTGCGCCATAGGCTTTGCCCCCGAGATTGGTTATGCTGAAGGCTTCTCTGTCTCTGCAGCGCGGATGACGCAGATTGGCATCAACTGCCGCATCTGCCCCCGCGCCAATTGTGACCAACGCGCCCATCAGGCGGCGATTTTGACCCAGCCGGTGGATGAATTGCGCCGTGGGGTGACGCGGTTTGATGTAAGTTAACCGCCCTTGATCCGCTGGATCAGGTAGATTTCATGCGCCGCGCTTACCGCACTAAAGCGGCTGGCGGTCAACACGCCGTCAATCGTCACCGACACGCCCGCCGCAATCACGGGCGCAAGGCCCGGATGGGCCGCGACCAGCCCATCCAGCATTTGCCCCACCGTTTCAGCGGGAACCTGCACCACTTCGACCCCATCGGTAAAGCGGCGCAGGCCAGACCACAGGTGAACCTTAACCACGGCCCTTTGCCTTGATCGCCGCCAAAACCTTGGGCGGCGACAGCGGCAACGAGCGGATGCGCGCGCCAGTTGCCATAGCCACAGCGTTGGCAATGGCGGGCAGGGGCGGGGTGATGCCCGTTTCACCCACACCGCGCACGCCGTAGGGGTGGCCAGGGTTTGGCACTTCGACAATCACGGTGTCGATCATCGGCAGGTCCGATGCCACGGGAATGCGGTAATCAAGGAACACGGCGTTTTGCAAACGACCGTTGGCGCCATAAACATATTCCTCGTTCAAGGCCCAGCCGATGCCCTGCACAGCGCCGCCCTGATACTGCCCTTCGACATAGGCTGGATGAATGGCGCGGCCTGCATCTTGCACCACCAGATAGCGCAGAATGGTCGTGCGGCCTGTTTCGGGGTCAACCTCGACATCGACCACATGCGCGCCAAAGCTTGCCCCCACGCCGTCTGCATTGGTTTCGTGGTGGCCCGAGATTGGCCCGCCATTGCCGCCCATCTTGGCACCAATTTCGGCGATGCTCATAGGGGGGAACTTGCCGGCATTCGGGCCTGCGGGCATGGCGGCACCGTCTTTCCAGACGACCGCCTCTTCCTCAATGCCCCATTCTTTCGCGGCACGGCGGCACATTTCGGCCATAGCATGGCGGGCGGCTTCGACCGCTGCCTTGCCGGTGGCAAAAGTGGCGCGGCTGCCGTGGCTGGGTTCGTTCACGCCCAAAGCGCCGGTTTCCACGATGTTCACCCGCACGGCTTCATATTCAATGCCCAGCGTTTCGGCGACCATCAGCGCAAGCGACGCACGGCTGCCGCCAATGTCAGGCGTGCCGGCCGACACGGTGACAGTGCCATCCTCGCCAATCGCCAGCGAGACAGATGTTTCGCCGCCGTGGTTAAACCAGAACCCGCTGGCAATGCCGCGCCCTTGGTTCGGGCCCAGTTTCGCCAAAAGGTTGGGGTGGTCTTTGGTGGCCTCCAACACCTCGACCAAGCCAATTTTGGCATAGGTCGGGCCGTAGCTGGCTTTCACCCCTTCGCGCACCGCATTTTTCAAGCGCACGTCCAGCGGGTCAAGACCCAGTTCGTGGCACATCTCGTCCAGCAAAGATTCCACGGCAAAGGCCGCCATGGGCGAGCCGGGTGCGCGGTAGGCAGCGGCTTTGGGGCGGTTGGCCAAAACCTCGACCCCGTCATGCTGCACAGCGGGAATGTCATAGCAGGCCAAAGCGCAGCTCAGGGCTTCGCCCACTGGCGAAGCGCCCAAGAACGCGCCGCCCTGCATCCGGAAGTTCACCTTGGCGGCGGTCAGTTTGCCGTCCTTGGTCATGCCCAGCTTTACGTCCATTGACGCGGAAGCCGTAGGCCCCGTGGCACGCAGCACGTCAGAGCGGCTCATCACCAGCTTGACCGGACGGCCCCCTGCCTTGCGGCTAAGGGCCAAGGCCAAAGGTTCCATAAAGATGATCGTCTTGCCACCAAACCCGCCGCCGATTTCCGAAGGCGTCAC
>CAMAYO010000020.1 GCA_945862465.1 Pseudorhodobacter antarcticus | reverse complement strand
GATCAGATCGACTCCTCGGTCAAGGCGGCGGAACGCGCTGTGCGCGATCAGGCGATTTCAGTGTCGGTCGCGGTTGCGGCAGATGTGCTGAAGCGCCAGATGACGGCGGCACAGGCCAATGCTTCGATTGACGCTTCGATTGAACAGGTTGCAGCCAAGCTGCACTAAGCAAACCGATTTAAACAAAAGGGCCCAGAGGAAACTCTGGGCCCTTTTGCTTTGGCTTAGGCGGGGATCAGTTCGTCGGGCGAACCAGAATTTCCACACGGCGGTTGTGGGCGCGGCCAGCCTCGGTTGCGTTGGTATCCACTGGTTGCGTCATGCCAAGCCCATAGGCCGAAACACGGCCCGCAGGCACGCCTGATCCGATCAGGATATTGGCCACCGAATAGGCGCGGCGCTGCGACAGGTCCATGTTCATAGCTTCAGACCCGACGCTGTCGGTATGGCCGACCACTTCGATGGTGCTTTTGGGATAGGTCACAAGATTGGCCGCGATAGAGCTGATCTCGCCCTGCAGGGCCGGCTGCAACGTGGCGCTGCCGCTGGCGAACAAGACGTCATCAGGCAGGTTGACCAAAAGGTAGCTGCCCATGTTGGTCACGGTGACATAGGGATTGCCCAAGCGGTTGCGCATATCGGCCGCCTGCGCATCAAGGTTGGCACCAATGCCGCCACCGACCAAGCCGCCAATCAGCGCACCGCGCAAAGCGCCTTCGGCGTGATCGTCCTTGGCAAACATGCCACCGATCAGGGCGCCCGCAATGGCCCCGGTCGCAGCGCCGTTTTTGGTGCGGTAATTCGGATCTTGAATGCTGGAGGTGGTGCTTTGGCACGCCGCAAGCCCAAGGCTTGCCACCAATGCGAAGGAAAGAGTGAGATTGTTTTTCATGTTCTGCTGCCTCGTCTGAACAGGCCGAGGTTCCGGCCCTGTGGGCTATATAGCACCCTTGGGCTGTCTATCCCAGATGTCTGCCCCGATGGGCTGCTTTTTGTGCATCACATGGCAGTTAAGGCGCGGCATCCGCCCGCGCCGATTCCCATGCCAGAATGGCGCGCTTCACCGGCAAGCCCCAGTGATAGCCACCCAAGCCCCCCGATTTGCGCAGGGCGCGGTGGCAGGGGATCAACAGGCTGATCGGGTTGCGCCCCACCGCTGTGCCCACAGCGCGCACCGCTTTGGGGTTGCCTATGGCCGCAGCGATTTCGCCATAGCTGGTCACATGGCCCGATGGGATGCGCAGCAACGCCTCCCACACCTTGATCTGGAAGGGTGCGCCCATCAGCGCCAGTGGGGCCGCTTGCCCGCCCAAGGCCGCTTGCACCCAAGGGCGAAGCCGCGCCGCATCTTCCACAAAATCCGCCAAAGGCCAACGGCGTTGCAAATCCTCGAACGCTGCGGTTTCGCCCATATCTGCGGCAAAGCCCATGCCGCAGATGCCCCGATGGGTGCCCATCACCACGGCGGGGCCAAAGGGCGTGTCAAACCAGCCCCAAGCAATCCTTAGCCCTGCGCCGCCACGGGCATAGTCGCCCGGGCTCATAGCCTCCCATGTCAGGAACAGGTCGTGCAGGCGAGAGGGGCCTGACAGGCCGGTCGACAGCGCCGTATCCAGCACGGTAAAGCGCTCGGCCAACAAGCTGCGCGCATGGTCCAGCGTTAGGTATTGCTGATACCGCTTGGGCGACACGCCGACCCAAGCCGAAAAGACGCGCTGAAAATGTGCAGCACTCATCCCCATACGGTCGGCCAAGGCATCCAGCGTTAGGGCGGGGCCAGTGGCGTCAATCTCGCGCAGGGCGCGTTCGATCACGGCGTAGTGGTATTTGCTGTCCATACTTTCCCCCATCCCGCGCATTTAACCCCCAATTGCCGCCAAAAACACCCGAAACCTGCGCAAATGCTTGCCCAAAGTCGCTCAAGCGGGCATATCGCGGCCATGACCGCGCAATTGCCCTATGCCACGCTGCAAAAAATCTTCCAAACCTTTCAGGCCGCCAACGCAGCGCCTGAGGGAGAGTTGCACCACACCAACGCTTACACGCTGCTGGTGGCCGTAGCCCTTTCAGCACAGGCGACCGATGTGGGGGTGAATAAGGCAACCAAGGCGCTGTTCGCTGTGGCGGATACGCCGCAAAAGATGCTGGCCTTGGGGGAAGCGGCGCTGATCGACCATATCAAAACCATCGGCCTGTTTCGCAACAAAGCCAAGAATGTGATCCGTCTGTCGCAGATGCTGATTGAGGATTATGACGGACAAGTGCCCTCCTCTCGCGCCGCTTTAGAACGATTGCCCGGCGTAGGGCGCAAGACGGCGAATGTGGTGTTGAACATGTGGTTCCACCATCCGGCCCAAGCCGTGGATACCCACCTGTTTCGTGTGGGCAACCGCACGGGGATAGCGCCGGGCAAAGATGAACTGGCCGTGGAGCGCGCCATTGAAGACAACGTGCCGGTGGAATATCAAGCCCACGCCCACCACTGGCTGATCCTGCATGGCCGCTATATCTGCACCGCGCGCAGCCCTAAATGCAGCCTTTGCCCCATTCACGCCTTTTGCTTGTTCAAGGAAAAAACATGAAGAAATATCAGGTCGTTGGCATCGGCAATGCGATTGTTGATGTGATCTCGGCGGCGGAAGATAGCTTTTTGGCCAAGATGGGCATTGAAAAGGGCATCATGCAACTTGTCGAAAAAGATCGGGGAGAGGTGCTTTATGCCGCGATGTCTGACCGCATTCAGGCCCCTGGTGGGTCGGTGGCCAATACTTTGGCGGGCTTGGGCAATCTGGGGCTGACCACGGCGTTTATCGGGCGGGTGCATGACGATGCCTTGGGCCGGTTTTACGCCCAACAGATGGCGCAGGGCGGCACCGATTTTGTCAATCCGCCGGTGGTGGGGGGCGAATTGCCGACATCGCGGTCGATGATCTTTGTGGCCCCTGATGGGGAGCGGTCGATGAACACCTATCTGGGCATTTCATCCGAACTGGGGCCGGATGATGTGTCAGACGCCGTGGCGGGGCAAGCCAGCTTGCTGTTTTTGGAAGGCTATCTGTACGATAAGCCCAAGGGGAAACTCGCCTTTGAACGTGCGGCCAAGCTGTGCCAGCAGGCGGGCGGCAAGGCGGGGATTGCGCTGTCCGACCCCTTCTGCGTGGACCGTCACCGCGATGATTTTCGCCGCTTGGTCAAGGATTTAGACTATGTAATCGGGAACGAGCATGAATGGTCCTCGCTGTACCAAACCGATCTGTCCTCAGCTTTGGAACAGGCCTCGCGCGATGCGGGCATGGTGGTTTGCACAAGGTCGGGCGAAGAGGTGATCTTGCTGCGCGGGGATGAACGGGCCGTGGTTCCAGTGAACCGCATCGTGCCCGTCGATGCCACGGGCGCGGGTGATCTGTTCGCGGCGGGGTTCTTATATGGCATTGCCACTGGCCAAGCCTTGGCCACCTGCGGCCGCATGGGTTGTGTTGCGGCGGCTGAGGTGATCTCGCACTATGGTGCGCGGCCTGAAGTTGATCTTCAGGCCCTGTTTCGCCAAGAATCCCTGATCTGACCCCTGATTTCGGAGCGCGCTATGCACACCTACGACCCGCAAAACATCTTCGCCCGTATCCTGCGCGGCGAAATTCCCAACAAAACGGTGCTGGAAACCGCCCACACGCTGGCCTTTCACGACATCCACCCCCAAGCACCAATTCATGTGCTGGTGATCCCCAAGGGCGCATACGTTACCTTTGACCATTTCGCCGCAGAGGCGAGCGCCGAAGAGCTGATGGATTTCCATCGGACAGCGGCCAAAGTTTGTGCTATGCTGGGCATATCCTCTGGCGAGGGCTACCGCGCCATCACCAACGCGGGCGCGCACGGAATGCAGGAAGTGCCGCACTATCATCTGCATATTCTGGGCGGTCGTGTGTTGGGCCGCTTGCTAGAACAGGCCTAACCAGCCGCGTCGGCCGAAACGCCCGCGCCGCTGAAAACCTAAAAGCGCGCCCTTTTGGCTGCGGGCGAACCATTTTGCGACACGGATCATTTTTCCTGCGCAAAATTTCAGCATTTAATTGAAAACAGACAAAACGTATGTTCGAAAAATGATAAGTGTTTAACCTGCTCATCTCGCTGAGTTTTATAGCGCGAAGCGATCTAAACCTCTGCCTATGTTCATTTTTATACCTATTTCACCGAGTGCAAAGGACTTTAAACTTTGCAACACCACGCAAAATGTGACCGCGGGGGTCCCGCGCGGGGGTCCTTAGCCCCCGCAATAGCGACTATAACTGGAGTATGGCCTTGAATATCTGCATTGCACTGTTCCGCGTAAAGGCTCGTTCAGCCGGCAAGATCATGCGGTTTGGGTGGGCCCCTTGACCCCCTCTACATTGGACCCAATGCGCCACAAGAAAGATGCAACGATCCAAGCCATTATGGATGCCGCAGAAGCCTTGCTGAACGAAAAGGGCAGTGCGCCTCATGCCCGTGAAATTGCTGCGAAATCGGGATACTCGGTTGGCACGATCTATAACTATTTCAATTCGGTGGGCGATGTTGTCTCGCACTTGGTGCTAAGGCGTCAGACTGACACCGTGAAGAAGATCGAGACGACTGTCGCAGCCCACGATCCCGATCAATCCGCCGAAACGCTGTGCCACCAGATCGTTGATCTTCTTTTCTCGACCTATAGCAACATCACGCCCACCGTTTTGCGCTTTGCCTACAATCTGGCTGTTTCGCAATCTGCCAAGCCAGAGCAGCACGAGCGCGTGGTGGATCGTTTGGTGCAACCGCTGCAGGCGGCCATCGAACGCGACAAGACTGGCACCTTTCGCAGTTTTGAGGATCAAGAGTTAACACTTTACCTGCGCGGCGTTGTCTATCTGTGTCGCTATCCGTTGCTCGAAAGCAATCCGCTCTACGGAACGCCCGAACACCAGCGCATCGTGTCAAACTTTATGGTCCGCGTGTTGTCGCAACCTGCAGCGTAAAGTGCGGGCGTTTCATCGAAACGCCCGCACCCTAAAGGCTTAAAGGTTGCGGGTTTTCCACAGGCTCACCGCCACGCCGGTTGTCAGGATGGCCGCCGTGATGCCCAAAGACAGGCTGGCGGGGAACTTTTCCCAATCCAGCCAATCTGCGACGAACATCTTAGATCCGATAAAGATCAGCAGCACCGACAGCGCATATTTCAGATAGGCAAAGCGGTGCAAGATCGCGGCCAGCGCAAAGTAAAGGGCGCGTAGGCCAAGGATGGCGAAGATGTTCGACGTGTAGACCAAGAACGGGTCGGACGTGATGGCAAAGACCGCTGGCACGGAATCGACCGCAAAAATCAGGTCGGCCGTTTCGACCATGATCAGCGCCAAGAACAGGGGCGTTGCAAACAGCACCCCATCCCGCTTCACGAAAAACGCCTCACCCTCTAGCTTTTCGGTCAGGCGCAGACGCGCTTTCAGCCAGCGCACCATCGCATTGTCCTGCGGGGCATGATCACCCGTGACCAGCAGCATTTTGATGCCGGTCAAGATCAGGAAGGCGGCAAAGACATAAAGCACCCAGTGATACTGCGCGACCAACGTGGCCCCCAGTGCGATCATGATGCCGCGCAGCACGATCACCCCCAAAACGCCCCAGAACAACACGCGGTGCTGCAAGGCGCGCGGAATGGCGAGCGAGGAAAAGATCAGCGCGATGACAAAGACGTTGTCCATCGACAGCGACTTTTCCACGACAAAGGCCGTCAGATAGCTTGACGCCGCCCCAGCCCCCATTTGCCAGCCCACAAAGCCCGCAAACCCCAGACCAAGGGCGATGTAGACCGCCGACAAACGCAGGCTTTCGCCCACCTCGATCTCTTTGGCGCCATTGTGAAACAACCCAAGATCCGCGGCCAATAAAAGCGCGACGATCCCCATAAAGCTTAGCCACATCCAGACCGGTGTGCCCATGAAGCTGTGTATTAGAAATTCCATCTCGACCTCTCTGTAAGGCTCGACATGAGTTTGACCCACATCGAGCATGCTCGATGCGGTCCGACATCACGTTTGTTCAGAAAACGTCAGAGGGGCCCGGTCCGCATTTCCTATTTGGGATGCCTTGGCAGATCTTCAACCCCCAGCCGCCAAAATGGCTGCCAGACCTTCGCGGTAGGTGGGGTAATCGAGCGTGACGCCCAGAACCGTCTTGATGCGATCATTTCGCACCCGTTTGTTTTCGGCGTAAAACGACCGCGCCATGGGGGTCATCTCGGCCTGTTCATAGGGCACTATGGGGGGCGGGGGCAGGCCCAACATGTCCGCCGCCAGCCCTAAAATATCCTCGGGCGAGGCGGGATCGTCGTCGCAAACGTTGTAAATGCCTGGATGGGGTCGCTGCAAAGCGGCGTGCAGCACGCGGGCTATGTCATCGACATGGATGCGCGAAAAGACTTGACCCGCCTTGTGAATGCGCCGTGCGGTGCCATCGCGCACCTTTTCAAACGGCCCGCGCCCCGGGCCATAAATGCCCGCCAGCCGAAAGATGTGCAGCGGTAAGCCAAGGGCTGTCCAATCCGCTTCGGCCTGCACGCGCGCGGCACCCCGCGCGGTGGTGGGGGCCAAGGGCGTGGTCTCATCCACCCAATCGCCGTTGTGGTGGCCGTAGACCGCCGTGGTGGACAGATAGCCCACCCATTTAAGCGCTGAACGCGCGATCTGCGGGCCAATCGCTTGCAGCACGGGGTCGCTGTCGCCTGGTGCGACAGAGGTCAGCAGATGCGTGGCCTTGGCCAGCGCGGCTGACAAATCAGCTTCGGGCCAAACCAGCGCGTCAATCCCCGTGGCGCGCAAGGCTTTGGCCCCTGCCTCGGTGCGGGTTGTGCCAATGATCTGCCAGCCCTGCGGCAACAAGCGTCGCGCCAGCGCTTGCGCTGAATAGCCGTGGCCTATGGATAAAAGCGTGTTCATGGCGGCTTTATTTGCTGCGCTTGCGCCCAAAGGCAAGGTGCTTTCGGGCGCGTCATAAGAACTTCACTTGCTTTGCGCCTGCCCAAGACCTTAGATGACCGATCAAAAGCAGGAAGCGCCCGCCATGCACGACGACCTTTTCCTTTCTCCGCCCGTTGCGGCCGCTGTCAGCTTCACCGACCCCGTGGCCGCCGTGGCGCATCTGGAAAAGCTTTATGCCCAAGCCACGCAGTTTCTGGGCAAGGCCTTTGCGGCGGCTGTGGCCCAAGGCAAACCGACCGCCCGCCTGCGCGCCTATTACCCCGAAATCCGCTTGACCGTTGTCAGCCATGACAAGATCGATTCCCGTCTGTCCTTTGGCCATGTGGCGCATCCGGGCACTTATGCCACCACTGTCACGCGCCCCGATCTGTTTCGCAACTATCTGATCCAGCAATTGACCCTGTTGATGGACAACCACGCTGTGCCGGTGCAAATCGGCCTGTCCGACACGCCCATTCCGCTGCATTTTGCCGTGGCGGGCAACCCAGACCTGTCCGTGCCCCATCAGGGCGAGTTGGATTTCACCTTGCGCGATGTGTTCGATGTGCCTGACCTGTCGACCACCAACGACGATATAGTCAACGGCCAGCGCAGCCACAACGCCGATGGATCACAGCCCTTAGCCCCGTTCACGGCACAACGGGTTGATTATTCGCTCTCGCGCCTGTCGCATTACACGGCGACCGATCCGATCCATTTTCAGAACTATGTGCTGTTCACCAACTATCAGTTCTATGTGGACGAGTTTGAGTTCATGGCGCGTGCGGCCCTGTCGAACCCTTCTCTCGGCTACACGGCCTTTGTCGCGGGCGGCAATGCCACCATCACCACGGGCGACGGGGTGCTGACGCCCTCGGCCAAAACGCCGCAGATGCCGACCTACCATTTGAAGCGGGCCGATGGGAACGGGATCACCTTGGTGAACATCGGGGTTGGTCCGTCTAATGCCAAAACCGCCACTGACCACATCGCCGTCCTGCGCCCCCACGCTTGGCTGATGCTGGGCCACTGCGCGGGCCTGCGCAATTCGCAATCTTTGGGCGATTTTTGCTTGGCCCATGCCTATCTGCGCGAAGACCATGTGCTGGATGATGACCTGCCCGTCTGGGTGCCAATCCCCGCGCTGGCCGAGATTCAGATCGCCCTGCAAGACGCTGTGGCCGAAGTGACCCAATTGGAAGGGTATGAGCTAAAGCGCATCATGCGCACCGGCACCGTTGCCACAATCGACAACCGCAATTGGGAGCTGCGCGACCAATCCGGCCCCGTGCGCCGCCTGTCACAATCGCGCGCCATCGCGCTGGATATGGAAAGCGCCACCATTGCCGCCAACGGCTTTCGCTTTCGCGTGCCCTACGGCACCTTGCTGTGTGTGTCAGACAAGCCCTTGCACGGCGAATTGAAACTGCCCGGCATGGCGTCAGAGTTCTACAAAACCCAAGTTGCACGCCATTTGCAAATCGGCATACGGGCGATGGAACACCTGCGTTTGATGCCTTTGGGCGAGATACACAGCAGAAAACTGCGCAGCTTCGACGAAACTGCTTTCCTTTGATGCCATTTTTGCACCAAAGTCGCAAAAAAGCTTGCTTTCGGCGTTAAAAACCTGTGTAGCCATCAACAAAGCAGTTAAAATTAACTATGGATACCCGGAACCGGGATCAAACCAAAGGGACAGTACCATGAACAAACCGATGACAAAGACCCAACTGATCGCTGCTTTGGCAGAAGCCATGGGCTCTGACAAAAAGACCGCAACTGCAGCGCTGGATGCAATTTCGGCTGTTGTGTCGCGCGAAGTGGCCGCTGGCGGCGCAATCACCTTGCCCGGTCTTGGCAAAATGGCGTGCCGCGCACGCCCCCAGCGTCAGGTGCGCAACCCCGCAACCGGCGAAAGCGTGACCAAGGCTGCTGACAAGCAGGTTAAGTTCACCATCGCCAAGGCGCTGAAAGACAGCGTTAACGCATAATCCTTTCGGATTGTGGCTAGGGGGTCGCCTTTTCGGCGACCCTTTTTCATTGGGGGCGATATGGATTTTGTTGCCCTCCTGATGGGGCTTTGTTTTTCGGTTATGTGGTCCTCGGCCTTTGCGACGGGGCGGATCATTGTGGTCGATGCCTCGCCCTTGGCCGTGCTTGCGCTGCGTTTTGCGATATCGGGCGCGATAGCTGTAACCATCGCGCGCCTGCGCGGCCAAAGCTGGCATCTCAGCCCTGCCATCAAACGCAGCGTGCTGATCTTTGGCTTTTGCCAGAACGGCCTGTATCTGGGCTTGAACTTTGTGGCTCTACAATGGGTCGAAGGCGCACTTGCTTCGGTGATCGCCTCGGCCATGCCGCTGATCGTGGCAGCCATCGGATTTGCCCAAGGCGAGCGTCTGTCGCGCTTGGGCTTTGGGGGTCTTGTCGCGGGCTTTGCCGGCGTGGCGCTGATCATGGCGGGGCGCATCACCCAAGGCGCGGATGTTACAGGCGTTGCCCTATGTGTTATCGCCGCCACAGCACTGGCCTTTGCCACGCGGCAGGTCAAAGCGGTCAGCGCGGGGGGCAACCTGTTGATGGTGGTCGGGCTGCAAATGCTGGTGGGATCAGCGCTGTTGGCGCTGGCAGCACTGGCCTTTGAAACCCCGCGCTTTGATCTCACCCCGCAACTGGTGGTGACGCTGACCTATCAAATCTTTATCCCCGGATTGACGGCCACAATGGTCTGGTTCGCGCTGGTGGGCAGGGTGGGGGCCATTCGCGCCAGCACCTTTCACTTCCTGAACCCGTTCTTCGGCGTTGCCATCGCCGCCGTGCTTTTGGGAGAACATATCACCGTCACCGACATCATCGGCGTGCTGATCGCCATGGCAGGCATCTTGGCTGTGCAAATGGCCCGTCAGGCCACGCGCTAGTTACCCGATAACCCCACGCACACCGCCCGTCTGCCCGCGGTCCAGCAGCAGATGGTCTGCGAGCACCAGCGCCATCATCGCCTCGCCCACCGGCACGGCGCGGATGCCGACACAGGGGTCGTGGCGACCCTTGGTGATCAGATCCACCTCTTCGCCGCGCGTATTGATCGTGCGGCGCGGGGTCAGGATGCTAGAGGTCGGCTTCACCGCAAAGCGGCACACCACCGGCTGGCCCGAACTGATCCCGCCCAGAATGCCACCGGCATGGTTGGATAGAAACTCTGGCCCGTTTGGTCCCATGCGAATTTCATCGGCATTTTCAACACCCGTCAGGCAAGCCGAAGCCATGCCATCGCCAATCTCAACCCCCTTGACCGCGTTGATCGACATCATCGCGCTGGCCAAATCGGAATCCAGCTTGCCATAAAGCGGCGCACCCAAGCCCGCAGGCACACCGCGCGCCACCACCTCGATCACCGCACCGACCGAGTCATGTGACAGCCGCAGCGCATCCAGATACTCGGCCCAGTCCTTTGCCGCCACGGGGTCAGGGCACCAAAACGGGTTCTCCTCAATCTGCGCCCAGTCAAATCGGCTGCGGTCAATCTGGCGCGGCCCCATTTGCACCATATAGCCCGTGATGGTCAGCGCAGGCACCAGATGCGCCAGCACCGCCCGCGCCACACCGCCCGCAGCCACCCTGCTTGCCGTTTCGCGCGCCGAAGAGCGCCCGCCGCCGCGATAATCGCGCACACCATATTTCTGATGATAGGTGATGTCAGCATGGCCCGGCCGGAAGGCTTGGGCAATATCGCCGTAATCCTTTGAGCGTTGGTCGGTGTTCTCGATCATCAATTGAATGGGCGTGCCGGTCGTGCGCCCGTCAAACACCCCCGACAAAATGCGTACCTCATCGGCTTCCTTGCGCTGGGTGGTGAATTTTGACGTGCCCGGCTTGCGCTTATCCAACCACGGCTGCAAATCCGCCTCCGTCAGCGCGATGCCCGAGGGGCAGCCATCCACCGTCGCCCCAATAGCCGGCCCATGGCTTTCACCCCATGTGGTGAAGCGGAACATATGTCCAAAGGTGTTCAGGCTCATGGTCGTCTCCGGTCTTTTGGCTTCCTTAAGGCAATCGTGGCGCCAGCAACAGATTTTTCGCAGAAAAATCGTGGCCCTAATCGGCCGTCATCGCCAAAACGGCTGATTTCTTCACCGTATCCGCCGGATAGGTGATGCGCGTCTGGATGCCAAAGCGCAGGTCGGGGAAATAGGTGAAATGCTGCACGGTTGGGTTGGGGCCGCCTATGTGGCCCATATCCATTTCCAGCACGTCATAGGTGCAGCCGCTGATTTGCACCTGCTCCAATGCGCCCACTGTCACATGCACCTTTTCGCGCCACTTGGCACTTTGTCCGCCGCCTACTGGCGTCACAACCGCCCGCGCGTTCGATGTCCAATCCAGCCCTGCCACAGGCTTTGGCTGGCTGCGGGCATAGGTGTATTCCGACAGATCGCCGTGCCCATTGCGGGTGCTTTCGGCGGGGTAAACCCCAAACCGCGCCACCACATAGCGGGCATAGCTGTCTTTGGCATTGGTTTGATCGGCGCGGATCATCTCATGCGCGCCGCGCTGCACATGCCAGTTTGACCCGTCTTGCAGCCTAACTTGCACGCCTTTCAGCAAGTCATCTTCCACCAAGCATCCCGCAAAAGCGGGAGAGCACATCATCCACACCAGCGCCGCCCGCAGCATCATTTTGCCCACCCCCGCCATATCATGCCAAAAGCATAGGCCAAAACCCGCGCCGCGCCACCCTTTTTGCAATCCGCCTTCTGCGCATTCGCCCTTGCGCCCAAACGTCAAAGCCCTATCTTCGGCCTCACCTCGGGGTGCCTGACAACAGGCTGAGATGCGCAAGCGGACCCGTTGAACCTGACCCGGATCATACCGGCGGAGGGAAGGTGCTGGTTAAGTCCACTCCATTCCCGCCCGTCGCAAAATGGAGAGAGCTATGAAAACCATCCATCTTGCACTGGCGTTCCTGTCTTTGGCCCCTATGGCCATGGCCGAAACCCCTGTGCTGACGGTTCTGACCTATGACAGTTTCGCTGCCGAGTGGGGCCCCGGCCCCGCCATCGCCAAGGGGTTTGAGGCCGAATGCGCCTGCACAGTGGCTTATGTCACCGCTGGCGATGGCGCTGCCCTACTATCGCGCTTGCAGATGGAAGGGGCGGGATCGTCGACTGATATCGTGCTGGGGCTGGACACGACCCTGACCGAAACCGCCCGCGCCACGGGCCTGTTTGCGCCCTTGGCCGCGCAGGCACCCAATGATCTGCCGGTGCCCTATACGGATGCGAATTTTGCCCCCTTCGATTGGGGCTGGTTTGCCTTTGTCTATGACAATATCAAGCTGACCTCGCCGCCGAAATCGTTCAAGGAATTGGCGGCATCGAACCTGAAGATCGTGATCCAAGACCCCCGCTCTTCCACCCCCGGGTTGGGTTTGGTGATGTGGGTGAAAGCGGCGTATGGCGATCAATCGGCGCAGATCTGGCAAGACTTGGCTGACAACATCGTCACCGTCACCCCGTCTTGGGATGCGGCCTATGGCCTGTTTCTAAAGGGCGAAGCGGACATGGTTTTGTCTTACACCACGTCGCCCGCTTACCACCTGATCGCCGAGAATGACGCCAGCAAGTCGGCGGCGGCCTTTGACGAGGGGCAGTACATGCAGATCGAAGTGGCGGGCAAACTGGCGTCCTCCAAGCAGCAAGCGCTGGCGGATCAGTTCTTGGCCTATTTGGCTGGCGATGCGGCCCAAGCCGTTATTCCCACCACCAACTGGATGTATCCTGCGAAAACCCCTGCAGCGGGCCTTCCTGTGGGGTTTGAAACCCTGATCACGCCTGCGAAATCGCTGCTGCTCACCTCGGTTGAGGCCGAGGCTGCGCGCAAACCGGCGGTGGATGAATGGCAAACCGTTCTTTCGCAATAAGCGCTGGGGCGCTGGCAGGCGGCATTGCGGCGCTGGTGCTGGGAACGGCACTGGCGCTGGCCGTGCAAGCCAAGGGTGGGGCGCTGCGCCCCGCCGACTGGGCCGCTTTGCGCTTTACGCTGACGCAAGCGGCCCTGTCGACGTTGCTGTCCTGCCTGTTGGCCTTGCCCGTGGCCCGCGCCTTGGCGCGCAGCCGCTTTTTTGGGCGCAGGGCGCTGATCTTGCTGATGGGCGCGCCGTTCTTGCTGCCGGTGATCGTGGCGGTCTTGGGCTTGGTTAGCCTGTATGGGCGAAGTGGGGTGTTGAACCAGACGCTGGAGGCTTTGGGCCTGCCAACGATCACGATCTATGGGCTGCACGGCGTGGTGCTGGCCCATGTGTTTTTCAACCTGCCGCTGGCCACCCGAATGCTGCTGAACGGCTGGCAATCAATTCCGGCAGAGCGGTTTTGTTTGGCGCAGACGCTTGGCCTGCCATCAACCTTTCGCCATATCGAACGGCCCATGTTGGCTGCGGTTATGCCGGGGGTGGCGCTGGCGATCTTTCTGGTGTGCCTCACGTCCTTTGTGGTCGCCCTGACCTTGGGCGGAGGGCCTGCCGCCACCACGTTGGAACTGGCGATCTACCAAGCCCTGCGGTTTGATTTTGATCCCGGCCATGCTGCCCTTTTGGCGGGGGTGCAGTTTATCATCTGTGCCGTGGCCGTAACCCTAGCCGCCCGTTTTACCCTGCCCGAAGGCTTGGGTCTTGGGGTGGACCGTGCCCAGTTCGGGCAAAGGGCGCATTGGGTAGATGCACCCGTGCTGGTCTTGGCGGCGCTGTTCTTGCTTTTGCCGCTGGTGGCTGTGGTGGCGGATGGCGCGCCCGCGCTGCTGCACCTGCCGGATTTGGTCTGGGCTGCGGCGTTGCGCTCGGCCTTGATGGCAATCGCTGCGGCGTTTTTGTCGGTGACGGCGGCGCTGATCTTGGTGCAGGCCAAGGTTGCGGGGGCAGCGTGGGTTGAAGGGGCTGCGATGGTGCCATTGGCCACCAGTGGGCTTGTACTGGGCACGGGGTTGTTCTTGCTGACACGTTCGGTCGCAAGCCCCGAAACGCTTGCGCTTCCGGTGACGTTTCTGGTCAACGCGATGATGGCGCTGCCCTTTCTGTTTCGACTGCTGCTGCCGCAAGCCCGCGATCTGCACCGCAATTACGACCGCTTGGCACAGACCTTGGGGCTGTCAGGCGCTGCGCGGTTGCGCTGGTTGACTCTGCCGCGCTTGGCCCGCCCTTTGGGCATGGGGGCGGGGTTGGCGGCGGCGTTGTCGATGGGCGATCTGGGTGTGGTTGCGCTGTTTGCGGGCCAAGATCAGGCCACGCTGCCCTTGGTGGTGCAGCGCCTGTCGGGTGCTTACCGCATGGACCAAGCCGCAGCAGCTGCCCTTGTCTTGGTGGCGTGCAGCTTTGCCCTGTTCGCCCTATGCGATATCGGAGGCCGCCGTGCTGCATCTTGATCATCTGAGCCTGACCCAAGACGGCTTCACCGTCACGGCCAACTGGCACCTGCCCGCAGGGTCGCGCTTGGCCTTGTTGGGGCCGTCGGGGGCGGGCAAGTCGACGCTGCTGATGGGGCTGGCGGGGTTTGTCGCACCCAGTGCGGGACGGATTCTGTGGCAGGGGCGGGATATGGCGGCGCTGACGCCCGCGCAAAGGCCCGTGTCGATCTTGTTTCAGGACCAAAACCTGTTCCCGCATTTAAGCGTGGCGCAGAACCTTGGGCTGGCGATAAACCCCCGACTGCGGCTTAACGCAAGTGATCTGGCGCGGGTTGAGTCTGTTTTGGACCGCTTGGGCCTACAAGGCCTGGGTGCGCGCGCGCCTGCCAACCTGTCGGGCGGGCAACTGGGCCGCGCGGCGCTTGGCCGTGTGCTGCTGCAAGCGCGGCCTTTGCTGTTGCTGGATGAACCCTTTGCAGCCCTTGGCCCTGCGTTGAAAGCCGATCTGCTGGGCTTGGTCGCAGACCTTGCGGCCGAGGCTGGCACAACCGTGATCCTTGTCACCCACGACCCCGCCGATGCGCGTCGCTTTGCGGGTGGGGTGGCCTTGGTGCATGATGGCGTGGCCGATGCGCCGGTGGCGACTGACGCGATCTTTGCCAACCCGCCGCCTGCGTTGCGCGACTATCTGGGCTAAATGAAAAAGGCCCCGCAAATTATGCGGGGCCTTTTTCCTTCAATCGCCAAACCTTAGTGGGCCAGCTTTTTGCCTTTAACCTTCGACCAGAGCCGCTTGTTGGTCAGATATAGCAGAACCGACAACAGGCCCATCAGCAAGACGCCTTTCAAGCCAGACTCTTTGCGCGTCATCATTTTGGGTTCAGCCGCCCACATCAAGAAGGCCGAAACATCCTCGGCTTCGTTTTCTAGGCTGGCTTCGGTGCCATCGGCATAAGTCACTTGGTCTGCCACCAACGACTCGTTCATCATGGCCATCCAACCACCGGGGAAGGCGTGGTTTTCATACAGCGTCACGCCGGCGATTTCTTTCGTCTCGCCGGTGAAGCCAGTCAACATCGAGTAGATGTATTCTGGCCCGCCCATGCCCTTGAACAACTGGTTGGTGCCCAGACCGTAGGGGCCAGAAAAGCCCTTCCGCGCCTTTGCCATGACTGACAGGTCAGGTGCGCCAGCGGCAAGATTGGCCGGGAAGTGATCGGCGGGCGTTGCTGGGCGATCTTCGCCCGTAACAGCGTCGGTCACTGTGATCGTTTTGGCATAGGCCTTAACCTGCTCTTCGGGCAGGTTCGGGCCACCCGGTTCGGCCAAAGCCCCGATCCGCAGGAATTTCAGCCCATGGCAGGCAGAGCAAACCTCGGTGTAAACCTGAAGCCCGCGCTGCAGTTGGTGTTCGTCGAACTTGCCGAACGGCCCTTGGAAGCTGAAGTCCACGTTGGTTATCTGCGCGGTGCCCTCGGCCGCCCAAGCAGAGCCGGACATCAGGGTCAGTGCGGAAACGGCGCTGATTGCGATTTTGCGAAACATCTCAGTCAGTTCCTTTCTCTCACTCGGCCGGATCGGCGTAGTGCGACTTGAAGTCAGCCTCGATCGACGCCGGTTGCAGCAGCGGCTTTTCAAGCACACCCAGCAGCGGCAGGATCACGAGGAAATAGGCGAACCAGTAGGTCGACGCGATCAAGCCCACCCAACCCGTGAAGGCCGAAGGCACCTGAGAGCCGCACCACATCAGCACGACAAAGTCGATCACCAGCACAGCAAACCACGCCTTGAACATCGGGCGATAACGACCTGACCGAACCGACGAGGTATCAAGCCAAGGTGCCAGCGCCATCGCTAGAATGGCACCAACCATAGCGATCACGCCGAACAATTTGGAATCGACGATGCCAAAGGTCAGGAACTGCACGAGTTGCACGACCCAGACGGTGTTATCGAATGTCCGCAGGATGGCGTAGAACGGCAGCAGATACCATTCCGGCACGATATGCGCCGGTGTCGCCAGCGGGTTGGCCTGAATGTAGTTGTCAGGGTCGCCCAGATAGTTCGGCATAAAGCCCACGATGGCAAAGAAGATCATCATGATCACGGCCAGCGCGAACAGATCTTTAACCACGTAGTAGGGCCAGAAGGGAACAGTATCAGCCTCGACTTCAGCCTTAGAGGTGCGGCGCACTTCGACACCGGTCGGGTTGTTGTTGCCCGTGGTGTGGAAGGCCCAGATGTGCACGCCAACCAAGCCAGCGATGACGAAGGGCAGCAGGTAATGCAGGCTGAAGAAGCGGTTCAGCGTGGCATTGCCAACGGCAAACCCGCCCAAGAGCCACTCTTGCAGCGCCGTGCCCACACCGGGGATCGCGCCGAACAGGCCCGTGATCACCGTGGCACCCCAGAAGCTCATCTGGCCCCAAGGCAGAACGTAACCCATGAAAGCGGTCGCGATCATCAAGAAATAGATGATCATGCCGATCACCCAAGTCACTTCGCGCGGGGATTTGTAGCTGCCGTAATACAGGCTGCGGAAGATGTGGCAGTAGACGGCAAAGAAGAACAGTGATGCGCCATTGGCGTGCAAATAGCGCAGCATCACGCCGCCGTTCACATCGCGCATGATATGTTCAACACTGGCAAAGGCCAGGTCAACATTGGGCGTGTAATGCATCGCCAGCACAATGCCGGTCACGATTTGAAGTGCCAGACAGAAGGTAAGCACGATGCCCCAGATCCACATCCAATTCAGGTTCTTGGGGGTGGGCAGCATCAATGTGTCATACAGCAGGCTGACAACCGGCAGGCGGTTATGAAGCCATGTTTGAAAGCCCGGTTTGGGCTCGTAGTGGTCGTGCGGGATACCGGCCATCTGATGCGTTCCTTACCCGAGCTTGATCGTGGTTTCGTTGGTGAAGGCCGCAACCGGCACTTCCATATTGCGCGGCGCGGGCCCTTTGCGGATGCGCCCCGACGTATCGTATTGCGACCCATGGCAGGGGCAGAACCAGCCGCCAAAGTCGCCAGCGCCGTCGCCCAAGGGCACGCAGCCCAAGTGGGTGCAAACGCCCATCATCACGAGCCACTTGCCCTCTTTGTCCAAGGCGCGGTTCGCGTCGGACGCATCGGTTTCGGGCTGGTTGTTGTTGTTCGAGGTCGTGTCGACCAAATCGCCCAAAGCCACGTCTTGCGCAGCCTTGATCTCATCTGCGGTGCGGTAGCGGATGAACACCGGCTTGCCGCGCCACAGAACGGTCAACTGGCTGCCTTCGGCGATGCCGCTGATGTCAACATCAATGGACGCCAGTGCGCGCACGTCGGCAGAGGGGTTCATCTGGTTGACCAGCGGCCAAACCGCGGCAGAGGTTGCGACAACGCCTGCCCCGGCGGTCGCGTAATACAGGAAATCCCGGCGGGATCCTGCGCTATCATCAGCATGGGACACGAATGCTTCTCCCTTCCGCTGGCCGCCCTGCGGGCAAGCCCTTTATTCGAAACAGACAACGCCTGTGACGCCGCCTTGCGAGGCGCGTTTTAGACAAGGATTGGCGCAAGGTCCAGCGGACAAAGGGGCCAAATCTCGCGCTTTTTCCGATTTCGTGCATCTTGTGTCTTCAAATCGCCGTCATCGCCCACACCTGCGGCAAATTTGCCGCTTAAGCACGGGGGATTGTGACCTGCATGGCGGGTCTTTTCACGATATTTGCCTCCCAAGCGGTCAGTTTGGGGTGGCCTGCGCGCCAGTTGCGCGGGGCATGGCGAAAATCAAGATAGCCCAAAGCACAGCCCAAAGCGATTTGACCCATATCCAAGGGCCCATTCAGATGCGCCATCCAAGATGACTCTAGCGCGTTCAGGGTGCGGGCGATTTTGGACCATTGGCCCTCGACCCAATCAGCAAAGCGTTTGTCTTCAGGGCGCAGGCGGTCTTCGTAAACCATCAACAGCGCCGCCTCTAGAATGCCGTCGGCGGTGGCTTCTAGGGTCAAGACCTCCCACAGGTAGGCTTGGGGATACAGGTTCGACCCCGCCACATCGTCTAGATAGCGGCAGATGACGCGGCTGTCATAGATTGTGCCGCCCTCTTCGCGCACAAGGGCGGGGATTTTGCCCAAGGGGTTCAGATCGACCGGCATGCTGCCCGGTGCCAGGGGCGTGCCTGAGGCAGGCATAATCTCGACCCTATCGCCGAAGCCGATTTCTAAGATCAGCGCCATGACTTTGCGGCCAAAGGGCGTGGTGGGGGAATGGTAAAGTTTCATAGCAAAGGCCTTTTTGGAAGCATCGGTTGGGTCACTGTAGCCATCTTGACCGCAAGGGATACCAAAAAAGCACCTAATCGTCCGACAGATCACGCATGGCTCGCGCAATCTCGGCCTGCGCGCCGCCTTGGGCGTCAAGCGCTACGATGACACCAGCCCGCGCCGCTGGCGTTTTGTTCTGGTTCAACTTCCAAGTGCCATCGACAGTGGTGATGTTCAGCCGAAAGGGCAGGATCATGCGCTTCATCCGGTCCATCACGCCGTCGCCCATTTTGGTGGATTTCCAGACAGGCTTGGGGGCCAAGCGGGCCTCGAACCGATCAGACAGCGCATTCACATGGCCGTCCATCGCCTCATCTGGCAATTGCACCAAAGTGCCACGCAGATGCACGGCGATATAGTTCCATGTGGGCACTTGGTCCGCCACGCCATACCAATCGGGCGAGATATAGGCGTCTGGCCCAATCACCGCCAAAATGGCCTGCGCGGGAAGCCCAGCCGCAATCACGGCGTTCGATCGCGCCAAATGCAGATCGGCCGTCGTGCCATCGTCTGACAGTAAAAAGGGCACATGGGCCATCAGCGGCCCATCCGGCCCATTCACCGACAAAACCCCAAACCCCCGCGCCCGTGCAAAGGCCAAGTTGCGGTCAGTGGCTGTTTTGCGAAAGGCGGGATTGGGGTGCATTGCCTGTACGATCCTGACATGAAAAAGCCGCCGAGGTTCCCCTGGCGGCCCATCAACCGTGCTGAAAAGCGATCCTCAACCCTGACGGGCCTTGTAACGCTTTTGCGTCTTGTTGATCACATAGACGCGGCCTTTACGGCGCACGACTTGGCAATCGCGATGACGCGTCTTCAGCGAGCGGAGTGAGTTTGCAACCTTCATGGCTGTCTCCTCTGGTTCGCGGCGCGTCCTCGCGCCAATTGAAAACTGTGCTGGCCTTGCGACCAACGATGAATGGTGGGCGGTACTGGGATCGAACCAGTGGCCACTACGATGTCAACGTAGTGCTCTACCGCTGAGCTAACCGCCCGCCTTGTCGACACATCCCGCCTTGCCCAAAGAAAAGGACGCGGGCGGAACCGCGTCGGTGACGGGTCTAATAAACAGAGTCGCCACCCTGTTCAAGGGCTTTCTCCGCCCCCGATTGTTCCGCTATGCTAAGGGGATGGAGGATAAGATGACCGCGCTTTCCAATGCCACCGCTTTTCGTTTGGCGCGGCCTTTGCGGCAGCAGACCTCTGTCATCTTTTCCTCGCCCCATTCCGGCCGTGACTATCCGCAGGCCTTTCTAGATGCCAGCCCCTTGGTCCCTTTGGCGCTGCGATCATCGGAAGATGCTTATATAGACAGGCTTTTTGCCCGTGCCCCGCTGTTTGGTGCGCCTCTTTTATGCGCCACAGCGCCCCGCGCCTATATCGACCTGAACCGGGGCGCTGATGAGTTGGACCCCGCCGTGGTCGCCGATGTGCCGCGCGGTGCGCATAACCCGCGCATCGCCTCGGGCCTTGGGGTGATTCCCCGCGTCGTGGCGGGGGGCCGCGCCATCTATCATGGCAAGATCCCCCGCGACGAGGCGCAAGCGCGGATAGACGCTCATTGGCACCCGTGGCACAAGGCTTTGCAGGGGTTGATTGACGACACCCACGCCACCTTTGGCGAGGCGATTCTGATCGACTGCCACTCGATGCCGCACGAGGCGATTGCCGCCCATATGCGCCCTGGCCAAGAGCTGCCGCAGGTGGTCTTGGGCGACCGCTTTGGCGCTGCCGCAGCACGCGCAGTGGTGGATCAGGTGGAAGCGATCTTTACCAAGGCTGGCTTTCGCGTGGCGCGCAATTCGCCCTTTGCGGGGGCATACATTTCCCAAGCCTATGGGCACCCTGTGTCAAACAAACACGTCGTGCAGGTGGAAATTGACCGCTCGCTATACTTGGACGAACGCAAGGTCGAACCGCTGCCCAACTTTTCCGCCTTTTGTCAGCGCATCAACCGCGTGGTCGGCGAATTGGCTGCGATAGGTCGCCAAGCCCTGCCCATCGCGGCGGAATAATCAGCGCAGCGAACGGCCTTTGATAATCGCCTCTGGCCCGAAACGCGCGCGAATGGCATCGGCAGCGCGTTCGGCTGCGGCACGCTTGGTGGCATCTGGGTCTAGTAGATCGGGCGACAGATCGGCTTGGTCTTCGGCGCAAAGGTCGGAAATTCCAACCCCAATCAACCGAAAGGGTCCCTTGCCCGCCGCTTGCACAAACAAATCGCGTGCGGCGCGGTAAATGCGGTCGGTCAGCTGCGTTGCATCGCCCAAAGTGCTGCGCCGTGTGATCAGTTGAAAATCGCCGCGCTTCAGCTTGAGCGTCACCGTCCGCCCCGCCAGCCGCTTGGCCTTGGCACGGTCGGCCACCTGTTCTGACAGCCGCCAGATATGGCCATCGAGCAGATCAAAATCGGCGGTATCCTCAAAGAACGTGGTTTCTTTAGAAATCGACTTCACCTTCTCATCGCGCGACACCCGTCGGTGATCTTGCCCCCGCGCCAAGTGATACAACCGCTCGCCCATCTGCCCAAAGCGCGCCTGCAAATCGCCCCTGTCCCAGCGCAACAGGTCGGCGATGGTGCGAATGCCCGCAGCTTCTAACGAGGCTTGGGTCGCCGCCCCCACGCCCCACAAAATGCGCAAAGGTTTGGGGCGCAGAAAGTCAGCCGTCTCGGCCAGCCCGATGATCGAAAACCCGCGCGGTTTATCAAGGTCTGATGCGATTTTGGCCAGAAACTTGTTGTGCGACAGCCCGATAGACCCCGTCACCCCCACCTGCACCTCGATCTGCTGCACCAACTGCGCCAGCATCACAGCCGGCGGCGCGCCGTGCAGGCGGGCGGTGCCGGTCAGGTCTAAAAACGCCTCGTCCAGCGACAGGGGTTCGATGGCGGGCGTCAACGTCTCCATCAAAGCGCGGATCTGACGTGAGGTGTCGACATAAACCTGCATCCGCGGTTTCACCACCACCGCATTCGGGCACAGCTTCAGCGCCTGAAACATCGGCATGGCAGAGCGCACCCCATGAATGCGCGCCAGATAACAACAGGTCGAAACCACCCCCCGCGTCCCGCCGCCCACAATCACCGGCTGATCGCGCAACGCCGGATCATCGCGCTTTTCAACGCTGGCATAAAAGGCGTCACAATCCATATGCGCGATGGAAAGGCTTTCCAGTTCAGCGTGCGCCACAATGCGCGGGCTGCGACAGTTGGGACACCGCGCACCGCTGGGGAAAAGAGAAAGGCAATCGCGGCACAGTCTGGGCATGATGGGGGGAGGGTAGCATGGGGGGAGGGGGAGGGAAACGGTTTGCTAAAGTGTAAACTTTGGGGTAGGTTGAAACCGAAGGAATATCGCAAAGCAATAAGACGAAGTTGTCACTTACAGTTTCCTCGAAATGTTGACTATCTATCTGCTAAGGATGATGGACGAGGAAAACAGTCGAGAGGTTTGGGATTATGCGTTCAATTGAGCTATTTGCGGGTGCTGGTGGGCTAGCACTTGGAACGGCTATGGCGGGCTTTCATACCGTTGCTGCGGCAGAATGGGATCGTTGGGCTTGTAATACTCTCGAAGTAAATCGTGATCGTGGCTATCCATTGCTACGGAATCTCGCGGTGTTGCGCGGTGACGTAAGAGAAATGGATTTTTCCGAACACCAGGGCACTATTGATCTACTTACCGGGGGCCCGCCGTGCCAACCGTTTTCGATTGGCGGGAAGCACCAGGCTTATAAAGATGATCGCGACATGTTCTCAGCCTACTCGCGTGTTTTGGCGCAAGTTAAGCCAAGAAGTTTCATCATCGAAAACGTTCGTGGACTGACTCGATCTAATTTTACAAACTATTTAAATTACATTGAAAATATCTTAAGAGCCCCCGAGATAGAGCGCTTCGAGAATGAAGGTTGGGAAAGACATTCTGAACGTTTAACAGAATGTTTGACTTCAACTGCAGAAATTGGGTTGCGGTATGTCGTCGAAAGGCACCTGTATAATGCTGCTGACTTCGGTACACCGCAAAAACGCGATAGAGTTTTCATAGTTGGATTTAGAACTGATCAAGACGTTCAGTGGCATTGGCCTAAGCATACACATTCTCAAAGTGAATTACTAAGGTCGCAATGGGTTACCGGTGAGTACTGGGATCGTCATGAAGTGCCAAAAGGCCTACGACCCTCTTTGCCGTCTTTTTTTAAGAAAAAAGTTTGTGAAATTCGAGGGGACAATGAACCCGCAACAACGTCACCGTGGCAAACTGTCAGAGATGCCTTGATAGGCCTCCCTGAACCGACATTCGAAGCTGAATACTCTCATGTTTATAACCACCGTTTGCAGATCGGTGCCAAGTCATACCAGGGGCATACCGGAAGCCCACTAGATTTCCCTTCAAAAGCTTTAAAAGCAGGTGGACATGGTGTGCCAGGTGGCGAGAATATGCTCGTTTTACCAAATGGATTGGTCAGATATTTCACAATTCGCGAAGCCGCGCGGCTGCAGACTTTTCCAGACGGCTATCTATTTGATGGTGCTTGGTCAGAAGCGATGCGGCAAATCGGCAATGCTGTCCCTGTAGTCCTTGCTCAGGCAGTGGCTTCTAGTGTTGCCGAAAAACTTTGTGAGGCAAGCATCAGACAGGAAGGTAGAAAGCGACTTATGCAATGACCGATCCGTTGCCATTTAACCCATTAGATAAGAGAAACCTCGCTGCCTCGGTAGGTGAGGCTTTACTGGAAAAAGCGCCTGTCCAACTCGGAACTTTGGATTCATTCGCAGGGGCAGGAATTTATTCGATATACTACGTTGGAGAATTTGACGCCTACCGCCAACTTTCGGATGAAAATCGTAATCAGTTTTGGAAATCACCAATTTATGTTGGTAAAGCAATTCCTTTGGGCGGGCGAAAGGGTGGAGAGCAATCGATCTTATCTGAAAGTAGAAGTCTGAGGCTGCGACTTAAGGAGCACGCTGACAGCATTCGGGCGGTTAGAAATCTAAACTTAGAAGATTTTTGGTGTCGTTATCTGATCGTTGACGACATCTGGATTCCGCTTGGTGAAAACCTAATGATTTCGAAATTCTCGCCATTGTGGAATGTGATTGTTGATGGCTTTGGAAACCATACGCCCGGCGCTGGTCGTTTTAACCAAATGAGATCACGATGGGATGTCCTTCATCCGGGTCGCGAGTGGGCCGCTAAATGCAAAGAACGACCGGAGCACCCAGATACCATTAAGGCGGAAGTTCAAGCGCACCTACGCGCACGAGCAAAAATCACAACAAACCTTTTCTGACCCTACCCCAACCCCGCCACAATCGCCCGCGCCGCTGCGGCAGGGTCGTCTGCTTGCCAGATAGGCCGCCCCACCACGATATGGTCGGCCCCATCGGCAATCGCCTGCGCGGGTGTCGCGATGCGCTTTTGGTCGCCCTGCGCTGTCCCCGCTGGCCGCACGCCGGGGGTGACGATCAGCTTGCCGCGCGCTTGTGGCAAAGCGCGGATCATCATCGCTTCTTGCGGTGAGGCGATCACCCCATCCGCCCCCGCCTCTAAAGCGCGGGCGGCGCGTTCCAGCGTGATCTGGGCAATATCGCCCGCTTTGATCAGGTTCGCGTCCAGATCGGCGCGGTCCAAAGATGTCAGCACCGTCACGGCCAAGATCTTCATATCAGACCCCGCCTTACCCTCTGCCGCCGCGCGCACCACCTGCGGGTCGCCGTGGACGGTCAGGAAATCAAGGTCATATTGCGCCAGCCCCCGCACGGCGGCCTCAATCGTGGCACCAATGTCGAACAGCTTCATGTCCAAAAACACCCGCTTGCCGCGCTCTTGCTTCAGTTCGTTGGCCAAGGCCAAGCCGCCGCCGGTCAGCATCCCCAGCCCGATCTTGTAAAAGCTTACGCTGTCACCAAGCCGGTCCACCAGCGCCATGCCTTGGATCAGGTTAGGCACATCAAGCGCCACGATCAGCCGGTCGTCAGAATGTTTTGTCATGAATGCCCCCTGTTTCGCGCCCAGTTGCAAGGACTGCGCCGCGCTGTCAAGCCTTCCCGGCTGGTCTGGTCAGCGGTCCCTTAGACCCACACCTGACTTGGGTCAGGCAGCGGAATGGCCCCCAGCAAGTCGCGGGTGTATTGCGCTTGCGGGTCGGCAAACAACGCCGCCGTCTCGCGGTTTTCCACGATCTGTCCGTGCTGCAACACCATCACCCGCTGACACAACCGCCGCACCACGCTTAGATCGTGCGAGATGAAGGCCAGCGTCATTCCAAGTTCGGCCACCAAGCGTTCCAACAGGTTCAACACCTGCGCTTGGGAAGATACATCAAGGCCCGACACAATCTCATCGGCCAGAATAAAGTCCGGCTCTAGTGCAATCGCCCGCGCGATGCCCACCCTTTGCCGCTGCCCGCCTGACAACTCATGCGGGTAGCGCTGCGCGAATTCTTTGGGCAAGCCCACATGGTCTAGCGCCCGCAGCACGCGGGCTTGGATGCCGTCAAACCCGTGCAGCCGCAACGGTTCAGCGATGATCGTGCCAACACGGTGGCGCGGGTTCAGGCTGCTCATCGGGTCTTGGAAGATCATCTGAAACCTGCGCCGCAACGGGCGCAATTCGGCGTCGGACAGGTGGGTGATATCGGTCCCGTCAAACACAACCTGCCCGCCCGAGGGTTCCAGCAACCGCACCAAAGCCCGCCCCAGCGTTGACTTGCCTGATCCTGACCCGCCCACAATCCCCAGCACCGCGCCCTTTTCGATGCTGAAACTTAGGCCCTTCAAAATATCCAGCCTAGGCGCCAATCCGAACAAGGGCTTGCGCGTCATATCGGCCAAAGACAAGTGCAGGTCGGTGATGGTGTATAAGTCAGCCATGCGCCACCTCGGCCCGCACGGCGGCGATCACAGCTTCGGGAACGGGCTGCAAGCCGGCCAATGGGTCGGTGTATTTCGGCGTCGCGGCCAAAAGGGCTGCGGAATAGGGGTGTTTGGGTGCGCGGAAGAAATCTGCCACCGCACTGTCCTCCACCACCTTGCCAGCATACAGCACCGACAGCTTCTGGCACACCTTGCTGACCACACCCAAATCATGCGTCACAAACAGCAGCGCCGTGCCATGCCGCACTTGCAGGGCGGCGATCAGCTTTAGGATCTGCTTTTGCACCGTCACATCCAAGGCGGTTGTCGGCTCGTCCGCCACGATCAGCTTCGGTTCCGCCGCAAAGGCGGATGCGATCAAGATGCGCTGGCGCATTCCGCCCGACAATTCATGCGGATATTGCCGCAGCACGCGGGTGGGCTCGGTGATCTGCACTTCGCCCAGCAAGGCAAGCGCGCGCTCTTCGGCCCGCTGCCGCGTCCAGCCCAGAATATCCACCAATCGGTCGGTGATCTGCACCCCGATCCGACGCGAGGGGTTCAGGGCCGTCAGCGGGTCTTGCGGAATAAGCGCACAGGTCGCCCCCACCTTGATGCGGCGCTGGGCGGGGGGCAGCGCCAAAAGATCAACCCCGTCCAGCATAATCTGGCCCGATGTAATCTCAACCGCCTTCGGCAAAATCCCCAAAACCGCTTTGCCGATCATCGACTTGCCCGCACCGCTTTCGCCAACCAAGCCGCGCACTTCGCCTACAGCCACATCCAACGACACATCGCGCAGCAAAGGCCCGCCACCCTTGACCCGTGCTGACAGGTTGCGCACCGACAAAAAGCTCATCGCAGCACCGGATCGAAGCGGTTCTTCAACCCCTCGCCCAGTTGCGAAAACGACAGCACGGTCAAGAACAGCGTGATCAACGGGAAGACCAGCACCCACCACGCTTGATGGATAGATGTGCGCCCTTCCGAAATCATGCCGCCCCAGGTCGGGTCATCGGTGGAAATCGACAGGTTCACGAAAGACAAAATCGCTTCCACAATCACCGCGATGCCCATTTCCAGCGTCAGCAGCACCACGATGATGGGCAGCACATTGGGCAAAATCTCGCGCAGCAAAATGCCAAACCGCCCCCGCCCCGCCACGCGCGCTGAGGCGACATAGTCCATCGCGCTCTGCGTCATAGCCTCAGCCCTGATCACGCGGGCAAAGCGGGTCCAATCGATCACCACAATTGCCAAGATGATCGAAAACAGGCCCGGCCCGATGACAGCAATCAGCAGGATCGAGAATAAGACAGGCGGAAACGCCATCCAGATATCGATAAAGCGCGACACAACCACATCAACCCAGCCGCGATAAAACCCCGCCAGCAGGCCAAGTGCTGCGCCCACCAAGCAGGTCAGGCTGGCCGAAATCACTGCCACCGTCAGCGCAATGCGGGTGCCAAAGATGATCCGGCTTAGCACATCGCGCCCAAGGCTATCGGTGCCCAGCAAGAATGCCGCATCTGCCCCCTGCATCCAAAATGGTGGCAAACGGCCTGCGAACAAATCCTGCTCCAGCGGGTCTTTCGGCGCTAAATAGGGGGCAAACAAGGCCACGATGACCAGCACGATCAGCCAAGCCGCCGAAAGCCACAGCCGCACTCCTGCCCTGCGGCGCACTTGAAACCGTCCCTCAGCCATGACGCAACCTTGGGTTCAAGGCGGCATAGGTCAGATCGACCAGCAGGTTCACGCCAGTGAAGATCACGGCAAACAAGATCACAATGCCCTGTATAAGCGGCAAATCGCGGTTGATCACGGCATCAATCGCCATGTTGCCCAAGCCTTCGTATGAAAACAGCCGCTCGATGATCACCGTGCCGCCGATGAGAAAGGTGAACTGCACCCCCACCAAGGTCAGCGTCGGCAAAATCGCATTGGGCAGCGCCTGCGACCAGATCACCTTGGCTTCCGAATAGCCTTGGGTGCGCGCCAAGGTGACGTAATCCAGATGCATCGTCTCTTTCAGGCTTTGCTTCAACAACTGCCCGATGATCGCCGCCAGTGGAATGGCCAAGGCCAAGGCTGGCAGAAGCATATGCGACAGAAGGTCCAGGCTCAGATCAAAGCGCAGCCGCAGCAGGCTTTCCACCAAGTAAAAATCGCTCACAAACGGTAGTTGCAGCGAGGGTGTCACACGACCCGAGATTTGGAACACCGGCACCAACACGCCAAAGACCAAAATCAACACCAGCCCCCACAGAAAATCGGGAACCGACAGGGCCATACCTTGGGCCACATCGATTCCGCCTTCCACCCGCGTTTCCCGCAAGCGGGTTCCTGTCAGCGCCGCCGCCCCACCGATGACAATCGCCATAACCAAGGCCAGCACTGAAAGCTCTAACGTGGCCGGCAACCGCCCCAGAACAAGCTCCAACACGGGCTGTTTCAAGGTGATCGAGGTGCCAAAATCTCCGCCCAAAACCCCCGTACCCCAGATGAAAAACTGCTGCGGGATCGACTTATCCAAACCGTAAATCGCCGTCAGATTGGCAATATCCTCTGCCGTAGCCCCCGGCGGCAGCATCATGGCAATGGGGTTTCCTGGCACCACGCGGATCACAAAAAACACAATCACCGCCACACCTAACAGGGTCACGGCGGTGGTGATCACGCGCAGAATAAGGGTCTGTAACAGGGCCACGAAGCCTCATCAGGGGCCATTTGCCCCTTTCATATGTGCACAAATATCCCACGGGGGGTCCGGGGGGTGTGAAACCCCCCGGCTTTGGAGCGGGGTCCGGGGGGGTGTGAAACCCCCCGGCTTGGTCAAGCAGGCTTACGCCCGCTTCATCAGATGCGGCAGCAACGCACCGGAATGGTGCGGTGTCACCGTCACACCCTTGGCCGCCAAGATCGGCTGCACATATTGCAGCAACGGGATGACATAGGCGTTTTCCGCGACATAGCGGCTTACGCCTTTCCAGCCTTCAATCCGTTTGGCTTCGTCCTTCTCGCCCCACAGTGGGCCGATCTTGTCGATCAGATCTTGGCTATCCCAAACCGAGTGGGGCGAGGGTCCGAACATCGCAAAGCCGGTCGACGTGGTCGGGTCCGCGACCGAGTTGCCCCAGTTGTAGAACGCCGCCGGTGCCAGTTGGTCAGCGCCGCGCAGTTCGTAGTGCTTTGCGATCTCGTAAACTTCGATCTCGGCCTCGATCCCCACTTTGCGCCACAGGCCCACGATGGCTTGGATCATCTCATAGTCCTTGGGCTTGAAGCCCTTGGTGGTCTGGATCTTGAACTTGACAGGGTTATCAACGCTATAGCCCGATGCCGCCAGCAAGGCGATGGCTGCATCCGGATCATAGGGCGTTTTGATCGACGCATCGTAAGCGTCATATTCTGGCGTCTCCAGCGTGTCGATCGGCACGCCGTAGCCCGACAGCAGGCGATCCACGATGGCCTGTTTGTCAATCGCGGCCACAGCGGCTTTGCGCACGTTGGGGTCGGCCATCACCTCGATGTCGTTCAGGAAGATCATCCCGATGTCGGACACGGGCGTTGCATAGGCGTTCATATTGCCCTTCAAGCGGTCGTATTCTTCATAGGGCATTTCCAGCGTGACATGGCTGGACCCGCTTTCAATCTCGGCCACACGGGCGGCGGAGTCGGTCACGAACTTGATCGTCACCGTGTCAAAGTCAGGCTTGCCACCCCAGTAGTTGGCATTGGCCTTCAGGCGCACAAAGGCGTTCTGTTCGAACTTTTCCACCATGTAGGGTCCGGTGCCGATTGGGGCCTTTTCAAACCCTTCCGCGCCCACTGCGGTGTAATATGCCTTGGGCAGCACATAGCCGGTCAGGAAATACATCCACTTAAAGATCGTGGGGTCGAATTGTTTGACATCGGCGGTAACCGTGTTGCCATCCACCTTGAAATTGCCAAGCGAGGCCCAGACGAAGTTGATCGGGTTGCCGGTTTCGGGGTTGGCGGCGCGCTCAAGGCTCCACGCCACGTCTTCGGCGGTAAAGGGCGAACCGTCGTGCCACGTGACACCTTCGCGCACGGTCATGTGCACTTGGGTTTTGTCATCGTTCCACCCCCATTCGGTCAGCAGACCGGGGGCGGGTTTCAGGTCGGGCTGTTGCAGGATGAACTGGTCAAACACTGACTGGTACAGGCCTTGAATGGTCGGGTTGACCGCCGAGGGGCCTGTGGTCGGATCCCATGATGGCAAGGGCACGTTATAGGCGATCACCAGCTCGTCAATCGCTTGGGCAAAGCTGGGCAAAGCGACCGAGGCGGCGATGGCCGCGCCCGACAGCTTCAAAAGGCTGCGTCTGCTAAGGTTCATTTTGTTGGTCCCTGTTGTGGTTTTTTGCAGTGTTCACGGTTTTTCAGTTTCCGGCAAGTCGCCGTGCAAGCAGATAGCCCGACCCGGCCCCCGTGCCCGCACCGGGCCAAACGGCGGCTCCGGTTAGGTGAAGGTTCGTGATCGGGGTAGAGCCGTCCGCATGACCGCGCATGGGACGGAAAAGGAAATGCTGTGACAGGTGGTGCGACCCGCACACTTGGTCGCCGCCGACTAAATTCGCGTTGTCGGCCTGTAGGTCCAGCGGCGTGACGATGCGTTTGGCCAAGATGCTGGCGCGGGTGCCGGGGGCGTGGGCTTCCAGAATATTCAGCGCGCGGTTGGCGAAGGGTTCTGCCGCTTCTGCCCAATCGGTCGCCGCAATCTGCCCCGCCGCATCGCCCAAGATCGTGCCCGGTGCCATACGCACCTGCACCCAAAGCGTGTGCTGGCCCTGCGGCGCGCGCGAGTGGTCTACCACCGTGGGCTGGCCGATTACCAAAATCGGCTCATCCGGCAAAAGCCCCGCTTTCGCTTGCGCATAGGTTTTCGCCATTTGATCCAAGCTGGGCGCGATATGCACATAGGCAAAGCTGCGCAGGTCTTGCGCGCGCCACGCGGGCAAGTCGGACAGGGCAAGGTGAATCATCATCGTGCCCGGGGCATGATCAAAGCGCGCCATGCCAGCATCGAAGGCAGGCGTTGTGCCCCCCGTCAGCCGTGTCAGCGCACTTGGGGCAACTCCTGCGATCACGGCCTTTTGCGCTATGATCTTGCGGCCATCGGCCAGTTCCACCCCTGTGGCGCGGCCCCCGTCATGCAAAATGCGCGCCACTTTGGCATTGGTTTCCACCACGCCGCCCCGCGCCTGAAGGGCCGATACCATGGCTTTAACCACCGTATCCGCCCCGCCTTGGCCAATCACCATGCCAAAGGCTTGGCCTGCCATACCCTCTAGATACGGAAACAGCGCGCCACCGGCGACATCGGGGGCAAAGTCTAGGTGCATTCCCCAAGCGCCCAGCATGGCTTGCACTTTGGCGTTTTGAAAGGTTTCCCCCAACCACCCGCGCGGCGATTGCAGCAAAAAGCGCAGCATATCCACCGTGCCCGCCACCCCTTTTGCGCGGAGTGTTTTGAATATGAAATATGCAAGCGCACGAAACTGCATCCGCTCGCCCAAAAGGCCAAACAAATGCGGCGCTTCGGCCCCAAAGCCGCCGCATAGGCGGGCCCAAGTTGCAGCATCTTCGGGCGACAGGGCTGCAATCATTGCCAAGGTTTGCGCCATATCTGTGGAAACACCCACATGGCTGCCATCGGCGAACGATGACGCAAAGGGCTTGGCCACTGGCACAAAGGCGCAGCCATGTTTCCCCAGTTCTGCACCATAGGTTTTGAAAAACGGGCTCCCAGCGAAGAGCGACAGGTTCATCGCGGCCCAATCATGGCGAAAGCCCGGCAGGGTATACTCCCCCGTCTTAACCGCACCGCCCGACACAGTGGCCGCTTCAAACACGCCAACGCGCCAGCCTTTGGCTGCCAGATGCAAGGCGGCGGCCAAGCTGTTATGCCCTGCGCCGATCAGCACTGCGTCGAACTCGGCCAAGCGATTGTCCTCCGTCACTTCAGTGTTGATATTTGCAAACGCATTTAATTCTGTCTAGCATGATTCTATCGGGCACGGGCACAATCGCACCGCCCTGCCGAAACCTATGCGCAGTCATCACGACAGGGAGAGAAACATGACATCTGCAAATGTGCTGGCCAGTCTGGCTGGAATGCTGGCCTCGGGCGGGGTTGAAGTGGTGGATTGCACCGGCGTTTTGGGGCCAGACACGCCGCTGTTGAAGCTGCCGCCGGATTTCGCCAAAGACACCCCTAAGATCGAGATTCACACGATTTCCAACTATGACCAGAACGGGCCGTTCTGGGCGTGGAACTGGCTGAAAGTGGGCGAGCATTCGGGCACCCACTTTGACGCGCCGCATCACTGGATCACCGGCAAGGATTTTGCCGATGGTTATACCGACACGCTGGCCGTGCAGCGCTTGGTCGCCCCGGTGAACGTGCTGGATTTCGCTGCTGAATGTGGAAAGAACGCAGACTTTTTGCTGACCATCGACCATGTGAAAGCGTGGGAGGCCAAGCACGGTGCCATCAACGCTGGTGAATGGGTTGTGCTGCGCAGCGATTGGGACAAGCGTTCGCATGACGAAAACCTGTTCCTGAACGCCGACGAAACCGGCCCCCACACCCCCGGGCCTACCGCCGAGGTGGTGCAATATCTTCTGTCCAAGGGCATTGTCGGCTGGGGCACGCAGTGCATTGGCACCGATGCGGGCCAAGCGGGTGGGATGACGCCGCCCTATCCGGCGCACAACCTGCTGCACAAGAACAACTGCTTCGGTTTGGCGTCTTTGGCCAACCTAGACAAACTGCCCGCCAAAGGGGCTATCCTGATTGCGGCCCCCTTGAAGATCAAGAATGGCACAGGCTCGCCCATCCGTGCCTTGGCGCTGGTTCCGCGCGGGTAAGATGACGCCTGATCACGTCATCATCGGGTCAGGGATCAACGCTTTGGTGGCAGGCGCCATGCTTGCCATCAAGGGCGACCGCGTACTGCTGCTTGAACGGTCTGACCGGATCGGCGGCTGTCTGCGCACAGATGAGATCACCTTGCCCGGCTTTCAGCATGACGTGATGGCCGCCACCTTTGTTCTGTTCATGACAGGGCCAGCGGGGGCCGCCCTTGGGGCCCATTTGGCGCGGCATGGGTTTGACTATTGCCATTCGCCCCACCCCACCGCCGTGGTGCGGCCGGATGGGTCAAGTCTGGTGCTGACGATGGACCGCGCTAAGAACATCGCCGCCTTCAACGCGCAGGCGCACGGCGACGGTGAAGCCCATGCCGCTGTTGTGGGGCAGATCGGGGCCGATGCGCCGTTTTTGTTCGCTTTGCTCGGTGGCAATCTGTGGTCTTGGGCCACGTTCAAACTGCTTTTCACCCAAGCCCGCAAGCGCGGGTTGCGCGGGTTGGCGGCATGGTTCGGCCAAGCCCTGTCGCCCGCGCGGGTTTGGTTAGAGACTGATTTCCAAAGCCCCAATGTGCAGGCCCTGTTTGCCCCTTGGGTGCTGCATTGCGGGCTTACCCCTGACAGCGCCTATTCCGGCCAAATGGCCAAGGTTATCGCCTTTGCTTTGGAAGCCGCAGGGGCCCCCATCGCCAAGGGTGGCGCAGGCCAAGCGGCACAGGCTTTCGCCAAGTTGATCGCTGAAAAGGGCGGGCAGATCAGGGTGAATGCCGATGTGGAGCGGGTTTTGGTGCAAGATGGGCGGGTTACGGGCGTTCGGCTTGCGGGTGGGGAACAGATCGCCTGCCGCTCAGTCCTCGCCTCGGTCACGCCGTCGCAGTTGCAAGACAGGCTGCTGGCCGATGTGAACTTGCCCCAAGATCAGGCGGCGGCGAAGGCCTTTCGCCACGGGCGCGGCAATTTCCAACTGCACTACGCGCTGGATGCCGTACCTGAATGGCTGTCGGCAGGGCTAGAGGATGTGGCGCTGATCCACCTGTCAGACGGGATCGACGCCGTGTCAAAATCGGCGAACGAGGCAGAGCGCGGGATGCTGCCCGCTGTGCCCACCATCTGCGTAGGCCAACCGCATCGGCTAGACCCGTCCCGCTGCCCAGAGGGAAAAGCCATCCTGTGGCTGCAAATTCCCGATGCGCCGCGCGTCATCAAAGGCGATGCTGCGGGTGAAATTGCTGCGCAGCATTGGGGTGCAGCGAAAGAGGCGTTTGCGGACCGCATCGAAGCCATTCTAGCTCGTTACATCAAGGATTTCGCCAAGATAAAGTTGGCGCGCACGGCCTATTCGCCTGTCGATCTGGAGGCGATGAACGTCAACCTTGTGGGTGGCGACCCTTACGGTGGGCAATGCAGCCTTGATCAGTTCTTTATTTGGCGTCCCTATGCCCACGGCGCAGGTGGCCAAGCTTTGCGCGGGTTGCAGCACATCGGCGCATCAACCCACCCCGGCCCCGGCTTGGGGGGTGGATCAGGGTTCTTAGCGGCCAAGAGGTTGGGCGCATGAAAGGCACTGCACCCAGTTTGGGCGAGATAGGGCTGGCCAACTACCCGCCCTATTTGATGAACCGCATCATGGGGCGCTATAACGCTGCCATTCGCGCGGAAATGGCCAAACTGGGCCTGACCACGCCGAAAATGCGCGCCTTGGCGGTGCTGTCGGTGATGGATGGCTTGGTGATCGGGCAATTGGCGGTGCATGCCATCGTCGAACAATCCACCCTATCGCGCGCCATTGACGCGCTGGAAGCTGACGGCATGGTGCGCCGTGCGGCCGATGAAGCTGATAGCCGCATGGTGTGGGTGTTTATCACCGAGGCGGGGCGCACTGCCTTTGACGCGCTTTGGCCACACATGGCGGGCACCTATGCCGATTTGTTCGCAGGCATTGACCCAGAAGAGCAACGCGCCTTTGTGGCTACCTTGCAGAAAATTCACGCCAACACCGGCAAGGCAGAGGTTTGACATGGCAGAGCGTTCCTTCAAGGCCGAGGTGGAACATCTGCGCCTAGGCGCGGGCGATACATTTACCGGCGAAGGCATCTTGGCCATCACCAAGGCCCTGCTGGAAAACGGCGTGGGCTATGTGGGCGGCTATCAAGGCGCGCCGATCAGCCATTTGATGGATGTGCTGGCCGATGCCGAAGAGCTGTTGGGCGAACTGGGTGTGCGCTTTGAAGCCAACGCAAACGAGGCGGCGGCGGCAGCGATGCTGGCCGCTTCGGTGCATTACCCTATTCGCGGCGCGGTGACGTTTAAAGGATCGGTTGGGGTCAACGTGGCCTCTGACGCTTTGGCGAACTTGGCCTCGTCTGGTGTGAACGGTGGCGCGCTGATTATCGTGGGCGAGGATTACGGCGAAGGGTCCTCGATCATGCAGGAACGCAGCCACGCTTTTGCGATGAAGTCGCAGTTCTGGCTGCTAGACCCGCGCCCCAATCTGACATCTATCACCAAAGCCGTGGCCGATGGCTTTGCGCTATCCGAGGCGTCAAACTCCCCCGTGATGCTGATGGTGCGCATCAGGTCGTGCCATGTGACGGGCAGCTTTGCCGCCAAAGACAACATGCGCCCGCCGCTATCGGTGCGCGACGCGCTCAGCGCGCCGCAGTCGGATTTCGCCCGCGTGGTGCTGCCGCCGATGTCGTATATTCACGAGCAAGACAAGATCAAAAACCGCTGGCCTGCGGCGGAAAAGTTCATTGTCGAGAACCAGTTGAACGAGGTGTTCGGCCCCAAATCTGCCCCCGTTGGCTTGGTGCTTCAAGGCGGTATGTACAACGGCGTCATCCGCGCGCTGCAACGCTTGGGGCTGGCCGATATCTACGGCGCGTCGCAGGTGCCGCTGTATGTGCTGAACGTGACCTATCCGCTGGTGTCATCCGAATTCTTGGACTTCTGCGCCGGTAAAGAGCAGATCCTTGTGATTGAAGAAGGTCAGCCAGAGTTCATCGAACAGCAGTTGACCACCTATCTTTATCGTGCGGGTTCCCAAGTGAAGCTGCACGGCAAAGGCATTTTGCCGATGGCGGGTGAATACACGGGGCAAGTGATGCTAGACGGGATCACGGATTTTCTGCGAAAATCGGCACCCGACCTGCTGCCGTCGCTTGTGCGCGCTCCGAACCAAGACCGCCCCAAAGTGCCCGACCTGTCGAAAACCGTGCCCATCCGCCCACCGGGGTTTTGCACAGGTTGCCCCGAACGCCCGATCTTTGCCGCGATGAAGCTGGCGCAGAAGCAGACGGGCAAGTTGCAGATCACCGCCGACATCGGCTGTCACCTGTTCGGCAGCCTGCCGCCGTTTGAAATTGGCGGGGCGACGATGGGCTATGGCCTAGGCCCTGCCGCCAACGCCGCCTTTGATGGCGGGGGCGAGCGGCGGCCGATTTCGATCATTGGCGATGGGGGGTTTTGGCACAACGGCTTAAGCTCTTCGTTTGGAAATATGGCGTTCAACAAGTCGGATTCGGTGGCTGTTATCGTTGACAACTACTATTCGGCGGCGACGGGGGGGCAGGATGTTTTGTCATCCCGCGCCAGCAACGCCACCAAAAAAACCCAGCATCCGATTTCCAAGGCGCTAAAGGGCGTGGGGATTGATTGGGTCCGCCAAGTGAACCGCACTTACGATGTCGGCCATATGCGCGATGTGCTGATAGAGGCGCTGACGACGAAAGAGGCGGGGCCCAAGGTTATCATTGCCTCGTCGGAATGTATGCTGAACAAGCAGCGCCGTGAAAAGCCGCTGGCGGCGGCGGCGATCAAGGAAGGCAGGCGCGTGGAAGCGCCGCGGTTTGGCGTGGATGAAGACATTTGCACCGGTGATCATGCCTGTATCCGGCTGTCGGGCTGCCCTTCGCTGGGGTTAAAAACGCTGGACGATCCGCTGCGCGATGATCCGGTGGCCTCGATTGACCAAAGCTGTGTGGGCTGTGGCAATTGCGGCGAGGTGGCCGATGCCGCCGTGCTGTGCCCCAGCTTTTACCGCGCCGATGTGGTGCATAACCCAAGCGCGTTTGAGCGGCGCTGGGCGGGTGTGCGCGCCCGTGTGATCGGCTGGCTGCAAAGCCGCCGCGCCGCACGCCGCTTGGTGTTTGGGGGGGCGGCATGACCCTGCATTCTGCGCCTATGGACCCGAATCTGTCGCAGATCATTAAGCTGGCGGTGCTGGC
>CAMAYO010000019.1 GCA_945862465.1 Pseudorhodobacter antarcticus | reverse complement strand
TGGCCATTGCGCTGGGCCTGATCGCCGCGCGCTACAACGGGCGCTGGCCGGATAAGGCGATTTCGGGCGTCACCCTCGCCATGATCTCTTTGCCAGAGTTTGTCGCGGCCTATTTTGTGATCTTCCTGCTGACGCAAGTCATTCCCATTTTGCAGCCTGTGTCGATGGTCTTCCCCGGCATGGGGTTCTTTGAAAAGTTGCATGCGGTCGCCCTGCCTGTGATCGTGCTGGTCATGGTGGTGCTGGCCCATATGATGCGCATGACGCGCGCTGCGATTTTGAACGTGATGCAATCGGCCTATATCGAAACCGCCGAGTTGAAGGGCCTGTCGCCCATGCAAGTCATCTGGCGGCACGCTTTGCCCAATGCGGTAGCGCCCATCATCTCGGTTGTGGTGATCAACTTGGCCTATCTGGTGGTGGGCGTTGTCGTGGTCGAAGTGGTGTTCAGCTACAACGCCTTGGGGCAATATCTGGTCGATCATGTGGCCAAACGCGACCTGCCCGTGGTGCAGGCGGTGGGGATCATCTTTGCCGCAGTCTATATCGGGCTGAACATTCTGGCCGACCTGATCGGCATCATCGCCAACCCACGCTTAAGGCATCCGAAATGAGAATACCGCTTTCGGCCCTGATCGGTCTGGTGATGACGGGGGCTTTCGTGCTGTCGGCCCTGTTTGCGCCATGGATTGCGCCTTATCCGATTGATGCGGCGGTGGGCCAAGTCTGGGAAGGCCCCTCGCAGCAATACTGGCTGGGCACTGACACGATCGGCCGCGATATCCTAAGCCGGTTGATCTATGGCGGGTCGGTGACGATTTTTGTGGCGCTGGTATCTTCGCTCTTGTCGTTCGGGATGGGCGCGTTTTTCGGCTTTCTTGCGGCCACGCGCGGCGGATGGATTGATACGGGCCTGTCGCGGGTTGTCGATTTAATGATGGCCGTGCCATCGCTGATCGTGGCCTTGGTCGTGCTGTCAGTTCTGCCCTTGAACCTGACAGTGCTGATCTTGGTGATGGGCGTTTTGGATTCCACCCGCGTCTTCCGCCTGAGCCGCGCTGTGGCGGCTGACATCGCCGTGATGGATTATGTCGAAGCGGCCAAACTGCGCGGTGAACGCCAAGGCTGGATCATCTTCCGCGAGATATTGCCCAATGCCATGTCGCCCTTGGTGGCAGAATTCGGGATGCGCTTTATCTTCGCCGTGCTGTTCATCTCGACCCTGTCGTTTTTGGGCCTTGGCATCCAACCGCCGCTATCAGATTGGGGCGGCATGGTGCGCGAGAATAAGGATGGTCTGGTTTACGGCAAAGCCGCAGCGCTGATGCCCGCACTGGCGATTGCGGTGCTGGCGATTTCGGTGAACTTGGTGGCCGATTGGATCTTGCAGCGCACCTCAAGCTTGAAAGGGGGTCGCGGTGGCTGATCTTTTGACGATCAAGAACCTGCGGATTGAGGCGACAGCCTATCCCCCCGGTGAAGCGCCCAAGCATTTGGTGCTGGTCGATGACGTTTCCGTCTCGGTGCAAAAGGGGCGTGTGCTGGGGCTGATCGGTGAATCTGGCGCTGGCAAATCCACCATTGGATTGGCGGCGCTGTCTTTTGGGCGCGGCGGCGTGCGCTTGACAGGGGGCCAAGTTCTGCTCAACGGGCGCGATATTCGAACGGCCGATGCGTCGGGCCTGCGTGCCCTGCGCGGGCGCGAGGTGACCTATGTCGCCCAATCTGCCGCCGCCGCCTTTAACCCTGCCAAGCGGCTGATGACGCAGGTGATCGAAACCTGCCTGCTGCACAAGTTGATGACCAAGGAACAGGCTGAGGCCCGTGCGGTGGAATTGTTCGCCAAACTGGGCCTGCCCGATCCGGAAACCTTTGGGCGGCGCTATCCGCACCAAGTTTCTGGCGGCCAATTGCAGCGCGCGATGACCGCTATGGCGCTGTGCCCCAAGCCCGACCTTGTGATCTTTGACGAACCGACCACGGCGCTCGATGTGACCACGCAGATCGACGTTTTGGCCGCAATCAAAGAGGCTATCCGCGACACTGGCGTTGCCGCGATCTACATCACCCACGATCTTGCCGTGGTGGCACAAGTGGCCGACGACATTCTGGTGCTGCGCCATGGCAAAGCAGTGGAATACGGCACGACCGATCAGATCATCTCGGCCCCCGTGCAAGACTATACCCAAGCATTGGTGTCGGTGCGCAGCATTGACCATGCCGAGAAAACTGATGCCACGCCCATCTTGCGCGCCGCGGGCGTCACGGCGCGCTACCGCGGCACCGATTTTGATGTGCTGCAAGATATCACCATTGACGTGGCGGCAGGCCAAACCTTGGCCATTGTGGGCGAAAGCGGATCGGGCAAATCCACCCTTGCGCGGGTTATCACCGGACTTCTGCCCGCCCGCGCAGGCCAGATTACCTTTGACGGGCGCACCCTGTCGCCCGATCTTGCCACCCGCAGCAAAGACGATCTGCGCCAAGTGCAGATGATATACCAAATGGCCGATACGGCGATGAACCCGCGCCAAACCGTGGGCACCATCATCGGCCGTCCGCTAGAGTTCTACTTCGGCCTGAAGGGCGAAGCCAAACGCGCCCGCGTGCAAGACCTGCTCGACCAAATCGAAATGGGTGCTGGCTTTGAAAACCGCTATCCCGCCGAACTTTCGGGCGGCCAAAAGCAGCGTGTCTGCATCGCCCGCGCCTTGGCGGCCAAACCCAAGCTGATCCTTTGCGATGAAGTCACCTCAGCACTTGATCCCTTGGTCGCCGATGGCATTTTGAAACTGCTGTTGAACCTGCAAGACCAAGAAGGTGTCGCCTACTTGTTCATCACCCATGATCTGGCGACCGTCAAAGCCATCGCAGACAAAATCGCTGTGATGTATCGCGGCAAAGTGGTGCGCTATGGCCAAAAGTCTGACGTGCTAGCCCCGCCGTTTGACGATTACACCGACCTGTTGCTGTCTTCGGTGCCGGAGATGAAAACAGGCTGGCTGGAAGGCGTGCTAAAAACCCGCAAAATGGAAAGCGCAGGCAACTGACCCTTTCATACGTGCTTAAATATCCCCGCCGGAGGCTGCGACCTCGGCACAGGAGGCGTCCATGTCGAAACTGCTGCTGATCCTGCTGGATGGCGTGCCCTATGCCAATTGGCGCCGCTTATTTGGCAATCTGGAAGGCTGGGTTACCAGCGGCGAAGCGCAGGTTTGGAAGATGCGCTCTGTGCTGCCATCGACGTCAGGCACCTGCTACGCCTCGATCCACACTGGATTGCCACCGCAGGTGCATGGCATCTGGGGCAATGCCACACGGCGGCGGCTAGAGTTTCCGGATGTATTTTCGGAAGCGACCAAAGCCGGCTTGAAAACCGGTGCCGTGACGCATTCGTTTTGGTCAGAGTTTTTCAACCGCTACCCCTTCGATCTGGTCGAAGACATGGAATATGATGCGCCAGACGGCCCGATCACGCATGGCCGCTTTCACACGATGACAGGTGACAGCGGCTACAACCAAATGACCCCCGCCGATGTCGACCTGTTCGCCACGTTGACGATGCTGTGCGAACGCAAGGGCATCGACTACGGCATCTTGCACACCTGCACGCTGGACAGCATGGGCCACCGCTTCTTTCACGATTGCGAAGAGATGGACGACGCCTGTTACCGCATGGACGAGGCTTTGGCGAATTTCTTGGCACGATGGCGCAGGGCGGGATACGAGGTGATCGTCACCGCCGACCACGGCCAAGACGCGCGCGGCCATCATGGCGGCACGACCGATGTGCAGCGTGACTTTGCCCTGTATTACTTTGGCCCTGCCCAAGGCCCTGCCGGCAATGTTGTGCTGGACCAATTGGCGCTTGCGCCAACCATCCTGACGCGACTTGGCGTTGCCGTGCCAACGACGATGAATCATCCGCCTTTTCTGACCGCCTGACACCACGATTTTTCTGCGAAAAATCAAACGCACGTTTCTTCTGCGAAGAACCGAAAATCTTCGCAGAAGATTTGTTTTTCAGATTTTTTGCAGAAAAATCGTTACTGGGCGTAGGTCGAACCTTCTTCGTCCAACAAGGCCTTGATCTCGCGCAGGTGAAAATCTGCCCCGCCGGGATAAGCCTCCCATTCCTGCGCGGTTTTCTCGGCGATGTCGTCCGACAGCACGCGCAACGGACGGCCAGTTTGCAAGGCGCGGATGTAGGTTTCTGCTGCGCGTTCAAAATAGGTCAAGCGGTTGAAGGTTTCCGCCACAGTCTTTCCAATGATCAGCACGCCGTGGTTGCCCATCACCATCGTGGTGATCTTGGGGTCGGCCAGCATATGCGCGCAGCGCGCCCCCTCCTCGGCAAAGGCCATCCCGCCATAAGCCCCATCCACCACATGGCGGTTAAAGAACATGGCCGAGTTTTGGTCAATCGGCGGAAGTCGGCTGTCGGCCAAACTGGCCAGAACCGTGGCATGCATCGAATGCACATGCATCACGCATCGCGCGTGCGGCACGGCGCGGTGGATTGAACCGTGCAAGCCCCAAGCGGTTGGGTCGGGCGCATCGGGGCGATCCATTGTGTTGGGGTCGTTGGCGTCAATCTCAACAAGACTGGATGCCGTGATCCGCCCAAAATGCCGCCCGTTGGGGTTGATCAAAAAGCGCGTGCCTTCGGGATTCACCGCGAGCGAGAAGTGGTTGGCCACCGCCTCGTGCAGGTTCAGCTTCACCGTCCAGCGAAAGGCTGCGGCCATATCGGTGCGTTCGGACCAATGGGTCAGGTTGGCATGGGCGTTCATCGGGTGTCTCCCTTTGGGTTCCCGCCTATGGCGAGGGTTTGCAGCGCCTGCATGATGCGGGCGAAACTGGCTGCGGCGCGGTCAACCGTTTTGCGGGCGCGCAGATAGCCGTGAACAAGGCCAGGCTCAACAACCCAGTGGGCACGGCCACCGGCCGTTACGATCGCCTCAGCGTAGTTGCGGGCATCATCGCACAGCGGGTCACATTCTGCGGCGATGGCGATTGTGGGCGGCAGGCCAGAAAAGTCGGTATCCTCCAGCGGCGAAACCGTGGCGTCGCCCTTCGGCACGGCGCCATTGTGGCGAATGCCCGCATAAAACAGCACATCCTCGCGCGTGAGCATCGGTGCTTTGGCATGAGCCACATAACTGCCCGCATCGACATCTCCGCCCAGACCCGGATAGATCAGCACCTGCCCCAAAATCAGCGCTTGCCCGCGCAATGCATGGCTGACAGCGGCGGCCAAATTGCCGCCTGCACTGTCGCCCGCCAACAGCACGGGGCCATCCACAGCCACTGCACGGGTGACAGCCAAGGCGTCCTCAAAGGCTGCGGGATGCAGATGTTCGGGCGACAGGCGGTAATCGGGGCAGATCACCGTCAAGCCCGTGGCCGCCCGAATATCGGCGCAGACGTCATCATGGCTTTCCAGCCCGCCGACGACAAAGCCGCCACCGTGCAGATAGATGATCGCAGGCTGCGCACCGGCAAAAACGCGGCACATCACACCCGCAATAGGGCGGTCTTGCGCCGTAATCCCGTCGGGATAGCCGCGATGGAACGCGCGGCACATTGTGTCATAGATCGCGCGTTGCTGGGCTATCGACAAGGTTGCGGCATCGGGGGGGTAAGCGTCTTCGCTGGCCTTGATAAAGGCCCACGTCTGCGCGTCGATCAGCCGATCATAATTCATGCCCACTCCCTGCTGACCGCAGTCTTGCAGATGACACTGCAAAAGCAAAGGGCGCGCACCGATCCGGCGCGCGCCCTTTTTCAAAACCCGCTTAGCCTTAGCCCAGCGTGATGTTGATCGCCGATTCGCGGCCATCCCGGCCGGCTTCGATGTCGAAGTTGACGGCTTGGCCGTCCTTCAGCCCGCGCAGACCAGCGCGCTCAAGCGCAGTGATATGCACAAACACGTCTTTCTTGCCGCCTTCCGGGGCAATAAAGCCGTAGCCTTTGGTTTCATTGAACCATTTCACGGTGCCCTTGGCCATCGTGAACACTCCTGTCATTTTGCCGCCCGCGAGATTGCGGCGGCCCGGCCCCGTCAGCTTAAGATCGAATGCTGTGGCCGATTGTGGTGGCAGACAGGTCGATAGAGATAACGTCGCTCAGGATTTATTGCGGCAAGAAATTTCAAAATCAAGAATAAATATGGGGGGATTCACCTTCTGGGGTGGAGATTGGCGCTTTGGTTTGACGCAGGTCAAGGTGTTTTGCCTGTTTTTTGGGCAAACTGGGCGCAGCGCCGCAACAGGCCAAACCAGAAAGGACACATTCCATGACCCATCCCATCCTTTGCCCGATTGACGGCACAGATCACGCCACCCACGCCATTGAAACCGCAGCCGACCTTGCGACCAAATCCGGCGCAAAACTGCTGCTCTGTGTGGTCAACGTGGCCCATGGTGGCGGGCGTGGCCCCCTGATCCACCATTGGAGCGATGCTGACGCCCAAGCGATCCTTGACGCAGGCTTTGCCACAGCCAAGGCCAAAGGCGTCACCCCCGCAGGCACCGCCATCGTGATCGACCGCGAAGCCGCCAGCGGCATCGTGACCTATGCCGAGATGAACAAGGTGGGCCATATCGTCATGGGCACCGGCGACAAGCGCGGCATCTCGCGGCTTGTGCTGGGATCGGTCGCCGCCGATGTGGCTGGGCGGGCGCATTGCTCGGTGACAATCGCGCGGTAGGGGGGGACTTATTGCGCACCAAACAAAGCGCCAAAGGGGCGCGCAATGTAGGCGCACCCTACGGTTTGGCGAGATCTTTTTCCAGCGCTTCGCGGATCAGGCGTTGATAGGGAATGCCGCGCTTGGCCGCTTTGGCTTTCAGCGCAGCCATCAACGCCTCGGGCAGGCGCATATTGATGCGGGCAGCTTTGGGGGCTGTTTCCCACGAGACGGGTTTGAACTGGCTGAAGTCGAGGCTGGAAAGGTCTTGCTCCAAAAAAGCCTCTGCCTCGGCGTCAGTGGTCAGAGTTGGGACGGTTTTCATAACGGCGGGCCTCTCGGGCATGCATGTAACGGGCGCTGATGGGGCGGATTTTCGCGCCGCGCCAGCAGAAGGCGACAAAGGCTGGACGACCATCCGGCATAGAGCCCACAGCGATAAAGCGTTGCTCCAGCACCGAGTGTATCGGATCAGGCGCAACAAGCGGCCCTAAGCGGAAAAAGGCTTCGATGCAGTTTAGCGTCAAGCCATGCTTGGCGCATTTGGCTGCGTTGCCATTGTCCCAATCGAATTGCATGAAATGTATGTACGTTTGTGTTGACAGTCAAGATGACCGTCCAAACAACAAACAGGGAAATCGTCAAGAAGGCGTTAAGACTGTAGGGTGCGCATTCATTGCGCACCCACCCATCATTACCTCGTAAACTTCTTATACTTCACCCGCTTAGGCTCGATGCTGTCCGCCCCCAAGCGGCGCACTTTGTCTTCTTCGTAGGCTTCAAAGTTGCCCTCGAACCATTCCACATGCGCATCGCCTTCGAAGGCCAGAATATGCGTGCACAGGCGGTCTAGGAAGAAGCGGTCGTGGCTGATGATCACCGCACAACCGGCGAAGTCTTCAATCGCGGCTTCCAGCGCCTGCAGAGTTTCCACATCCAGATCGTTGGTCGGTTCGTCAAGCAGCAGCACATTGCCGCCGCTTTTCAGCAACTTCGCCATGTGAACACGGTTGCGTTCGCCGCCCGACAGGCTGCCGACCTTTTTCTGCTGGTCGGTGCCCTTAAAGTTGAACGCCCCGCAATAGGCGCGCGAGTTCATGTCGAAATCGCCCAGCTTGATCACTTCCGCCCCGCCCGAGACTTCTTCCCACACGGTCTTGCCCGGCTCTAGCGCGTCACGCGATTGGTCAACGTAAGACAGTTGCACCGTGGTGCCCAAGGTGATCGAGCCCTCATCAGGCTGCTCTTGGCCCGTGATCATCCGAAACAGCGTCGATTTGCCCGCCCCGTTCGGGCCAATCACGCCCACAATCGCGCCCGGGGGCACGGTGAAGGACAGGTCTTCAATCAACAACCGGTCGCCCATGTGCTTTTTCAGGCCGACCACATCAATCACCTTGCCACCCAGACGTTCGCCGTTGGGAATGATGATCTGGGCCGAGGTGGCGCGTTCGCGCACCGTTTGGGTCGCCATTTCGTTATACTTGCTGATACGGGCTTTCTGCTTGGCCTGACGCGCACGGGCCCCCGCGCGGATCCATTCCAGTTCTTTTTCCATCGCCTTTTGCTTGGATTTATCCTCACGCGCCTCTTGGGCGGCGCGTTTGGCTTTTTGGTCAAGCCAAGCGGTGTAGTTGCCTTCGTAGGGAATGCCACGCCCCCGGTCGAGTTCCAGAATCCACCCCGTGATATCATCGAGGAAATAGCGGTCGTGGGTCACAACCAAGATTGTGCCCTTATAGTCGATCAAGTGCTGTTGCAGCCAAGCGATGGATTCGGCGTCAAGGTGGTTGGTCGGTTCGTCCAACAGCAGCATATCCGGCGCATCCAGCAAAAGCTGGCACAGGGCCACACGGCGACGCTCGCCGCCCGACAGGCTTTCGACATCGGCATCATCTGGCGGGCAGCGCAGGGCTTCCATCGCCACGTCGATCTGGCTGTCGAGATCCCAAAGGTTCTCGGCATCAATCTCGTCTTGTAAGCGCGACATCTCATCCGCGGTGTCGTCGGAATAGTTCATCGCCAGTTCGTTATAGCGATCCAGCTTGGCAACCTTCGAAGCACAGCCCAGTTTGACGTTATCGCGCACGTTCAACTTGGCATCCAGCACGGGTTCTTGTGCCAGATAGCCCACGCGCGCGCCTTTGGCGGCCCAAGCATCGCCTGCGAAATCGGTATCAATCCCCGCCATGATGCGCAGCAAGGTCGATTTGCCCGACCCGTTCACCCCCACAACGCCGATCTTCACACCGGGCAAGAAGTTGAGCTTGATATTCTCAAAGCATTTCTTGCCACCCGGATAGGTCTTTGAAAGATTGTCCATGTGGTAGACGTATTGATAACTGGCCATCTGCGCGCTCCATCCGGGTTTGGGCCTCATCTAAGGGAAAGGGCGCGCTTCTTCAACGCCGATTGCGGTTGACATGAGGGCAAGCAGGCCCTGAAATTGCGCTTTCGTGAGGTGGAGGCCGCAAGGCAAATGGTTCAAGGCTTTCCAGCGGCCTATCGGGGCATGGTCGTGGGCCTGCTGGGCGGGTCGTTTGACCCCGCTCACGACGGCCATGTGCATATCACGCATCAGGCTTTGCAGCGCATTGGGCTGGACCGGGTGTGGTGGTTGGTCAGCCCCGGCAACCCGCTCAAGGCCAATGCGCCCGCGCCTATCGGCTTACGCATCGCGCGCGCCCGCGAAAAGCTGGGCAATGACCCAAGGGTGGTCGTCACAGATCTTGAGGCGCGCTTGGGCACCCGCGCCACGATTGACACGTTGCGCCGCCTGCAAGCGCTTTATCCCGGCGTGCGCTTTGTCTGGATCATGGGGGCGGATAATTTGGTGCAGTTCCACCGCTGGCGCAATTGGCGCCAGATCATGGCGCGGGTGCCCGTGGCCGTGATGGCGCGCCCCGGGGCTGGTCTGGCGGCGCGGCTTTCGGTGACGGCACGGGCCTTTCGCGGGGCGCAAGTGGCAGCGCCCGACCTTTTGACGCATCGCAAAGCGCCGGTCTGGGCCTTTGTGAATATGCCGCTGCACACGGCTTCTTCCAGCGTGATCCGCGCAAGGGGCGAATGGCGGCGCTGAGCCTGTTGCATTGCCGCAGCCTTGCGCGTTACGACTTGGGCCGCGGGTAGGAGCGGCAGAATGACGGCACAAACTTTAACACGGCGCTGGGTCTTGGCAGGCTTGGGGGCAGGGCTTGCGGCCCCGTCGTTGGCGACGGCCCAAAACGCCACAACCGCCGACCTTGTGGCCAAAGCCAATCTTACCGGAACCACCGGCTTTTGCGTGGCGGATTTGGCCACAGGCGAAATCCTCGACAGCTTTCAGCCAAATGCCCAAGTTCCCCCCGCCAGCGTGATCAAAGCCATCACCGCACTTTATGCGCTGGATAGGTTAGGGCCCGATCACCACTTCACCACGCAAGTTTTGGCGACAGAGGCTGTAAGCGCCGGCACTTTGGCGGGGGACTTGATCCTGTCTGGCGGCGGCGACCCCACGCTTGACACCGATAGCCTTGGCGACATGGCCGCCGCCTTGGCAAGCAGCGGGCTTCGGCGGGTGACGGGGCGCTTTTTGGTTTATGCGGATGCCTTGCCCACGTTCGCCCGCATCAGTGACGACCTGCCCGCCGAAGCGGGCTATGATCCGGGCCTGTCGGGCCTGTCGCTGAACAACAACCGCGTCAATCTGGAATGGACCAAGGGCGGGGCCACTGCGCGCATGACCTCTCCGGGCTTGCGCTATCTGCCCGAGGTGAAGGGGATAAAGCTGGCCGTGGTGGATCGCGACACGCCGGTTTTCACGTATTCCGACCAAGGTTCGGAAAGCTGGACCGTTTCGCGCGCCGCCATGGCCAAAGAGGGCAATCGCTGGCTGCCCGTGCGCCATGTCGCCCCCTATGTGGCCGAGGTCTTTTCCACCCTTTGCGCCATGCAGGGCATAACCCTGCCCGCACCACAGATGATATCCGCCCTGCCCCCTGCAACCCCACTCGTCACATGGCCCAGCGCCAGCCTGTCCCCCATTCTGCAAGAGATGTTGAAATATTCCACCAACATCACCGCAGAAACAGTTGGGCTTGGTGCATCCGGCGCGCGGTCTTTGCCCGAGTCAGCTGTGGCAATGCAGTCTTGGGCGCAGGAAACCTTGGGCCTTTCTGCAAGCTTTGTCGATCATTCCGGCCTAGGTGCCGCGTCGCGGGTCACGGCAAAGGGCATGATGCGCGCCCTTATGGCGGGGGCAACGCGGCCATCAGGGGCTGGCCTTAGGGCTTTGTTGAAAGAGGTCAGCCTAAAAGATGAAAAGGGTGCGCCGCAGATCGACGGGCCGGTGAAAATCAACGCCAAAAGCGGCACGCTCAACTTTGTCTCGGGTTTGGCGGGATTCATGACGCAGCCATCAGGCCGCGATCTGGTCTTTGCGATCTTTTCCGCCGACCCCGAACGCCGCGAAGCCGTGCCCGTGGCCGAACGTGAAAAACCTCCAGGCCAAAAGGCTTGGACGGGGCGGGCGCGCGTGTTGCAAAACGGTTTGCTGCGCCGCTGGGCCAGCTTAGCTTAAGGCCGCAAATGCCGCACCCTAGCGCCCCATTCGATGGCGGCGGCGTGCAAGCGGTCAATCGCCAGTTCTTCGCGCACCTCTTCCAGCATCCGCAACTCTACCTCGCGCAGCGTGCCGTCGGCTGCGGCCACATCACAGGCCAAGGCATAAGCGGTTTCATACAACCTTTCAGGCAAGGCATCGCGGATCAAGCCGAACAGGGCCGCCAGCCCGTCTTCCTCTTCAAACAGGTCAAACACCGTCTGGGCGATCAGGCGAATGCGGTCGTTGTCGTAGTCGGCAAAGACCGGCAAATGATGCACAATGCGTTGGATGGCCACCAACTCGGTCGTCCGCATCTGCTCATCCGACGCTGAGACGGCGATCATCACCGCAATCAGCGCATCGGGCGGCGACATCGAGGCGGGCGTTGTATGGAGCATGGGTCGTCCTTTCGCATTTGGCCTTACAATATTGACGCCAAGCCGGTGCGGCAATAGAGGACGGGGGTTAAGGGCGGCATTGCGCCGCTTTCCTGGAGGATACCCCTATGAGCACCTTGCGTGACGCCGCGATGAAGTCGAAAGCCTGGCCCTTTGAAGAGGCCCGCGCTTTGCTCAAACGCACCGAACACAAGGCGCATGACAAGGGCTATGTGCTGTTTGAAACGGGCTACGGCCCCTCAGGCCTGCCCCATATCGGCACCTTTGGCGAAGTGGCCCGCACCACCATGATCCGCCGCGCGTTTGAAGTGATCTCAGATATCCCCACCCGTTTGATCTGCTTTTCCGATGATGTCGACGGCATGCGCAAAGTGCCCGAAAACGTGCCCCAGCAAGAGATGCTGCGCCAGCATATGCAAAAGCCGCTGACCTCGGTGCCCGACCCTTACGGCGAATTCAACAGCTTTGGCGACCATAACAACGCCATGCTGCGGCGGTTCTTGGATACCTTCGGCTTTGAATACGAATTCTATTCCGCGACCGAGTTCTACAAATCGGGCCGCTTTGACGACACGCTGCGCCTTTGTGCCGAACGTTATGACGCGATCATGGCGATCATGCTGGCCTCGCTGCGCGAAGAGCGTCAGCAGACCTATTCCTGCTTCCTGCCCATCCACCCTGAAACTGGCCGTGTGCTGTATGTGCCGATGAAAGAGGTGAACGCCAAGGATGGCACCATCACCTTTGACGACGAAGATGGCCGCGAATGGACGCTGCCTGTGACGGGTGGCAACGTAAAGCTGCAATGGAAGCCCGACTTTGGTGCGCGTTGGGCCGCCCTAGGCGTTGATTTTGAGATGTACGGCAAAGACCATTCGACCAACACGCCGATCTATGACGGCATCTGCAACGCGCTTGGGGGCCGTGCGCCCAACCACATGACTTATGAACTGTTCTTAGATTTCGAAGGCCAGAAGATTTCCAAATCCAAGGGCAACGGCCTGACGATCGACGAATGGCTGACCTATGCCGCCACGGAATCGCTGTCGTATTTCATGTATCAAAAGCCCAAAACCGCCAAGCGGCTGTGGTGGGATGTGATCCCCAAAGCGGTCGATGAATACCACCAGCAGCTGAAAGCCTATCCGACCCAAGACATCGACGCGCAGGTCAACAACCCTGTCTGGCATATCCACAGCGGCCATGTGCCCGAATCGAAGATGGTGGTGAGCTTTGCCATGCTATTGAACCTTGCCTCAGTCGCAGGGGCCAAGGATGCCGCTGGGCTTTGGGGCTTTGTCAAGAAATACGCCCCAGACGCCTCACCCGAAACGCATCCCGATCTGGACGCCGCCGCAGGCTATGCGCTGCGCTATTTCAACGACAAGATCGCCCCGAACCGCAGCTACCGCTTGCCGACCGACATGGAACGCGCCGCTATCCTTGATCTGCGCAATCGTCTGGCGGCATGGGATGGGGCAACCGACGAAGAAAGCCTGCAAACCGCTTGCTATGCCGTGGGCAAAGACCACGCCTTTGACCCGCTGCGCGACTGGTTCAAAGCCCTGTACGAGGTGCTGATGGGCGCATCCGAAGGCCCGCGCTTTGGCGGCTTTATCGCGCTATACGGCGTGCCCGAAACCATCGCCCTGATCGACAAGGCGCTGAAGGGCGACCTCATCGCCTAAACCCCTTTCACCGAGGCGCCAATACTCCGCAGGGTGTGTGTGGGGGCGCGCGCAGCCCCCCCACACACTGGGGCCGCCGCGCGCCCACTGGCGTTTGACACAGGCGCGCCCTGCTCTAGCTTTCATGCAGCGTTCCAACGGGGGCCTGCACCATGCGCCTTTCCACTCTATTCGCCTTGTTCATGCTGGCAGCTCCTGCTGCCGCGCAGGAAGGGCCAATCCAAAACACCATCCGCGCGCAGATTGAGGCGTTTCAGGCCGATGATTTTGCCCGCGCCTTCACCTTCGCCTCGCCCAATATCCATGCGCTGTTCGGCACTCCGCAAGCCTTTGGCAAAATGGTGCGCGAAGGCTATCCGATGGTCTATCGCCCCACCGATGTTGCCATGCTGGAGTTGCGCTTTATCGGCGGGGCCTATTGGCAACGGGTTCGGGTGATCGATGCCAAGGGGCGGGCCTATTGGCTGGATTACCAGATGATCGAACGCCCCGAAGGCTGGCGCATCAACGCCGTGCAGATGCAAGAAGCCCCCGACGTCGGGGCCTGACCCGACTCGCGGCGCGATTAGAGATTTTCCGCCGATCTGTCGCAAATTTGCGACAGGTTGCATCAGCACAGTCGACAGGTTCATTCGCATCAGGCAATCTTCGCCCTGTTACCGTGACTAAACGCAGCGCTTTGGCTGTGCTCAGTTGCGGTCTTTAGGCACACGACGCCCAGGGAGGGGTTTCATGAAGCTGGCCGAGGAACGGCATATCGCGGCCGACCCTGCGACGGTTTGGGCTGCGGTTTTGAACCCGCAGGTCCTGCAGGCCTGCGTGCCCGGCTGCGAAAGCCTGACGGGATCGCCGTCAGAAGGGTTTGAAGCCATCGTGGTGCAAAAGGTGGGCCCCGTGAAAGCCCGCTTCACCGGCACTGTGACCCTGTCAGAGATGGTCGAAGCCCAAAGCCTGCGCATTACGGGCGAAGGCAAGGGTGGCGTGGCTGGCTTTGCCAAGGGCGGGGCCTTTGTGACCATGACAGCCGACGGCACCGGCACCAAGCTGACCTATGAGGTCGAAGCCTCGGTCGGCGGGAAAATCGCGCAATTGGGCAGCCGGATCATTGACGGCTTTGCCAAGAACCTAGCGGAAGAGTTTTTCAACCGCTTCCAATCCGCCGTCGAAGGGCCCGACCAAGAGGCCCCCGCCGAGGCTGAAGAAGCCTCGACCGAAGGCACCGAAGACACACCGAAAAAAGGCTGGTTCCGCCGTTTGATCGGCTGAACCGTTAAGCAACCAGGGAGGATAAGATGACCAAAGTAACGATGACCGTGAACGGAAAATCCGTCTCGGCCGAGACCGAGGGGCGCACGCTGCTCTCTTCTTACCTGCGCGAAGGGCTGGGCCTGACGGGCACGCATATCGGCTGCGACACCTCGCAATGCGGGGCTTGTGTGGTGCATATCGACGGCGTGGCTGTGAAAAGCTGCTCGGTCTTTGCGCAAGACGTGGCGGGCTCCAAAGTGACCACGATTGAAGGCATGGCCAATGCCGACGGCAGTCTTGGCGTGATCCAGCAAGCGTTCCAAGACCACCACGGCCTACAGTGCGGCTTTTGCACACCCGGCATGGTGATGTCTGCGGCTGAACTTCTGGCCAAGAACCCCAAGCCAACCGAGGCTGACGTGCGCCACGGGCTAGAGGGCAATATTTGCCGCTGCACCGGCTATCATAACATCGTCAAGGCCGTGATGGCTGCCTCTGGGCAGGATGTCGCAGCCGTTGCTGCCGAATAAGGGAGGGGATCAAGATGGCTAAGGATTTCGGAATTGGCGCGGAAGCCAAACGCACCGAAGACATCCGCTACCTGACCGGGGCGGGCAATTACACCCATGACATCGACGTGCATGGGCAGGCTTATGCGGTGTTCGTGCGCTCCACCATGGCGCATGCGCGCATCAAATCGGTGGGCGTTGCGGCAGCGGCGGGGATGCCCGGCGTCTTGGCCGTGTTCACCGGCGAAGACTTTAAAGATGTGGGCGGCAATCCGGCAGGTTGGCTGATCAACTCGCGCAACGGCGAACCGATGCGCGAACCCAAGCGCCCCGTTCTGGCCCATGGCAAAGTGCGCCATGTGGGCGACGCCTATGCAGCCGTGATCGCCCAAACCTATATGGAAGCGAAAGACGCCGCCCAAGCCGTGGCTGATGCGTCAGATTTCGAAGAACTGCCCGCCATCATCGACATGGCGCAGGCTTTGGCTGACAACACCAACCGCGTGCATGACGAGATCGCCGACAACCAGTGCTTTGACTGGGGCTGGATCGAAGACAACCGCGCCAAAGTGGATGCGGCCATCAAAGCGGCTCCCCATGTCACCACGCTGGAACTGGTCAACAACCGCCTGATCCCCAACGCGATGGAACCGCGCGCCTCGATCGGCGAGTTCAATCCCGGCACGGGCGATTACAAGCTGACCACCACCAGCCAGAACCCCCACCTGACGCGCCTTTTGGTCGCGGCCTTTGTGCTGGGGATTCCGGAAAACAAGCTGCAAGTCGTGGCCCCTGATGTGGGCGGCGGCTTTGGGTCGAAGATCTATCACTATGGCGAAGAGGCCTTGGTTCTGGCCGCAGCCAAAAAGATCAAAAAGCCCGTTAAGTGGGTGGCAGAGCGTTCGGAAAGCTTCCTGTCCGACGCGCATGGCCGCGACCATGTTACCAAGATTGAACTGGCTTGCGAAAAAGACGGCACGTTCATCGCGTTTCGCACCGAAACGATGGCGAACGTGGGGGCCTATCTGTCGAACTTCTCGACCGTGACGCCAACTTTCCTGCACGGCACACTGATGGCGGGGCCGTATAAGGTGCCCAACGTCTATGTGAACGTGAAAACCGTGTTCACCAACACCGCCCCTGTCGATGCCTATCGTGGCGCAGGCCGCCCCGAGGCGACCTATAGCTTGGAGCGTGTGGTCGATCAGATGTGCCGCGAACTGGGTCTTGACCCGTTCGAAGTGCGTCGCAAGAACTTTATCACCACCGATATGTTCCCCTACACCACGCCCGCAGGTCTGGCCTATGACGTGGGCAACTACCACGCCACGCTGGATAAGGCGATTGAGCTGGCCGATGTGGCGGGCTTTGAAAAACGCCGCGCTGCCTCTGCCGCCAAAGGCAAGCTGCGCGGGTTGGGCCTGTCGACATGGATCGAAGCTTGCGGGATTGCGCCGTCGAACTTGGTGGGCATTCTTGGTGCGCGCGTGGGCCTGTATGACGCAGCCACCGTGCGGGTGAACCCCACGGGCAACGTGTCGGTGATGGTCGGCGCACACAGCCACGGCCAAAGCCACGAGACGGTGTTTGCACAGATCATCTCGGATATGTTCGGTATTCCGATGTCGTCGGTGGATATCGTGCATGGTGACACGGCGAAAATCCCCTTCGGGATGGGCTCTTACGGCTCACGCTCGCTGGCGGTTTGCGGTCAGGCTATGGCCAATGCCGCTGACAAAGTGATCGCCAAGGGCAAAAAGATCGCGGCCCATATGCTGGAAGCGGCAGAGGCCGAGATTGTGTTTTCGGACGGCGTCTTTGCCGTGTCGGGGACCAACCGGTCGAAAACCTTCGGCGAAATCGCGTTTTCAGCCTATGTGCCGCACAACTACCCGCTGGCCACGCTGGAACCGGGCTTGGAGGAAACCGCCTTCTATGATCCGGCGAACTTCACCTATCCCGCCGGAACCTATCTGTGCGAGGTTGAGGTGGATGCCGACACCGGCAAGGTGGATGTGTGCACCTTCACCTGTGCGGATGACTTTGGCAACGTGATGAACCCGATGGTTGTGCGCGGACAAGTGCACGGTGGCGTGGTTCAAGGCATCGGGCAAGCGCTGCTGGAACATGGCGTCTATGACGAGAATGGCCAGCTTTTGTCGGGCAGCTACATGGATTACACCATGCCCCGCGCCGATGATGTGCCCTTTGTCACGGTTGACCATTCCTGCGTCACCCCGTGCAGCCATAACAAGCTGGGCGTGAAGGGCTGCGGCGAGGCGGGGGCGATTGGCTCTCCTCCAGCCGTGGTCAACGCGGTGCTGGATGCGCTGAACCGGGCAGGTCACAAAATTGCCCATATCGACATGCCCCTGACGCCGTCGCGCGTCTGGTCGGCGATGAACGCGTAAGGGAGGAGCAAAAGATGCAAAACTTTGATTTCGTAAAACCTTCCAGCGTGGCGGATGCTGTGGCGGCCCTGTCACAATCGGGCGCACAGGCGCTGTCGGGCGGGCAGACCCTGACGCCGACGATGAAGCAGCGTCTGGCCACGCCAGATGTGCTGGTCAGCCTGACCGGCATTGCCGAGATGAAGGGCGTGAAGCACACCGGCAGCACCCTATGGGTAGGGGCGGCAACGCCTCATGCCGTGGTCGCCAAGGAAGCGGCCAGCGCTTTTGCGGGGCTGGCAGGTCTTGCCGGCGGCATCGGCGACCCTGCCGTGCGCAACCGCGGCACGATTGGCGGATCAATTGCCAACAACGATCCGGCGGCATGCTATCCATCGGCCGTGCTGGGATCGGGGGCGACCGTGATCACCAACAAGCGCCGGATTGCGGCGGATGACTACTTCACGGGCATGTTCTCGACAGCACTGGTTGAGGGCGAGATTGTCACGGGCGTGGAATTCCCCATCCCCAAGCGCTCTGCCTATGCCAAGTTCAACCAACCGGCCAGCCGCTTTGCGCTGACGGGGGCCTTTGTCTCGCAAGCCGCCGATGGATCGGTGCGCGTGGCGATTACGGGGGCATCGAACAATGGTGTGTTCCGCTGGAAAGCAGCGGAAGCAGCGCTGACAGCCAACTTCGCAGCCAGCGCACTGGCAGGGTTGAAGGTAGACGCCACCGACATGATCAGCGACCTGCATGGCACGGCAGAGTACCGCGCCAATCTGGTCAAGGTGATGACAGGTCGGGCCGTTACCGCAGCCCGCTGAACAGAAGAACAGAGCCGCAGACGCCCGGGGGAAACCTCGGGCGTTTTGCTTTAAGCCCAAGATGACCGCAGGGCGATTTGGTTGACTTGTGCGCTTGCTTGGCCAAGATAGACCTTCGTTAAGGAAGGGGATCAGATGCGCCTGACACGGCTGCGCCTGAACGGGTTTAAAAGCTTTGTCGATCCCACCGATCTGATGATCATGGAGGGGCTGACCGGTGTTGTCGGCCCCAATGGCTGCGGCAAATCGAACCTGCTTGAAGCGCTGCGTTGGGTGATGGGCGAAAACCGCGCCTCGGCCATGCGGGGCGGCGGCATGGAAGATGTGATCTTCAACGGCTCTGGTGGGCGCGGGGCGCGGCATTTTGCCGAAGTCTCATTGATCATCGACAACCATGACCGCTTGGCTCCTTCGGGATTTAACGATGCCGACACGATCGAAGTGGTGCGCCGGATCACCCGTGATGCCGGGTCAGCCTATAAGGCCAACGCCAAGGATGTGCGCGCCCGCGATGTGCAGATGTTGTTTGCTGATGCCTCGACCGGTTCCCACTCGCCCGCTTTGGTGCGCCAAGGGCAGATCACCGAACTGATCAACGCCAAGCCCAAAGCGCGGCGGATGATCTTGGAAGAGGCCGCAGGGATCAGCGGACTTTATCAGCGCCGGCATGAGGCCGAACTGCGGCTGTCGGCGGCAGAGCAGAACTTGCTGCGAGTGGATGATGTGCTCGAGGGCTTGGCCCAGCAGCTTTCCACCCTGACACGGCAGGCCCGCCAAGCCGCACGCTACCGCGAGATTGGCACCGAATTGCGCCAAGCCGAAGGGATGCTGCTGTATCGCCGCTGGCGCGAGGCCGAAGTGGCACGGGCAGCGGCCGAATTTGCCCTGCGCCAGCGCCTATCGGTCGCAGCGCAAGCCGAACTGGCCGCACGTGTTGCCGCCAAAGGCCGGGAAGAGGCCGAGGGCGATATCGCGCCGCGCCGCGAGGAAGAGGGGGTGGCTGGGGCTATTCTGCAACGCCTGATCCTGCAGCGCGACGCTTTGGCCGCCGAAGAGGCGCGAGCCTTGGCCAGCATCGCCACGCTGCAAGCCCGCATCGCCCAGATGGACCAAGACGCCGAACGCGAAGCGGCGCTGAACCGCGACGCCGCCGAGATGATCGAACGGCTGGAGTGGGAAATTGCCCAGCTGGTCCGCGCCAGCGAGGGGCAGGACGAACGCCTTTCAGACGCCGCCGACCTTGCCCGCACCGCCGCAAGTGACCTTGGCACCCGCGAAGGCGATTTGGCGCAAGCCACCGAAGATGCCGCCCGTCTGGCTGCGCGCCACCAATCGGCCGAACGCTTGGTGGCGGATAACCGCAAAACCTTAGAGCGTTTGCAAGACGAAGCCGCGCGCGCATCCGAGGCCGTGGTGGCGGCGCAAGCGGCTGTGGCAACGGCGCTGGCAACGGCCAAAGCCACGACGGCCGCGCAGGAAAGTGCCCTGAGTGCTGCGGAAGCCGCCGAAACGGCGCTGACCCGCGCCGAAGACGCCCGCGCCAGCGCCCAAACCTCTGAAGCTGAGGCGCGCGCCATCCGCTCGGGCGCCGAGGGTGAGGCGAATGCTTTGCGCGCTGAAGTCGCGGCCCTCGCCCGCCTAGTGCAGCGCGAAGCGCAGGCCGGTCAGCAATTGCTGGACCAGCTAGAGGTGGAGCCGGGCTATGAAGCAGCCCTTGGTGCGGCCTTTGCCGATGACCTGCGCACCGCCGAGGTACAGGGCGATGCGGGGTCAGGCTGGGTGCGGCTGGACGCCTTTGATCCGGCCCAAGCCTTGCCGCAGGGCGCAGCGCCGCTTGCCCGCCATGTCGGCGCGCCCGATGTGCTGGCGCGGCGGCTGTCGCAGACGGGGGTGGTAGAGGCGGCAGATGGCCCGCGCCTGCAAGCCACCCTGCGCCCCGGGCAAAGGCTGGTCAGCCGCGAGGGGGATTTGTGGCGCTGGGACGGGTTTAGGGCAGCGGCGGCAGATGCGCCGTCTGCCGCTGCGGCGCGTCTGCGGCAGTTGAACCGCTTGGTGCAGGTGAAGCGTGATCTGGAAGAGGCAGCTGCCAAAGCCGATGGCGCAGCCCAAGCGCATGACGCGCTGCAAGCCCGTTTGGTCGAAGCCTCGCGCGCCGATCAACTGGCCCGCGATCACCGCCGCGCCGCCGATCAGCAGGTGACCGAAGCGAACCGCGCTGCAGCACGGGCCGAAGGCGAACGATCGATCAGCGGCGGGCGGTTGGAAGCGGCCCTTGCCGCTGTGGCGCGCTTTGGCGACGATGCAACCCTTGCCCGCGAAAGGCTGACAGAGGCTGAAGCGGGCATGAAAGGCTTGGGCGATTTGGCGGCGGCCCGCGCCTTGGTGGAAGATATGCGCGTGGCTGTCGAAGGCGCGCGTATCGCCATGATGACCCGCCGCGCCGCCCATGACGAACAGCGCCGCGAAGGCGAGGCGCGGGTGCGGCGGCGGCAAGAGGCGGTCAAGGAACTGTCGGGCTGGAAGCATCGCCAAGACACCGCCGCCAAACGCAGCACCGAATTGTCAGATCGGCGGCAAGAGGCGGAAGACGACCTTAAAACAGCCTTGGCGCAACCCGCCGACATCGCCACCCGCCGCGCCCATCTGGCCGAAGGCATCCTGACCGCCGAAGCCCGCCGCGCCCAAGCTGCCGATGCCTTGGTCGAGGCCGAGGCCATGCTGCGCCAAGCCCAAGATGCCGAGCGTGAGGCAGAGCGCGCCGCTGGCGAAGCCCGCGAGGCGCGCGCCCGCGCCGACGTGCAGCAAGACGCCGCGCGCGCCGCCGTCACCCAAGCCGCCGAGCGCATCTTGGAAGACCTAAACGCCACGCCCGATCAGCTTTTGGACACTTTGGGCTTTGACCCCGACCGGATGCCCGATGCCGAAGCGCTTGAGATTGACGTGAACCGCCTGAAACGCCAGCGCGAGGCTTTGGGGGCGGTGAACCTGCGCGCCGAAGAGGATGCCAAGACCGTCTCGGCCGAATATGACGCGCTGGTGGCCGAAAAGATCGACCTGGAAGAGGCGATCAAGAAACTGCGCGCGGGGATTGCTGGCCTGAACCGCGAAGGGCGCGAACGGCTTTTGACCGCTTTTGAACAGGTCAACGCCAATTTCGCCACGCTCTTCACCCACCTGTTCGGCGGGGGTGAGGCGCGGTTGATCATGGTGGAAAGCGATGATCCGTTGGAAGCGGGCTTGGAAATCATGTGCCAACCCCCCGGCAAACGGCTGTCGACCCTGTCGCTTCTGTCGGGCGGAGAGCAGACGCTGACCGCCCTTGCCTTGATCTTTGGCGTCTTTCTGGCCAATCCCGCCCCGATCTGCGTGCTAGACGAGGTGGACGCGCCCTTGGATGACGCCAATGTCACCCGCTTTTGCGACCTGATGGATGAAATGCGCCGCCGGACAGAAACGCGCTTTTTGGTGATCACCCACCACGCCGTGACGATGAGCCGGATGGACCGCTTGTTTGGCGTGACGATGGCGGAACAAGGGGTCAGCCAGTTGGTCAGCGTGGATCTGAACCGCGCTGCGGCGATGGTCAGTTAAGGGGTTATTTTTGCCCCAAGGACAGGGTGTGTTCGCGCAGCCACGCCAAAAAGCCGCGCGGATTGCCTTTCCACTTGTCCAACTCTTCCGCCGAAATGGGCATCCCCACATGGGGGCGCTGCGGTTTGAACAAGGCGCGGCGGATTTCGTACAGCAACAGGCCCTGCCGCAGCGTGGCGGCCAGTTTGTTGGCGATTTGATAGGCGCGCGAATTCTGGCCCGTGAAGTGGATTGGCAAGATCACAGCGCCCGACTTGGTGATCATCTTATGGGTGAAGACGTTCCATTCGGCTTCAATCGCGGGGCCGAACCAGGTTTCAGAACAGGCCACCTTGCCTGCCGGAAACAAAATCACCACCCCGCCTTCCGCCAGATGCGCCATGGTCAAGTCGCGCATCTGCAGTCCCAACTCGCGTGAGTTTTCTTCATGCGGGAAAGGAACGGGAATCATAAACTCTTCAATTTCGGGAATGCCCGTCAACAGGCTGCGCGTCAGAATGCGAAAGTCTGGCCGCACACGGCTGACCAATTCGCCCATGATCATGCCGTCGACCAAGCCATGCGGATGGTTCGCCACCACCACCACCGCCCCCGTCTTAGGAATGCGGGCGATTTCTTCGGGCGGGGTGTCAATGCGAATGCCCATGTGGGCCACGGCCTTGGACCAAAAGGTCACGCCCACCGGAGCACCAGATTTTTCAAAACTGCGGATCATTTGCAGCAGTTTTACCTTGGCGGTCGTCCATTCAATAGCGCGGATAGCGAAGACTTTCAGCGGGTTGGTAAACGTGCCCGCATAGGACAAGCGGCGCATGTCATACTTATTGGCCACCACAACCTTGGGGGTTGCGGGCTTCAACGCCATTTGTTTGGGTGTATCTAACTGCGTCACGACCCCTTAGCCTTCCTTTGCCAACCGCTTAGCGGTCTTCACCAAAGCGATCGGCCACAAGTGCGGTCAGCGCCATGCCAAGCGCCTCGGCCTGAGGGCCGCTTGTCTCTACCTCAATAGTGGTTCCGCGCGAGGCTGCCAACATCAAAAGCCCCATGATGCTGTCACCCGACACCGACATGCCATCGCGCGTCACTTGGGCGGCTGCGTCAAACTCTTCCACCACCTCGACAAATTTGGCCGAGGCGCGGGCGTGCAGCCCTTTTTCATTCACAATCAAAAGCGAAAGCTGGGCCATGTGTTAGGCCCCCACGCCCAGATCAAGGCTGTTGATATACTTGCGGCCCGCTTCCAAAGCCGCCGCGACCGCGTCATTGACGGGCAAGGCACGGGATTTGGCCAGTTTGATCAACATGGGCAGGTTGGCACCGTAGATGATCCGCCGCTCTGACCCCGCACAGCCCGCCATCAGCGACAGGTTCGAGGGTGAGCCGCCGAACATATCGGTCACCACCACCACACCTTCGCCGTGATCCACGGCATTGGCCGCTGCACAGATTTCGGCCTGTTTCTTGTCGCGATCACAATCATCTTCAATCGAGATGGCCTGCATATCGCTTTGTTTTCCCACAACGTGTTCAACGGCCAAGAGATACTCTCTGGCCAGACCCCCGTGTGCGACGATGACAACTCCGATCACCCGCGACCTACCCCTGTTTCGCCACTGATCCCCTCAAGTGGTAAGGAAGTTCCCCGCCGCTCAAGTTCTCGATGACGTTTTGACACCTGCCAGCCCGCTTCTGCAAGCACTTTGGCCAATTTTTCTGCAACTGCAACAGAGCGGTGCTGTCCGCCAGTGCAGCCAAAGCCGATTGTTAGGTGGGCTTTGCCCTCTTCCTGCTGGGCGGGAAGCAAAATAAAGATGATTTCCTGCAGTTTTTGAAAGAAAGCCGCAAAATTCAGATCAGCTTGAACATAGGCAGAAACTTCCGCATCGCGGCCGTCTTTGTCGCGCAATGCGGGCACCCAATGGGGATTGCTTAAGAATCGGCAGTCAAACACCATGTCGACCCCGCGCGGCAGGCCGCGCTTGTAGCTGAAACTTTGTACCGAAATGGCCAAGCGCGTTTCGGTGCCTTGGGCGAACCAATGGGCTATTTCGGCCTTCAGGTCATGTGGCGATAGATCAGAGGTGTCGATCAAATGGTCCGCCCGCGCCCGAATGGGAACCAAAAGATCAATCTCGCGGTCAATCCCCTCGCTGGGGGATAGCGTCTCGGCCAAAGGGTGGCGGCGGCGGGTTTGGTTGTAGCGGGTTTGCAAGATGCCCGCAGCGCAATCCAGATAAAGCACCTCTAGCGTCACACGGGGGTCACGGGTCAGGCGGTCGATCAACTCGATCGCGGCAGCGGTGCTGAAATCGCGGTTGCGCACATCCAGCCCCAGCGCGATGGGCCTGTCCAGCGGTGGGCCATCAAGCAGGCGGGGAATCAGGCTAAGGGGCAGATTGTCGATCACCTCGTAGCCCAGATCCTCTAGCGCGTGAAACACGGTTGACCGGCCAGCACCGGAAGGTCCGGTAACCAGAACAAGATGGTGAAAGCTTAGGCTTTCGGCGGGGTCGGTCATTGGGTCAAACTTGGGCCGTTCGTCAGGCGAAACGTGAACCCTTAAGATAGCACAGAATGGCCGCAGGAAAATGGGGCTGTGGCACGGCCAGCACCAAAGGACGACTTATCCCCAGAAGAGTGATCTCGCGCTGTGGCGGCAGGCGGTTGGGTTCGGGCTGATCCAGATCGATAACCAGAGCAATCTCGGCCTGCGGCACAAAGGGCACGCGCATCAGGCCAACACCCCGCGCTTCGATCAGGCCCTGTATCGTGGCTGGAGCGCGGGCCGTCAGCGCATCGGCTTCGGCCAGCAGTTCGGTGCGGTCGTCAGATACCAAATCAGCACCTAAAGCCATCAACTGCAAAGCCAGCGCCGATTTTCCCGCCCCCGACTGCCCCAAAATCAGCGCCCCACGCCCCTGCCAAGCGACGCAACTTGCGTGAAGGATTTGCGTGTTCATACCGGCAGGCCCACGACAAAGCGCGCGCCCAAGGGGGCAGAACGGGGGTCGGCCCCCTCAGCCCGGATGTTTTCAGCCCAGATCACGCCGCCATGCGCTTCGACAATTTGTTTTGATATGGCAAGCCCAAGGCCAGAGTGGTTGCCAAAGTCACTGTCTGGTCGTTCGGAATAAAACCGCTGAAACACCTTGGTCAGCGCCTGTTCGGGAATGCCGGGGCCGGTGTCTTCGACGACGACCAAGACACGATTCTCGCGCTGGCGCGCCCAGATGCGCACGGCATCGCCTGCGCTGCAAAAGGAAATCGCGTTGGTGATCAGGTTGACAAAGACCTGCGCCAGGCGCGCCTCTATCCCCACGAGGGTCAGGGGATGATCGGGAAAATCGGTGATCAAATCGACGTCTTTCCATTGCGCTTGGGTGGCCAGATGGTCGGCCAAGTTGATCAGGGTCTTGCGCAGATTAAACGCCTCTTCCTCTTCCTTCACCAGATCAGATTCAAGCCGCGAGGCAGATGAGATGTCGCTGACCAAACGGTCTAAGCGGCGCACATCATGGTCGATCACCTCCAAAAGTTTTTCGCGCTGTTCCACCTTGGTGACCATGCGCAAAGCGCCCACGGCCGAGCGCAGGCTCGCGAGAGGGTTTTTGATTTCATGGCTGACATCGGCGGCGAAATGTTCGTTGGCATCGATCCGATCACACAGGGCGGTGACCATGCTGCGCAGGGCGACGGACAGGCGACCAATTTCGTCAGGGCGGGCGGAGAGGTCGGGGATCCAAACACGACCGGGGGCGATGGTGCGCCCACCCGGCACGCGGCCAATTTCAGCAGCAGCGGCAAGGGCTGCCAAGGGGCGTGTGATGGCCGTGGCCAAGGCCAGCGACAAAGCAATACAAACCCCAAAAGCTGCGGCAAAGATCAGCCAAAGCTGCGCTGGCACGGGCCACACTGGTTGAAAGGCCAAGATCCCCGCGATGAGGACAAAAAGCACCAAAATATTGGCCAAAACAATCTGGCCCGCCAAAGGCACGCGCATCAAAGACAGGCGCGGCCAGCGCAAAGCGGCCCGTTCTGACCGGACTTTTGGCCTTTTTGCTGGGTTGCCTTGGAAAATCGCTGTCATTCTTCGATGTAGCGGTAACCAATGCCGTAGAGCGTTTCGATAGCATTGAAACTGTCATCGGCCCCCCGCATCTTCTTGCGCAGACGTTTGATATGGCTGTCGATCGTGCGGTCGTCGACATAGACTTGATCGTCATAAGCCACATCCATCAACTGTTCGCGGCTTTTCACAAAGCCCGGCCGCTGTGCCAAGGTTTGCAGCAGCATAAATTCGGTCACGGTCAGGGCCACTTCCTGCCCCCTCCATTCCACGGCGTGGCGCAAGGGGTCCATCCGCAAATGGCCGCGCTCTAGCACGCGGATGTCTTCCAAATTGGCAAGCTCGGCGGCGGGGCTTGGGTCTTGGCGGCGCAGCAGGGCACGGATACGTTCCAGCAAGATGCGCTGACTGAAGGGCTTTTTCACATAATCATCGGCCCCCATGCGCAGGCCCAGAACTTCGTCGATCTCATCGTCTTTTGAGCTGAGAAAGATCACCGGAATGCGTGTTTTGCCGCGCAGACGCTGCAACAGGTCCATCCCATCCATGCGCGGCAGCTTTACATCCAGCACCGCCATGTCGGGCATTCGCCTGCTAAAGGCGTCAAGCGCGGATTGGCCATCGTTAAAGGTTTCAACCTCAAACCCTTCGGATTCCAGCGTCATCGCCACCGAGGTCAGAATGTTGCGGTCATCGTCTACAAGGGCAATCCGTGCCATAATACGGTTCCAATCTATACTTTTAGGTCTAATTAACGGCAGTATTCTGCGCTTTGGGGTAGGTTGCAACCCTTAAGTTAATACTTTGTGGCATTTTCGTGCCGCGCGTCACCGATTTTGGCAAAACCGCCCTCGGTGTGCATACAGGGTGCATTTGGTTGCGCTAACCTAAGGATGGTTGCGCTAACGCTGCAATTCAGCACTTTTCCCCTTTGAAATCTGCATGTTATAGACATTTTGCGCAGGCCCTGTTGGCCCGGGGCCTGTGCGGCGGCTGTTGGCGCGGCCGTCAGGGTTGAAATCAAGGAAATCGCCGTTTGGCGATGATGGGAGCTTGCAGAATGACTGAAGGACGCGTGAACCCGGCCATGCGGCTGGAGCATCAGGGTATTTCGGGGCTGGGGCGCGTGTATTACAACCAGCTCGAACCCGCTTTGGTCAACGCCGCCGTGCAGCGGGGCGAGGGCAAGCTGGGCCTTGGCGGCGCGTTTTTGTGTGAAACGGGGCGCTTTACGGGGCGCTCACCGAAAGACAAGTTCGTGGTGCGATCCCCTTCGGTGGAAGGCACGATCTGGTGGGAAAACAACGCCCCCATGACGCCCGCCGCTTTTGATCAGCTTTACGCCGATATGCTGGCCCATATGCAGGGCCGCGATTATTTTGTGCAGGATCTTTACGCTGGCGCCGACCCGACCCACCGCGTTGATCTGCGCATGGTGACGGAACTGGCGTGGCACGGGCTGTTCATCCGCCACTTGCTGCGCCGTCCCGAGCGGGCAGAGTTGGACAGTTTTGCACCCGCGTGGACAGTGATCAACTGCCCCACCTTCAAGGCTGATCCGGCCCGCCACGGTTGCCGCAGCGAAACCGTGATTGCGCTGAACTTTGACCGCAAGCTGATCTTGATCGCCAACACCGCCTATGCGGGCGAGAATAAGAAAGCCGTCTTTACCCTGCTGAACTATCTGCTCACCGACACGGGCGTCATGCCCATGCATTGCAGCGCCAACCACGCCATCGGCAATCCGGTCGACACGGCAGTGTTCTTTGGCCTGTCAGGCACGGGCAAAACCACCCTGTCCGCCGACCCATCCCGCACGCTGATCGGCGATGATGAACACGGGTGGAGCGATCGGGGCACCTTTAACTTCGAAGGTGGGTGCTACGCCAAAACCATCAACCTATCCGCCGAGGCCGAGCCAGAGATTTTCGCCACCACGCACCGCTTTGCCACCGTGGTGGAAAACATGGTGCACAACCCCGAAACCTTCGTGCTCGATTTTGAGGATGACAGCCTAACCGCCAACACGCGCTGTGCTTATCCTTTGGACTATATCTCGAACGCCTCGGCCACAGGGTTGGGCGGGCATCCTAAGCACGTTGTGATGTTGACCTGCGATGCGTTTGGCGTTTTGCCCCCCATCGCACGGCTGACCCCCGCACAGGCGATGTATCACTTTTTGTCGGGCTTCACCTCAAAGGTAGCGGGGACCGAGCGGGGGGTAACAGAGCCGCAACCCACCTTCTCAACCTGTTTTGGTGCGCCCTTTATGCCGCGCAGGCCGGAAGTTTACGGAAAATTGCTGGAAGAAAAGATTGCCAAGCATGGTGCCACCTGCTGGCTAGTGAACACGGGTTGGACAGGCGGGGCTTACGGTGTGGGCAAGCGCATGCCCATCAAAGCCACCCGCGCTTTGCTGGCAGCGGCGTTGGACGGGTCGCTGAATGCTGTTAACTTCCGCAAGGATCCCAACTTTGGCTTTGATGTGCCGGTGGCTTTGGCGGGCGTGGATGACGCCCTGCTAGATCCGCGCCGCACTTGGGGCTCTGCGGCAGATTATGACGCGCAAGCGCGCAAACTGGTGGCGATGTTTGCCGCCAACTTCGCGCAATACCTGCCCTTCATCGACGATGATGTGAAGGCCGCCGCCATCTAACCCACCAGCGCCAGACGGGCCAAGTTCAGGCCCGTCAGCACCAACAACACCTGCGTCCAGCGCCGAAAACGGCTTTGGTCTAGCCGGTCTTGCACCCAAGTGCCCGCCATCTGCCCCAGTTGCGCTGGCACCGTCAGCGCCACCGAAAACGCCCCCGTTTCCAGTGTGATCACGCCCGAATGCACATGTGCCAGCAGCAAGACAAACGCGCCGATCAGGAACACCACACCTTGCACGCGCACCGTCTCGCGCTTGTCAGCGCCGATCGACAGAAGATACACCAGCAAGGGTGGCCCCCAAATCCCTGACACCCCGCCGTAAAGCCCCCCCACAGAGCCCAAAATCCACTCTGCACGGGTGCGTTGCTGCAATTTCAACGCCAGTTTCAGGCCCGCCAGTTGCGCTATCGCAAAGGCCGTGATCGGCACGCCCAGCAGCAGCAAAAACAGCTTGTGCGGGATAACATAGACAAAAGCCGACGAGATCACGATGAACACCACCGTCGCCACCAACATCCGCCAATAGCGGCGCATCGTGCCCAAAGCGGGCTGCAAGCCTTGGCGGAAGGCTTGCGACAGGTTGGTGACGAAGGTGGGCAAAATCAAACCCGCCAACGCCAATTCTGGCGGTAGGAACGAGGAAAATGCCGCCATCATGATCATGGGCATAGCAAAACCCACAGCCCCCTTCACAAAGCCCGCGAAAAGGGTGATCGCCATCGCAGCTGCAAAAGCCGGGGCAGAGAGATGCGCCATAAAGAACTCCACCCACCGACCCTAACGCGGGTAGGGGGCGAAGGTAAGCGATCACCTTTGAGTTACATTGCTGCGTTTTTGAACTCTTTTGGAAAATATTATTGCGCTGCATCTGCAAACGCGCTACCTCCGCTGAAATCGCAGAATCCACGAGGGTGCCATGTCTCATGATGGTCAAGATCTGTCTGTAACGCCGCTTTTGTCGAACCTGATGGCCCTGACCGGCCCGGCCTTGGCTGAAGCGCAGGCGCATTGCGCCTCCGCGCGCCAAGCATTGGCCGCACGGGTGACAGTGGCGGGCAAAGTGTCTTCTGCCGCGATGGATCAGCACCAATATGCGGCCCACGGGCTGGCTTGGCTTGCGACCTATGTTGAATCTTTGACCCAGTTGCGCGGATGGGCGGAAACGCTGGCCGATCAAGGCAAGCTGACCGAGATGGAAGGCCTGATCCTGCAACTGGGCTTTGGCGAATACCTTGCCCAGATCGCGGGCGGCATTGCCATGAGCCAGAACGAAGTGGCCCGCGCCGCTGATCTTGGCATTGCGCCCTACAGTCCAGGACCAGAAGCGCAGGCCCTGATCGCCGCCGCAGGCGATGGGGCCAAGATGCGGCTGGTGGCGTTGATGCGGGCGCAAAACGGCGCTTCGACCTTTGGCGCATCCGGTCTGGATGACGAGCTAGAGATGATCCGCGACCAATTCCGCCGCTTTTCGGATGAAGAGGTCGCGCCCTTTGCCCATGCTTGGCATCTGAACGATGATCTGATCCCGATGGAGATTATCACCAAACTGGCCGATATGGGCGTGTTTGGCCTGACCATTCCCGAAGAGCATGGCGGCTTTGGCCTGCCCAAATCGGCTATGGTTGTGGTGTCAGAAGAACTGTCGCGCGGGTATATCGGCGTGGGATCGCTTGGCACGCGCAGCGAGATTGCGGCAGAACTGATCCTTTGTGGCGGCACTGACGCGCAAAAGGCCTATTGGCTGCCCAAGTTGTCCAGCGCCGAAATTTTGCCGACAGCCGTTTTCACCGAACCCAACACAGGGTCCGACCTTGGCGCTTTGCGCACCCGCGCGGTGCAAGAGGGCGATGATTGGGTGGTGACGGGCAACAAGACATGGATCACCCACGCCTCACGTGCGCACGTGATGATGCTGATGGCGCGGACCGATCCTGACACCAAGGATTATCGCGGCCTAAGCATGTTCTTGGCTGAAAAGACCCCCGGTACCGAGGAAAACCTGTTCCCAAGTGCCGGCATGACGGGGGGCGAGATCAAGGTTCTGGGCTATCGCGGCATGAAAGAATACGAACTGGCGTTCGATGACTTTGCGGTAAAGGGCGAAAACCTGCTGGGCGGGGTGACGGGGCAAGGGTTCAAGCAGTTGATGCAAACCTTTGAATCCGCCCGTATCCAAACCGCTGCCCGCGCCATTGGCGTGGCGCAAGCCGCGATGGAAACGGCAATGCGCTATGCAACCGACCGCATTGCCTTTGGTAAGCCGTTGATCGACTTCCCACGCGTGGCGGCGAAACTGGCGATGATGGCGGTGGAAATCGCGGTCTCGCGTCAGATCACCTATTACGCTGCTCGGCAAAAAGACTTGGGCAAGCGCTGCGATCTTGAAGCGGGGATGTCCAAGCTGTTGGCCGCGCGGGTGGCATGGTCAGCCGCTGACAACGGCGTGCAAATTCACGGCGGCAACGGTTTTGCGCTGGAATATGCCGCAAGCCGTTTGCTGTGCGATGCGCGGATTTTGTCGATCTTCGAAGGGGCTGCCGAGATTCAGGCCCATGTGATCGCCCGCCGCCTGTTGGATTAATCACTGCGCGCTCCTATCTAAAGCGGGAACGTTTTTGGATAGGAGGGCAGCATGGCCCAAGAGAAGCTTGCCCTGATCACTGGCGTGTCGGGGTTTATTGCCAAACATGTCGCCTTGCGCTTTTTGGCTGCGGGCTGGGCCGTGCGCGGCACCTTGCGCAGCCTTGACCGCGCGGATGAGGTGCGACAGGCCCTAGCCCCGCATCTGACAGCGGCGGCACTGGCGAACCTTAGCTTCGCCAAGGCGGATTTGACATCTGACGATGGCTGGGCATCGGCTGCCGCTGGGGCGCAGGTGTTGGTGCACATGGCATCCCCCTTCCCGATGGCGCAGCCCAAAGACCCATCCGAACTGATTACCCCCGCCGTGCAAGGCACCCAGCGTGCGCTGCGGTTCGCCTATGCGGCGGGCGTGCGGCGGGCGGTTATGACGTCGTCCATCGTGGCGGTGTTTGACGAGAATAAGCGCGGTGTTCAGGACGAGTCGGATTGGTGCGATCTGAAGGCCAAGGGCACGACAGCCTATGCCATGTCAAAAACCTTGGCCGAAAAGGCGGCGTGGGATTTTGTGACATCCGCGCCCGATATGGCGCTGACCTGCATTAACCCCGGATTGGTTCTGGGGGAACCGCTGGACGGGCACGTTGGCACCTCGATGGACTTGGTCAAACGCTTGCTGCGCGGGCGCGACCCGATGTTGCCATTGCTGGGCTTTGAATGTGTCGATGTGCGCGATGTGGCCGAGATGCACCTGCGCGCGGCAGAGCGGTCTGACACGGCGGGCAAGCGCTTTCTGGCTGCGGCGGGCACGATGACCATGCCTGACATGGCGCGCCTGTTGAAAGCCGCCCACCCACAGCGCCGCATCCCGACCAAGGTCGCGCCGATGTTTTTGCTGCGCGTGTTGGCGCTGTTTGATCCGGCGGTGAAGGGGGTTCTGCCTATGGTGGGGCAAGTGCCCAAAGTGTCCAACGCCCGCGCTAAAGCCGAGATGGGGATGCAGTTCACCGCCCCCGCTGACGCCCTGCGCGCCAGTGCTGACTGGCTGCTGACCCACGGACAGGTTTAAGGGCGAAAGCTATCGGGGATGGTGTCTTTGCCGTCCAGCACCAGATCGCAGATCAGACGCGCGGTTTCTATCGCCGTGCCAAAGCCGATCTTGAAGCCGCCGTTGGCGACATAATGCCCTGACCGCTTGGGCCAAGCGCCGATCAGCGGCCCTCGACTTGCGGCGCGGGGGCGCAGGCCGGCCCAGCGGGCGACCTCGGGGGCGTCTTGTAGGGCGGGCAGGGCTTTGCGGGCACGGTCAATTAGGGTGTCGCATTGGGCATCGGTGGCAAGGTCGGTCCATTGGTTTTCGGTGGTGGATCCTATCGCGATGGTGCCATCGGCATGGGGCACGATGTGCAAGCCGTCGATGAACAGTTGCGGGCGGCTCTCATAGCCCGCCAAGCGCAGCAAAACCGCTTGCCCCTTGACCCCGCGCCCTATGGATTGGTTCAGGTCTTGGCTTAACGCCTCTAGCCCAGCGGTTCCGGTCGCCCAGATCACCGCACCTTCATCTGGCGCATCGCCCAGAACGATCTGCACGCCCTTGGCCTGCAACGCCGCCGCCAGCGAGTCTAAGGCCATGCGGGGGCTGATGCGAGCGGAAAGCGTGTCGTGGATCATCAAGCCGGCAGATGATGCAGGCTCCCAATCGGCCCCCGTGGCGGGCACAACCTGCCACAGCGCTTGGCCTTGCCAAAGCTGGGCCGCCCCCTCGGCGCGGGTTTGTGCAAGGGTAACGGCGGCGGCATCGGCCAAGGGCTGCAAGCGGCCGATCCGCGCATAGCCAGACGGCAGGCGAGAGACCTCTTCAACCCCCGCCCACCAGTCAGCAGCGCGCAGCAAGCTTTGCAGTTGAAAGGCTTTCACGGGATTCCACCCCTCGGGCGTATGGGGCGTCAGCGCGCCAACCAGCCCACCGCTGGCCCCCGCGCCTATGTGCGCGCTTTCCACCACCCGCACCCGTGCGCCGCGCAAAGCAGCCTCCCATGCCACCGAAAGGCCAAAGATCCCCCCGCCTCGAATGGTCAGATCGACCCTTGTCATTCTTGGTGCCCTTGCCCATGGTCCGCGTCAAAAGGGCATAGGGCAAATGGCGGGCAGTGAACAGGCACAAGGTCTGGCGTGGCTTGACGGCGGGGTTCCCGTGTCGCTGCGCTTTGACGACCCGTATTTCTCGCTGGCAGGCGGGCTTGCGGAAACCGGCCATGTGTTCTTGGCCGGCAACGGATTGCCCCAACGGCTGCGTGCAGGGTTTCACATTGCAGAACTGGGCTTTGGCACGGGCCTGAACCTGCTTGCCACCCACCTTTTGGCCCCCGCTGTTCCGCTGCGCTACACGTCATTTGAAGCCTTTCCCATCACCGCGGATGAGATGGCCCGCGCCCATGCCGCCTTTCCCCAAGCGGCGGCGGTGGCGGGGCCTTTGGTAGAGGCTTGGGCCAAGGGGCAGCGGCAGTTCACCTTGGGCGCGATAGAGGTGAGCGTGATCGAAGGCGATGCCCGCACCGCCCTGCCCGCTTGGGAGGGTCGTGCCGATGCGTGGTATCTTGACGGGTTCTCGCCTGCCAAGAACCCCGAACTGTGGGGCGACGATTTGATGGCCCAAGTCGCCCGCCACACAGCCCCGCACGGCACCTTTGCCACCTATACCGCCGCAGGCCATGTGCGCAGGGCCTTGCAAGCGGCGGGCTTTGCCGTCACACGCCAAGCGGGATTTGCCCGCAAGCGCCATATGACCACAGGACTATTGCCATGACCCGCGCGCCAACCTTGGGCATTTGGCTGATGATCGCCGCCGTCTTTTCCTTTGCCGTGCAAGACGGCTTTTCGCGCTATCTGGCAGAAACCTACAACACCTTGATGGTGGTCATGGTGCGGTATTGGGTCTTTGGGGCCTTTGTCATCGTGCTGGCCCTGCGCAGGCCCGAAGGACTGGCTGCGATCAAATCGACCAAACTGCACTGGCACGTTTTGCGCGCCGTGCTGCTGGTGGCCGAGATTTGCGTGATGGTCTATGCCTATACGCTGATCGGGCTGATCCAAAGCTTGGCGATTTTTACCGTTTGCCCGTTGTTCGTGGTGGCGATGTCAGGCCCCGTCTTAGGCGAAACGATGAGCGTGAAGCGTTGGCTGGCGGTGGCCATCGGCTGTGTCGGCGTGCTGGTGATTTTGCGCCCTGGGGCGGGGGTGTTCACTTGGGCCGCGCTGTTGCCCGTGGCCTCGGCCTTTATGTTCGCGCTGTATTCCGTGCTGACACGGTTGACGACCCGCGAAGAGCCGTTTTTTGCCGCATTCTTCTGGCCACCTGTGATTGGGCTGGTGCTGTCGACCATCATTGGTCTGCCGCATTGGCAAAGTGTCGCCCCCTTTGATTGGGTCTACCTGATGGCCTATGCGGTGGTTTGCGTCATCTCAAACTGGTTGCTGCAAAAGACCTATGAGGTGGCAGAAGCCTCGGTTGTGCAGCCCTTTGCTTATTTCCAGATCGTCTTTGTCACGGTGATTGGCATCGTGATCTATGGCGAGGTGTTGCGGCCTGAAGTGGCGATTGGGGCTGCGATTGTGGTGCTGGCGGGGCTTTACGCGCTGACCCAAGCGCGCAAGGCAACGCCCACATGACCGAGCAAAACACGCGGCGCGGCATCTGGATGATGGTGCTGACCACGCTGATCTTTTCCGCACAAGACGGGGTGACGCGCCACTTGACCGTGCAATACCCCGTGCAAATGGTGGTGATGGTGCGCTTTTGGTTCTTTGCGCTGTTTGTCATCTGGTTCCTGTCACGCCAAGCGGGCGGCTTGCGTGCTGCGGTACGCACCCGCCAAGCACCCTTGCACATCGCGCGGGGGCTTATTCTGGTCGGGCAAATTTGCATGACGGGTCTGGCCTTTGCCCATAATGGCCTGATCGAGACACATTCCCTTTTGACCAGCTACCCTTTGATGGTCGCGGCCCTGTCAGGCCCGATCTTGGGCGAAAAAGTTGGCTGGCGGCGCTGGACGGCGATTCTTTTGGGCTTTAGCGGCATTTTGGTGATGCTGCGACCTGGGATGTCGGTGTTTTCGATCTGGTCGGTGTTGCCCCTGATGGCGGCGTTGATCTTTGCCATCTATTCCCTGCTGACCCGCTATGCGGCACGGCAGGATTCAGCGCAGGTCAGTTTCTTTTGGACAGGGATCGTCGGTGCTGTCGGGATGTCGTTCTTTGGCCTGCCTGTCTGGACCATGATGGCGCCGATGGATTGGGGCTGGATGCTGTTGTTGTGCTGCACATCTTGCGCAGGGCACTATTGCCTGATCCGCGCCTATGATCTGGCCGAGGCGAGTGCGGTGCAGCCCTTTGCCTATCTGCAACTGGTGTTCATCGGGCTGTTGGGGATTTTTCTGTTCCATGAAACCCTGCGGGTCAGCGTTATCTTCGGATCGGCCATTGTGATTGCGGCGGGGTTGTTCACGCTGTGGCGGCAAAGGGTGACGGGGCGCGGGTAAAACAGGCGGGGCTAAGGCCTTTCCTTTTGCCCGCCTTTGACCATATTAGAACCATTCCAAATTAGGGGCGACTCATGATCTCTAGCTTCACCCAGCGCCGCCGCTTTTCTGATCTGTCAGAGCAGGATGTTCTGGCCCTTGCGATATCGTCGGAAGAAGACGATGCGCGGATTTATCGCAGCTATGCGCAGATGCTGCGGGCCGATTACCCAACCTCGGCCCAAGTGTTTGACGCCATGGCGGTCGAGGAAGACGGCCACCGCCAGTTGCTGATAGACATGCACCGCACCCGCTTTGGCGAGGTGATCCCGCTGATCCGCCGCGAACACGTCGCAGGCTTTCACGCCCGCCGCCCGATCTGGTTGACCAAGAACCTGTCGCTGGACACGATTCGCGGCGAAGCCTCGGGGATGGAGGCGCAGGCGGCCAAGTTTTACACGCTGGCGGCGGGGCGCACATCAGATGCCGCCACGCGCAAACTGCTGGGCGATCTGGCCGCGGCAGAGGCAGGGCATGAAAAATCAGCCGTGGGTCTGGAAGCCGCGCTGTTGAACGGCGATGCCCGTGCGGAAGAGGATGCGGGCGCGCGGCGGCAGTTCATTCTGACATGGGTGCAACCGGGCTTGGCGGGCTTGATGGATGGGTCGGTCTCCACCCTCGCCCCCATCTTTGCCACGGCCTTTGCCACGCAAAACACCCACACCACATTGCTGGTGGGGCTGGCCGCATCGGTCGGGGCGGGGATTTCGATGGGCTTTACCGAAGCAGCCCACGATGACGGCGTGCTGTCAGGCCGGGGTAGCCCGTTTAAACGCGGGTTGGCTTCGGGATTGATGACGACCTTGGGGGGGTTGGGCCACGCGCTGCCCTATCTTATCCCAGATTTCTGGACCGCCACGGTCTTGGCCATGGCGGTGGTGTTTGTGGAGCTTTGGGCGATTGCGTGGATTCAAAACCGCTATATGGACACGCCCTTTGTGCGCGCGGCCTTGCAGGTGGTGCTGGGCGGGGCTTTGGTATTTGCGGCAGGCGTGTTGATTGGTGGCGGTTAAGGGCGGATGCCAAAGCGGGGGCCAGCCCCAGCAGTGTTTGCGCCAAGACGAAGAGGAAAGCATGAAGATCATTTCGGAAAACAAAGCCTTTGGCGGGCGGCAATTGGTGGTGTCGCACGCCTCAGCGGTTTGCGGTGGCGAGATGACCTTTGGCCTATACCTGCCCCCACA
>CAMAYO010000018.1 GCA_945862465.1 Pseudorhodobacter antarcticus | reverse complement strand
CAGGCCCATGACCGTCGTCAGGCGGAATCGCAGGAAGGCGCTGCACCGCGCCAACCGCGCCGCGAACGCGCGTAAGGGAGAAGATAAATGCTGCAACCTAAGCGCACTAAGTTTCGCAAGCAGTTCAAAGGCCGCATTCATGGAGAAGCCAAAGGCGGCTCTATGTTGAACTTTGGGTCCTATGGACTGAAGTCCACCGAACCGGAACGTGTGACGGCGCGTCAGATCGAAGCGGCCCGCCGCGCGATCACCCGCCACATGAAGCGTCAGGGCCGGGTCTGGATCCGGATTTTCCCGGATGTGCCGGTCACTGCCAAGCCCGTCGAAGTTCGTATGGGTAAAGGTAAAGGGGCTATCGACTATTGGGCGGCCAAGGTGAAACCGGGCCGGATCATGTTCGAAATCGACGGCGTGTCCGACGAAATCGCGCGTGAAGCCCTGCGTCTTGGCGCCATGAAACTGCCGGTCCTGACCCGCGTTGTTGTTCGCGAAGACTGGTAATGGTCGTGCGCAATGAATGCGCACCCTACAGAATTGCCCCTGCCGGAAACGGTGGGGGCTTTTTCTTTTTGAGGCTTCGATGGCTGGTTTGACCATTCTCAATACCTACACTCTGCGCGGATCTGTGGCTGATTTCAAAACTGCCATCACGGCTTTGGCTGCAAGGGTCGAGGCTGAGGGCGAGCGTGGGGTGCTATCCTATTGGTTCTTTGTAAGTGCCGACGCGGGTCTGGCCCGCGCAGTGATCGACTATGCCACGCCCAAAGCTTGGATCGGTCATCACGACATCTCAATGACTTGGCCAGAGATGACGGCGCTGCACGGCGTTGCGGCACTGTCGCACGTCACCTTTCTCGGCCCTATAACGCCGGAAATCCGCGCTTGGCTGGACCGTTCTGGATTGAAGGCCCAGGTTGAGACGGGTTATGTGGCTTCAGCCGGATTCTGCCGGACTTGAAAGGACAAATGATGGCCGAAATCGCCCCCCTGTTCGTCACCCGCTTGTACCGCGCCGAGTTGAAAGAACTGGGTAAGAAGAAGGTCGACTATGAGGAACTGAAAGCCGCCTGCGAAGCCATCGCTGACGATGACGAGGCCGGGCAGGAATGGTGCGAAGCCAATGGCTATCCGGGCTACACCAGCTATGCATCTCTCAACGACCTGCCGTGGCGCTTTCCGATCTTTGCCGATCTGGAAAAGGCATTGGACAAGCACGTTGCGGCCTTTTGCAAGGATTTAGGCTTTGATCTGGGCGACAAAAAGCTGAAATGTGGGTCGTTCTGGATCAACATTCTGCCCCAAGGCGGTATGCACGCCAGCCACATCCACCCGCATTCGGTGATCTCTGGCACAACCTATGTCTCGATGCCCAAGGGCACCTCGGCCCTGAAGCTTGAAGATCCCCGCCTGCCCATGATGATGCATGCCCCCTTGCGATTGAAAAAGGCCGCGCAGGAATTGCAAAGCTTTGTCTATGTGAAGCCCAATGTGGGCGAAGTGCTGCTGTGGGAAAGCTGGCTGCGCCACGAAGTGCCGATGAACATGGCCGAAGAAGAGCGCATCTCGGTGAGCTTCAACTACGAATGGGAGTAGGGGTTGAAAGGGGATAGATTCTATCCTATTTTGGCCCATGAGGTTCGAGTTTGATCCGATCAAAAGCGCCAGCAACAAGGCCAAGCATGGCATAGACTTTGTTGAGGCGCAGGCGCTTTGGCAGGATGAGGGCTTAGCCGAGTCTATGTCGAAGGTTAACTTAGCCGGCGAGTTGCGCTTTCTTGCTATTGGAAGGATCGACGGCAAGCATTGGACGGCGATCTGCACCTTTCGGGGTACGTCCGTCCGGATCATATCGGTTCGAAGGGCGCGGCAAGAGGAGGTTGCCTATTATGACGGCAGTTAAGATCATCACGGCTCAAGAGTTGGACGAAAAGTTCGACAACGGCGAAGATGTCAGCGCCTATTTTGACCTCAGCAAAGCCCGCCGCCCCAATCTAGAAGCGCGGCGCGTGAATGTGGATTTTCCGGCATGGGTCGTCGAAGGCCTTGACCGTGAGGCGCGCCATTTGGGCGTAACGCGCCAGTCAGTGATTAAGATGTGGATCGCGGAGCGGTTGCGGTAGGGTGCGTGTTTTCACGCACCGCCCCCTGCAAGATGATGATGCACTGTTTCTCACCCCCATCTTCCCCCTTGCCACACCCCACCCCATCCTGTATTGCGCGGCATCCAACGATTCCGGCCTAGCCAGAATCGTTGGTTTGTATTGATCCACCAGATCAACGGTAACCCTCGGGGCCGTCTGGTGCTTGAGAGAAGGAAAAGGCGTATGGACGCCCAAGAACTGCGTGCGAAGACCCCCGACCAGCTGCGTGATCAGCTTGTCGCGCTGAAGAAAGAAGCGTTCAATCTGCGCTTTCAGGCAGCAACCAACCAACTGACGAACACCTCGCGCATGAACAAGGTCCGTAAGGATGTTGCCCGTGTCCGTACCGTGCTGGCCCAAAAAGCCGCCGAAGCCGCGAAGTAAGGAGAGACCGATGCCCAAACGTATCCTGCAAGGTGTCGTGACCTCGGACAAGAACGAGCAGACGATCACCGTTCTTGTCGAACGCCGCTTTAAGCACCCCGTTCTGCAAAAAACCATTCGCAAATCCAAGAAGTACCGTGCCCATGACGCCTTGAACCAGTTCAAGGAAGGCGACACGGTCCGCATCGAGGAATGCGCCCCGATTTCTAAGTCGAAACGCTGGACGGTTGTCACTGACGCGACTGCGTGAGTGCTGATTGTCTTGAAATGAAACGAAACCCTGGGGGTATATGCCCTCAAAGGTCGGAGAGTACTAAATGATCCAGATGCAGACCAATCTGGATGTTGCTGATAACTCAGGCGCTCGCCGGGTTCAGTGCATCAAGGTTCTGGGCGGTTCACACCGCCGCTATGCATCCGTGGGCGACATCATCGTGGTGTCGGTCAAGGAGGCAATTCCGAAAGGCCGTGTCAAAAAGGGCGATGTGCGTAAAGCAGTTGTCGTTCGCACCGCCAAAGAAGTTCGTCGCGAAGACGGCACCACCATCCGCTTTGACCGCAATGCAGCCGTCATCCTGAACAATCAGGGTGAACCGGTCGGCACGCGTATCTTCGGGCCGGTTGTGCGTGAACTGCGCGCCAAGAACTTTATGAAGATCATCTCGCTGGCTCCGGAGGTGCTCTGATGGCCGCTAAGCTGAAAAAAGGCGACAAGGTTGTCGTTCTCACCGGTAAGGACAAGGGCAAGCAGGGCGAAATCTCTGCCGTCTCGCCCAAGGACAACAAGGCCGTGATTGATGGCGTAAACGTCTCTGTGCGTCACACCAAGCAATCGCCGAATTCGCAAGGGGGCCGTATCCCCAAGGCGATGCCGATCGACCTGTCCAACCTTGCCATCGTTGATGCCAACGGCAAAGCCACCCGCGTCGGGTTCCGCATGGAAGACGGCAAGAAAGTGCGCTTCGCCAAGACAACCGGGGAGGCCATCTGATGTTGGACCAAGCCACCTATACCCCGCGTCTGAAGGCGGAATACGCCACAAAGATCCGCGCCGCTCTGAAAGCCGAACACGGCTATAAGAACGATATGCAAATCCCCAAGCTTGAGAAAATCGTTCTCAACATGGGTGTTGGCGATGCGGTGAAGGACACCAAGAAGGTCAAGCTCGCTTCCGAGCAGTTGACGCTGATTGCTGGCCAAAAGTCGGTCATCACCAACGCCAAAAAGTCCATCGCTGGCTTTCGCGTTCGTGAGTTTATGCCGCTGGGCTGCAAAGTTACGCTGCGCGGCGACCGGATGTATGAATTCCTTGATCGCCTGATCACAATCGCACTTCCCCGCGTTCGCGACTTTCGCGGCGTGAAGGGCAGCTCGTTTGACGGTCATGGCAACTACGCGATGGGCTTGAAAGAGCAAATCGTGTTCCCGGAAATTGACTTTGATAAAGTCGACGACGTTCTGGGCATGGACATCATCATCTGCACCAACGCCAAGTCTGATGCGGAAGCGAAGTCGCTGCTGAAGCACTTCAAAATGCCCTTCACGTCCTAATCGCGAGGAATCCAACAATGGCCAAAAAATCCATGGTGAACCGCGAAGTGAAGCGCGCCAAGCTCGTGCAACAGCACGCAGCCAAACGCGCCGCACTTAAGACGGTGATCTACGACCAAACCAAGTCGATCGAAGAGCGCTTCAAGGCAACCGCCAAATTGGCAGCCCTGCCGCGCAACTCTTCAGCGACCCGTATTCACAACCGCTGCCAGTTGACTGGCCGCCCGCACGCCTATTACCGCAAACTCAAGCTCAGCCGTATCATGCTGCGTGATCTCGCCTCGTTCGGCCAGATCCCCGGCATGGTTAAGTCGAGCTGGTAAGGGGAGCGCTGAAAGATGATGATGAACGATCCCCTCGGTGATATGCTGACACGTATCCGCAACAGCCAAATGCGCGGCAAATCCACAGTTAAGACCCCGGCTTCCAAGCTGCGGGCCTGGGTGTTGGATGTGCTGGTCGCAGAAGGCTACATCCGCGGCTATGAATCTGCCAAGACCGACAACGGTCAAGGCGAACTGACCATCAGCCTGAAGTACTTCGAAGGCGCCCCGGTCATCCGTGAGTTGAAGCGCGTGTCCAAGCCGGGCCGCCGCGTTTACAACTCGATCAAGGACGTGCCGTCTGTGCGGAACGGTCTTGGGATTGCCATTCTATCCACCCCCAAGGGTGTGATGACGGATGCAAATGCACGCGCGGCCAATGTTGGCGGCGAAGTGCTTTGCACCGTATTCTAAGGGGAGGGGTAGAATGTCTCGTATCGGCAAAAAACCCGTCGCCTTGGTTAAGGGCGTGTCGGCCAACATCTCGGGCCAGACGATTGAAGTGAAGGGGCCGAAAGGCACCCGCAGCTTCACTGCTGGTGATGATGTGCAACTGACCATCGAAAATGACACTGTCAAAGTCACCCCGCGTGGCATGTCCAAGCGGGCGCGCTCGCAGTGGGGCATGAGCCGCTCGATGATCGCGAATCTTGTGGAAGGCGTTACCGTCGGCTTCAAGAAAGAAATGGAAATCCAGGGCGTGGGTTACCGCGCTGCTATGGTGGGTAAGAACCTGCAATTGCAACTGGGCTTCAGCCACGAAGTGATCTTCGAGGTTCCGGAAGGCGTTGTCGTCGCGTCACCGAAGCAAACTGAAATCTCTGTGGAAGGCATTGACCAACAACTCGTTGGCCAAGTCGCAGCAAACATCCGCGCTTGGAAGAAGCCAGAGCCCTATAAAGGCAAAGGCATCCGCTACAAGGGCGAGTTTGTCTTCCGCAAGGAAGGCAAGAAGAAGTAAGGGGCAAGAGAAATGGCATTGAATAAAAGAGAGCTGTTCCTCAAGCGCCGTCTGCGCGTTCGGAACCGCATTAAATCGGTCGCTGCTGGGCGCTTGCGCCTGTCGGTTCACCGGTCGAACAAGAACATCTCGGTCCAGCTGATCGACGATGTGAAGGGCATCACCGTTGCTTCGGCTTCCTCGCTAGAGAAAGATTTGGGCGTGGTGGGCAAGAACAACGTGGAAGCAGCTGCCAAAATTGGCGCGGCTATCGCGGAACGTGCACTCAAGGCCGGTGTCGAAGTTTGCTACTTCGATCGCGGCGGTTTCCTCTTTCACGGTAAGATCAAGGCTTTGGCCGATGCTGCCCGTGAAGGCGGCCTGAAGTTCTGAGGAGATAAAAATGGCAGAACGTGAAAACCGCCGGGACGACCGTGGCAACCGTGGCGGCGACCGCCGCGACAATCGCCCGGAAGAAACCCCGGAGTTCGCTGACCGTTTGGTCGCGATTAACCGCGTGTCCAAAACCGTAAAAGGCGGCAAGCGCTTTGGCTTTGCAGCTTTGGTGGTTGTGGGCGATCAACGCGGCCGTGTGGGCTTTGGCAAGGGCAAGGCGAAAGAAGTGCCCGAGGCTATCCGCAAGGCAACCGAACAGGCTAAGCGCAGCCTGATCCGTGTGCCCTTGAAGGACGCGCGCACCTTGCACCACGACATGGAAGGCCGCCACGGCGCCGGAAAAGTCGTGATGCGCACCGCCGTGGCGGGTACCGGCATCATCGCCGGCGGCCCGATGCGCGCAGTGTTTGAAATGCTGGGTCTGCAGGACGTCGTTGCCAAGTCGATCGGCACGTCGAACCCCTACAACATGATCCGCGCCACCATTGATGGTCTGAAATCAGAAACCTCGCCCCGCCAAGTTGCCGCACGTCGCGGCAAAAAGGTGGCAGAGATCCTGAACAAGCCCGCCACTGAAGTGGCCGTCGCTGAAGTTGTGGAGGCCTGATCATGGCAAAGAAGCCCGAGGCCGTGGTGGCCCCCGTTAAGAAAACCATCGTCGTGCAGCAGACCTCGTCTGCCGCCCGCCGCCCCGCTGTTCAAACCGCGACCCTCAAAGGTCTTGGCCTGAACAAAATCCGCCGGACCCGCGAGCTTGAGGATACCCCCTCGATCCGCGGCATGGTTCACGCGGTGCGTCACATGGTGAAGATCATCGAAGAACGCGGCTAACATCGGTGCGTGCTAGCACGCACCGCCGCACACAAACAAAACGCCCCGCCGCAAGGTGGGGCGTTTTGATTTGCGGGTCTTGATATTTTGATGCGCGGGATATACCTTAGTGAATATCCGAATATCCCAAAGGAATTTCCCATGCCGCTCTATATCAAGGACCAAGACGTCACCCATTTGGCTGCAGATGCCGTTAAAATCCTAGGGGCGGCCAACAAGACAGAGGCCGTGCGCCAGGCTTTGCAATCCGCAATCGCCACAGCCAAGGGCCGTATCCCCCTGCTGCACCGCATTGAAGCGGTTCGCGCCTTGGCCGATACCATCGGCCCCGTGATGCAAGCCTATGATCACAAGCGCGACATGGATGATCTTTGGGAGCGCTAAGTTATGTTTCTTGACGCCAGCGCCATCCTTGCCATTCTCAACCGCGAACCGGGGGCGGATGCTTTGATCCAATTGCTTGGGGCAAGCACAAAGCCCGCTCTCTTCTCTCCCCTTAGTCGGTTCGAGGCTGTTATCAGCCTTGCCCGTTCTCGTTCTGGGACGCATCGCTCAGCGACGCCCGCGCAGATCGAGACGGCTAAGACTGCCGTTGACTTGCTGCTGGCAGAGGTGCGGGCTGAGACTGTCACGATCACCGCCGCCATCGGGGACGCGGCGATTGTGACCGCACAGACCTACGGCCGTGCCGTTGGCCATGCGGCAGACCTGAACTTTGGCGACTGCTTTGCGTATGCCTGTGCCAAATCTCGGGATGTGCCCCTGCTTTACAAGGGGAACGATTTTTCCCAAACCGATTTGGCCTAGGGCGGGGGGGTGAGGCCCACCGCGCGCCCAACCCCTTGATCCGCCCCCCTATCCCCTCTATACGCCCCCGGTGGCCCCCTATGGCCACAGAATCAACCATCCGCCGCGTTTGCCCCCGCCGTCGCAGCCAGGGCAGTTCCGGCATAGGAGTATGCGACATGAAACTGAATGAACTGCACGACAACGACGGTGCTACCAAAAAGAAAAAGCGCGTTGCGCGTGGCCCGGGTTCGGGCAAGGGTAAGACCGCTGGCCGTGGCGTTAAGGGCCAAAAGTCCCGCTCGGGCGTGGCATTGGGCGGCTATGAAGGCGGCCAGATGCCGCTGTATCGTCGTTTGCCCAAGCGCGGCTTTACCAAGCCGAACCAAAAAGAATTCGCCGTCGTCAACTTGGGCCTGATCGAGAAGTTTATCGGTTTGGGCAAGCTGGACGCATCGGTCACCATCACCGAAGACGCGCTGGTTGCGGCTGGCCTGACCAAGGCCAAGCATGACGGCATCCGCGTGCTGGCCAAGGGTGTGATCACCACCAAAGTGACGCTGGAAGTGACGGGTGCGTCGGCCTCGGCCATCGAAGCTGTCGCTGCCGCAGGTGGCACGTTGAAAGTGGCTGATCCGCTGCCGGTGTTCGGCAAGTCGGTTCGTAAAGTTCCGCTCGCATAACGCCTTGTGAGCGGCGCAAAGACCGCTTACATCTGCGTTGATTTCCCGCGCCGCCGTCCGGAAACACCGGATCGGCGGCGCAACACCTATAACCAACTGAGAAGGTCCGACCGTGGCATCAGCAGCAGAGCAAATGGCGGCAAACCTAAGCTGGGGCGCGTTGGGCAAGTCGACTGACCTGCGCCAGCGCATTCTGTTTACGATCCTTGTGCTGGTTGTCTACCGCCTTGGCACCTATATTCCGGTGCCCGGCATTGACGGGACAGCGCTCAAGACCTTCATGGAAGGGCAAGGCCAAGGTTTGGGTGGCATGTTGTCGCTGTTTACCGGTGGCGCGCTTGCCCGCATGGGTATCTTCGCCTTGGGTGTCATGCCCTATATCTCTGCGTCCATCATCGTCCAATTGCTGGCTTCAATGATCCCGCAACTTGAACAGTTGAAGAAAGAGGGCGACCAAGGCCGCAAAAAGATCAACCAATATACCCGCTATTCCACCGTGGCGCTGGCGATTTTTCAAGGCTGGGCCATTGCGGCTTCGATCGCCGCAGGTGGCTTGGCGCATAACCCTGACCTATTCTTCAAAATCGCCTGCGTGATCACACTGGTTGGCGGCACGATGTTCCTGATGTGGCTTGGTGAGCAGATCACGGCGCGCGGCATCGGAAATGGCGTTTCGCTGATCATCTTCACCGGCATCGTGGCCGAAATTCCAGGCGCCTTGGCGCAGTTCCTTAGCCAAGGCCGCGCCGGTGTGATACCTGTTTGGGTCATGATTGGCGCCGTTGTGCTGGTGGTGGCTGTGATAGGCTTTGTCGTGTTCATGGAACGCGCCTTGCGCAAGATCCACATTCAATACCCCCGCCGCCAAGTTGGCATGAAGATTTATGACGGCGGGTCAAGCCACCTGCCGATCAAGGTGAACCCCGCGGGCGTTATTCCTGCGATCTTCGCCTCGTCGCTGTTGCTCTTGCCCTCAACGCTGGGCACGTTTTCGGGCTCGCAGACCAATCCGATCATGGCGACGATTTTGGCCTTCATGGGCCCAGGCCAACCGTTCTATCTGCTGTTTCAAGGCGCCATGATTGTGTTCTTCACCTATTTCTACACCGCCAACGTCGCCTTCAAAACCGAAGACGTGGCTGAGAACTTGAAGAACCAGAACGGGTTCATTCCAGGCATTCGTCCGGGCAAAAAGACGCAAGACTACCTCGACTATGTCGTCAATCGCATCTTGGTGGTCGGATCGGCTTATCTGGCCGCGGTGTGTTTCTTGCCCGAGGTATTGCGTGATCAATTCGCCATTCCCTTCTACTTTGGCGGGACTTCGGTGTTGATTGTCGTTTCTGTGACCATGGATACGATCAACCAAGTGCAGTCTCATATGCTGGCGCACCAGTACGAGGGGCTGATCGAACGTTCGCAATTGCGTGGCCGCAAGCGGCCTGCAGCGGCGAAGCCTCCGACGCGCCGATAAGTTTCAGGTAGACCCGCGCAGAAAGGCAGAGCTATGACCAACATCATCCTTCTTGGACCGCCCGGTGCTGGCAAAGGCACGCAGGCCAAGCGTCTGGTGGATGAACGGGGCATGGTGCAGCTTTCCACCGGCGATATGCTGCGCGAGGCGCGCACCTCTGGCACGGATATGGGCCGCAAGGTCGCGGCGGTGATGGATGCAGGCCATTTGGTGACCGATGACATCGTGGTCGGCCTGATTGAAGAAAAGTTGACCACTGGTGCCGCTGCTGGTGGCTATATTTTCGACGGCTTTCCCCGCACGCTGAAACAGGCCGATGCCTTGGGCGCTTTGATGGCGCGGATTGGCCAGCCTTTGGACGCCGTGATCGAACTGCGTGTCGATGACGAGGCGCTTAAGCAGCGCATCGTGGGGCGCTATACCTGCGGGACCTGTGGCGCTGTCTATCACGACACCAATCACCCGCCCAAAGTGTCGGGCACCTGCGACAGTTGTGGTGGGACGACGATGAAACGCCGTGCCGATGACACGGAAGAGGCGTTGCGCACCCGCATGCTGGCCTATTACCGCGACACCTCGCCGTTGATTGGCTATTACTATGCCAAGGGCCAGCTTTCGACGGTGGATGGCTTGGCTGAGATGGACGCTGTGGCTGTGGCTTTGGCGAAAGTTCTTGACGCCAAGTGATTAGGCCCTACCGGCCCTTGACGCCTGTCGGAAAAGCCCATATTGCACGGCGTCTTGCTGCGGAATCACGTGGTGGGTAGTCGTTTCTGGCGGGCTTGCCCGCTAGGTTGTGAAAAAAGGTTCTGGCACTACGGAACCGCAACATAAAGGAAAACACGTTTGGCACGTATTGCTGGCGTTAACATCCCCACCGCAAAGCGCGTTCCGATTGCGCTTCAGTACATCACCGGCATCGGCGCGCATAACGCCGAGAAAATCTGCGAATCGCTGAAGATTGACCGCGCACGTCGCGTCAACCAGCTGACAGACGCCGAAGTGTTGGCGATCCGCGAATTTATCGATGCGAACTTCACCGTGGAAGGCGACCTGCGTCGCGAAACCTCGATGAACATCAAGCGTCTGATGGACCTTGGCTGCTACCGCGGCTTGCGTCACCGCAAAGGTCTGCCGGTTCGTGGCCAACGCACGCATACCAATGCGCGCACCCGCAAGGGCCCGGCCAAAGCCATTGCCGGCAAGAAGAAATAAGAGGGGCACAGATAAATGGCACGTGATACCAGCAAGACTGCTGCCCGCACCAAGAAGAAAGAACGTAAGAACATCGCCGCTGGCGTGGCGCATGTGAACTCTTCTTTCAACAACACCAAAATCCTGATCTCTGACGTGCAAGGCAATGCGATTGCTTGGTCGTCGGCTGGCACTATGGGTTTCAAGGGTTCGCGCAAATCGACCCCGTATGCCGCCCAGATGGCTGCAGAAGATGCCGGCAAGAAAGCACAAGAGCACGGCGTGAAAACGCTGGAAGTCGAAGTGCAAGGTCCGGGATCGGGCCGTGAATCGGCTCTGCGCGCCTTGGCGGCTGTTGGCTTTAACATCACCTCGATCCGTGATGTGACGCCCTTGGCCCACAACGGTTGCCGGCCGCCCAAGCGCCGTCGCGTCTAATCGGTTTTCTATCTCGTCGGGCCGTGCTTTCGCGCGGCCCGATGTCGTTGTTTGAACTTGAATGAAGATCCTCGGGCGTCTGCTGTCATTCGGACCATAGGCAGCGGGCAAGTATGGAGGCTATAGCATGATCCACAAGAACTGGCTGGAACTGATTAAACCGCAACAACTGGCTGTCAAAGCTGGTGCGGATGCGCAGCGCAGCGCGACTTTGGTCGCCGAACCGCTGGAGCGGGGCTTTGGCCTGACGCTGGGCAACGCGCTGCGCCGCGTTCTGCTTGGCTCTTTGCAAGGGGCGGCCATCACCTCGGTGCAAATTGACAATGTGCTGCACGAATTCTCCAGCGTGGCTGGCGTGCGCGAAGATGTCACTGACATCGTGCTGAACCTGAAAGGCGTGCGCCTGAAGATGGATGTCGAAGGGCCAAAGCGCCTCTCGATTTCCGCCAAAGGCCCGGGCGTTGTGACCGCTGGCGACATTTCGGAATCCTCAGGGATCGAGATTTTGAACCGCGAGCATGTCATCTGCCACCTGGACGACGGCGCTGACGTGTTCATGGAACTGACGGTCAACACCGGCAAGGGCTATGTCTCGGCCGATAAGAACCGCCCCGAAGATGCGCCGATCGGTCTTATTCCGATTGATGCGATCTTCTCTTCGGTCAAGAAAGTGTCTTACGAAGTCACGCCGACCCGCGAAGGACAGGTGTTGGACTATGACAAGCTGACGCTCAAGGTTGAAACTGACGGCTCGTTGACCCCCGATGACGCGGTGGCTTATGCCGCGCGCATCCTACAAGACCAACTGGCTGTCTTCGTCAACTTCGACGAGCCTGAATCGTCGAACAAGGGCATCGAAGACGCAGGGCTGGAATTCAACCCGCTGCTGTTGAAGAAGGTCGATGAACTGGAACTGTCGGTTCGTTCGGCCAACTGCCTGAAGAACGACAATATCGTCTATATCGGCGATCTGATCCAGAAAACCGAAGCCGAAATGCTGCGCACGCCCAACTTTGGCCGCAAGTCCTTGAACGAAATCAAGGAAGTGCTGTCGGGCATGGGCCTGCACTTGGGCATGGAAGTTGAAGATTGGCCACCAGAGAATATCGAAGATCTGGCCAAGCGCTTCGAAGACCAGTTCTAATACGAAAAAGGGTGCGTGCTAGCACGCACCCTACGAAATGCCCGTGTAGGCGGGGAAGAATGGGTCGCAAGACCCCAAGGAGAGTGGGACCGCACGTAGGGCCCGCCAGACAAAGCAAAACACGTTCTAGGAGAACATCATGAACCACGGCTCTGGCTATCGCCGCCTAAACCGCACCCACGAACACCGCAAAGCGATGTTTGCCAATATGTGCGGCTCGCTCATCGAGCATGAGCAGATCAAGACCACCTTGCCCAAGGCAAAAGAACTGCGTCCGATCATCGAAAAGCTGGTTACTTTGGCCAAGCGCGGCGATCTGCACGCCCGCCGTCAGGCTTCGTCGCAACTGAAGCAAGAGCAGTATGTGGCCCGGCTGTTTGAAATTCTGGGCCCGCGCTACAAAGAGCGTCAGGGCGGCTATGTGCGCGTTCTGAAAGCGGGCTTCCGCTATGGCGACATGGCCCCGATGGCGATCATCGAATTCGTTGACCGCGACCCGTCTGCAAAAGGCGCTGCCGACAAGGCGCGCGTTGCGGCTGAGGACAACTACGAAAGCTAATCTGCGCTAACAGCGCGATTTCAAGGGCTCGCACCAATGGTGTGGGCCCTTTGCTTATTGTCACGTCCGGCGTAACCTGTGCCCATGTCTGATCTGTTTGATACGCCCAAATCCGCCATCCCAGCGCCCCGCCCGCTGGCCGATCGTTTGCGCCCGCAGACCTTGGCCGAGGTGATCGGCCAATCCCACGTGCTTTCCGCCCAAGGCCCGCTGGGGTCCATGATTGGTGCACATTCGCTGTCGTCGCTGATCTTGTGGGGGCCGCCCGGGGTGGGCAAAACCACCATAGCGCGGCTGTTGGCGCAGCAAACTGACCTGGCCTTTGTGCAAATCTCAGCGATTTTCACCGGCGTTCCCGATCTGCGCAAAGTGTTTGAAACCGCCAAAATCCGCCGCCAGAACGGCCAAGGCACGCTGCTGTTTGTTGACGAAATCCACCGTTTCAACAAAGCCCAGCAAGACGGCTTTTTGCCCTATATGGAAGATGGCACGATCCTTTTGGTGGGGGCCACCACCGAAAACCCCAGTTTTGAATTGAACGCCGCCCTTTTGTCGCGCGCGCAAGTGATCGTGCTGGAACGCCTGTCGCCCGCAGACCTAGAGCGTTTGGCGCAACGCGCTGAACAAGACCTTGGCCGTGCCCTGCCGCTGGATGGCTTTGCCCGCGAAACCCTAATCGAGATGGCCGATGGCGATGGCCGCACCTTGTTGAACCTGATCGAACAAGTGGCAGCTTGGGCGCTGACCCAACCCTTAACCTCTGACCAGCTTTCCACCCGTCTGATGCGGCGTGCCAGCAAGTATGACAAATCGGGGGAAGAGCATTACAACCTGATCTCGGCCCTGCACAAATCGGTGCGCGGGTCTGACCCTGATGCAGCGCTGTATTGGTTTGCCCGTATGCTGGAAGGTGGCGAAGACCCGCGCTTTTTGGCCCGCCGCATCACCCGCATGGCGGTGGAAGACATCGGTCTTGCCGACCCGCAGGCGCAAGAGGTCTGCCTTGCCTCCTGGCAAACCTATGAACGCTTGGGCTCGCCCGAGGGCGAGTTGGCGTTGGCCCAAGCCGTGGTTTACCTAGCCCTCGCCCCCAAATCGAACGGGGTTTATGCGGCCTATAAAGCGGCGCGCGAAGCGGCGCGGCAAACGGGTTCCCTGCCGCCGCCGTTGCACATACGCCCCGCGCCAACCAAGATGATGAAAGAATTGGGCTACGGTGCGACCTATGCCTATGATCACGACGCCGAAGATGCTTTTTCGGGGCAGAACTATTTCCCCGATGCCCTGAAGCGCCCTGTCTACTACGCCCCACCCGAGCGTGGCTTTGAACGTGATCTGAACAAGCGCATCGAATACTTCGCCAAACTGCGGGCCAAACGCCAAGCCGACTAGGCGGCCCTTGGCGAAAGGTTGACAATTTCCTCAGACACGCCCAAGGAACCGCAATGATCTGGACCTTGACACAAGTCGCTCTTGGCGGCGCGCTCGGCTCTGTGCTGCGCTATCTCACGCTATCGTGGGTGGGCGCACCTGTGGCCACTCTGGCGGTGAATGTGCTTGGCAGCTTTGTCATGGGTGTTTTGTTTGTGGCCCTAACGACCCGCCCCCACTTGTCACCGCTTTTGATGGCCGGCGTCTTGGGCGGCTTCACAACTTTTTCCGCCTTTTCGCTGGATGCGTGGAAGCTGTGGCAAGCGGGTCAAACGGGCGGCGCGCTGGCCTATATCGCGGCCTCGGTTGGTCTTTCCCTATTTGCTGTAGCCTTAGGCGCTACCCTCACCGAAAGGGTCCTCGCATGAGCGCCGTTCAACTGATTGCCGTGACCGAGGATGAGGGCGAGCAGCGCCTGGATCGTTGGGTTAAGCGCAAGTTCCCCCTGATCACCCAGGGTGCAATCGAAAAGATGTGCCGCACGGGGCAATTGCGGGTGGATTCGGGGCGGGTGAAAGCGTCAGATCACGTTCTTCCCGGCCAAGTCGTGCGCGTACCGCCCTTGCCCGATACGCCCGCCCCCATGCCCGTGTCAGATGGCAAAATCAGTGCGGCTGATACCAAGATGATCCAGAACGCCGTGCTGTGGAAGGATGAACATATGATCATCCTGAACAAGCCCGCAGGCCTTGCCAGTCAAGGCGGGTCTGGCATGGGCGAGCGCCATGTTGATTTCTTGGCTGAAGCCTTGAAGTTTGGCTACAAAGACAAGCCCAAACTGGTGCATCGCTTGGATAAAGACACCTCTGGCCTGTTGATGTTGGCGCGCACCGACCGTGTGGCGCGTAGGCTTTCGGAAGCTTTGCGCCACCGCAACACGCGCAAGATTTATTGGGCCTTGGTTGCCGGTGTGCCTAACCCCAAGCAAGGGTCGATCAAATATGGGCTGATGAAAGCACCGGGGGGGCGTGGTGAGGGCGAAAAGATGCTGTGCATCCATCCCGCCAAGATGGCCGAATATCCCGATGCCAAACGGGCGCAGACCGATTTCTTCACGCTGTGGTTCTTGGGCGCGCGGATGTCTTGGATGGCGCTGGAACCTGTCACGGGCCGCACCCACCAGTTGCGCGCCCATATGGCCGAAATGGGCCACCCGATTGTGGGCGATGGCAAATATGGCGGCAACACCGCCGATAACATGGGCGATGGCTGGGGCGCATCTATCGGCGGCGATGTGTCGCGCAAGCTGCATCTGCACGCGCGGTCTTTGACGGTAGAGCATCCCGTGACGGGTGAAATGATGACCTTCACCGCCCCCTTGCCCGACCACATGGCCAAGACGTGGAAAATGCTGGACTGGAACGAAAAGGACGTTCCCGCCGATCCTTTCGCGGGGAACTGATGTCAAATTGGCGTCCCAAACGGTTCTGGACAGCGGCCAGCGTGGTGGCCGACGCGGGCGGCTTTGCGGTGCACTTAGATGGCCGCCCCGTAAAAACCCCCGCCAAACAGCCGCTGCTATTGCCAACTCATGCGCTGGCAACGCTTGTGGCGGCGGAATGGGATGCGCAAAGCGGTCTTGTGAACCCCGAAACCATGCCCATCACCCGCATGGCCAATTCCGCTATCGACAAGGTCGTGCCGCAATATCACGAAGTGGCAACCCTGCTGACCGCTTATGGCGAAACCGATCACCTGTGCTACCGCGCAACCCACCCGCCCGCCCTTGCCGCCCAGCAAGCCTTGGCTTGGGATCCGCTGCTGGAATGGGCCGCAGAGGCCTTGCAAGCCCCTCTGAAAGCCACCGCAGGCATAGCGCCCATAGCGCAAGACCCCGCCGTGCTAGCGCGCCTGCACGATCAGGTGCTGGCCCTTGGCAACTTTAAGCTCGCGGCGTTCCACGATCTGGTGTCGATTTCAGGCTCACTGGTCTTGGCCTTTGCCGTGGGGCAGGGGCGCTTGACGGCGGAAGAGGGGTGGCACCTGTCGCGCCTTGATGAAAGCTGGCAGATAGCGCTTTGGGGCGAAGATGAAGATGCTGCCGCAGCAGCAGCCCTGAAGCGCGAGGCGTTCCACCTCGCCGCCCGCTTTTTCGCGCTATGCGCCTAGGCCATTGGCCGCTTTGCTAAGGCCAAGGTAAAGCGCTATGCCTTGACCATCGGGCCGCGCATCGCAGAAGATGGCGCTTACCGCGCAAGGCCAAAGGGATATCAGAAAGACACCCCATGATAAAATCCCTCTGTACCCTTACAGCCGCCATGGTTTTGATGGCAGGCATGGCGCAATCGTCCACGCTCGACGATGTCAAAGCGCGCGGCGTGCTGGCTTGCGGCGTGAACACTGGCTTGATGGGCTTTGCAGCCCCCGATGCCAAGGGTGTCTACCAAGGTTTCGACGCCGCCCTGTGCAAAGCCGTGGCTGCCGCCGTTCTGGGCGATGCCGCCAAGGTGCGCTACGTGCCCACCACGACCGAGGAGGCCTTTGCCGCCTTGGCGTCTGGCCAAGTGGACCTCTTGGCGCGAAATGTCACTTGGACCTTTGCGCGTGACACTGACCTGAAATTCGACTTTGTCGCTGTCAGTTATTACGATGGGCAAGGCTTTTTGGTGAAGAAAACCTTGGGCGTCTCTTCTGCCCGCGAATTGGATGGCGCGCGGATATGCCTGCAAGCGGGCACAGCGACCGAGGCAAACCTGACCGATTACTTCAAAGCCAATGCGATCAAATATGTAGCCGTTCTTATTGCCGATGATGCCGAAGCGCAGGGTCAGTTTCTGGCGGGGGCCTGCGATACGATGACGGCGGATATGTCGGTGCTGTCAGCTTTGCGGGCCACGATGCCAAAGCCGGATGACCATGTCATCTTGCCGGAAATCATCTCAAGCGAGCCCTTGGGCCCTGTGGTGCGCCATGGCGATAACGCTTGGGGCGATATTGTGCGCTGGACCTATTATGCCCTGCTGGCGGCAGAACAAAAGGGTATCACCAAAGCCAATATTGATGAGGTTGCCATAGCCACCAAAGACCCCGAAGTGCGCCGCCTTTTGGGCCTGCAGGGCGACATGGGTCTGATGCTGGGTCTTGATCCTGAATGGGCCAAGCGCGCTATTGCCGCCTCGGGCAATTATGGCGAGATATTTGAGGCCAATATTGGCATCAACACACAAATCAAACTGGCCCGTGGCCTGAATGCGCTTTGGACCCAAGGGGGCCTGCAATATGCCCCACCCTTCCGCTGACCGACAAAGGAGCTGTGATGCTTGACCTGATGCCCCTTGACCGTTCGGCCGTTCAGATTACGTCCATGAACAAATGGTTCGGAACCTTCCATGTGCTGCGCGACATTAACCTCAGCGTGCAAAAGGGGGAAAAGATCGTGATCTGCGGGCCGTCAGGCTCGGGCAAGTCTACCCTGATCCGCTGCATCAACCGCTTGGAAGAGCATCAGACAGGCCAAATCGTCGTGGACGGCACAGAGTTGACCTCTGACCTCAAGAACATCGACAAAGTGCGTTCTGAAGTGGGCATGGTCTTTCAACAGTTCAACCTCTTCCCGCATCTGACGATTCTAGAAAACCTAACTCTCGCCCCCATGGCCGTGCGCAAAGTGCCCAAAAAAGACGCCGAAGAGACGGCGATGTATTTCCTGACCAAGGTCAAAATCCCCGAACAGGCGCAAAAATATCCAAGCCAATTGTCAGGCGGCCAGCAGCAGCGAGTGGCGATTGCGCGGTCTTTGTGCATGAAGCCGCGCATCATGCTGTTTGACGAGCCGACCTCGGCCCTTGATCCTGAGATGATCAAAGAAGTGCTCGATACGATGATTGATCTGGCGAAAGAGGGGATGACGATGCTTTGTGTCACCCACGAGATGGGTTTTGCCCAAGCAGTGGCCGATCGCGTGATCTTTATGGATCAGGGCCAGATTGTGGAACAAAACGATCCCAAGACCTTCTTCACCCAGCCGCAATCTGAGCGCACCAAGTTGTTTCTCAGCCAGATCTTGGGCCACTAGGCAGGACGGGCGCAGAGCGCCCTTCCTTTAGCCTCAGACGATGATTTCTGCTGGAACGACAAAATCGACCGCGGTCGCTCCGGCAAAGGTCACATCCTCCCAGCGATCTGCCAAAAAGTCGCAGACCAGCGTGGCGCCCGTGGGATAGCGGGTGAAGTCGTCATGCAAGGGCGCATGGGCCACCAAGCGGGCGGCGAATTCGGCAATGCCCGGATTGTGGCCGATCATCATCACGCACTCTTGGGTCGCATGGCGCAGTACGGCCAGCATCACATCGGGGCCTGCGTGGTAGAGTGCTGGCTTTAAATGCAAAATCGGTGTGCCGGGCAGGGCCGGGGCCAAGCCCGACCACGTGCCGCGCGTGCGCAGCGCGTCGGAACACAGCACCTCTGCGGGCACATAGCCGCGCGAGGCCAGCCAGGTGCCCAGTTCTGCCGCAGCCGCTTTGCCACGTTCGTTCAAAGGGCGGTCATGGTCGGGGGTCGCTGGATCGTCCCAGCTGGACTTGGCATGGCGTGTCAGGATTAGACGCTTCATGGGTGGAACTGCCTCATATGATAGGCGGACTGAGAGGGCATCCTTGCATAGCCTGCCCCTGCGGGGCAAGTGCTGCGCACAAGGCATCCACCTGTCATGCAGTCGGTCCCTGCGGCTTGGCTCAGATGGGCGTGGCAAAGCGGCACGTCATAGCCAGCCCCTGTAAGGGCCCCTGCGGGGCAGGCCGTTAGGCAGGGCTTGGCACAGGCCGCACAGGGTTGCACGGCAGGGGCCGGTAGGGGAATGGTCTGCGCCAGCGCCAAGGCCCCGCGAAAGCTGACCATCAGGCCCTGTGTGGCATGGACCAACAGCTTAACCGGGCTATCCCAGACCCGACCAGTGCGCAGGGCCCAAGAATAAAACGGCTGATAGGGCGGCCCACCAAAGGGAAACAGCGCTTTAGCCCCCAGATCACAGGCTACGCGCCCGATCACGCGGCGCGACCAACGATCGACCGGATCAGGACCGTTCCATTCGGGCTGAGCTTGCAGATGCGGCCAGAAGCCCGGCTCTTTCGGCCCGATCATCAAAAGCGCGCGGGTTCCAGCGGGAAAGCCAGCTTCGCCTTCCTCCACCGCAAAGCCGCCCAACACCTCAAGATAATGCGGGTCCAGCGCGGCTTGAACCAGCTCTGCCATCAACGCCGCACGCGCGGTTTGACGCGTGGTTCGGTTGACCTGATCTGGCTACCAGCCCCGTGATCAGTGAACAGTTCCAACAGCGCGGCATTGGGCAAGCGCCCATCCAAAATCGTCACGGCCCGCACGCCTTGCTCCAAGGCCATCAGCGCCGTTTCTGTTTTGGGAATCATGCCCCCCGCAATCGTGCCATCGGCAATCATGGCGCGGATTTCATCTGGGGTGATGTTGGTCATCACCTCTCCGGCCGCGTTCTTCACGCCCGCCACATCGGTCAGAAGAAGCAAGCGGTCGGCTTGCAAGGCGCCAGCGATAGCCCCTGCGGCTGTGTCGCCGTTGACGTTGAAGGTCTCATTATCGGCCATGCCCGTCGCCACAGGGGCCACCACGGGAATAATGCCTGCGTTGTAAAGATCGCGCAGCACCTGCACGTTCATCTCTACGGGGCGGCCCACATAGCCCAGTTCGGGGTCATCGGCCACGCAGACCATCAGGTCATCGTCCTTGCCTGAAATGCCCACAGCCCGCCCGCCCGCATCCATAATCGCTTGCACGATGCGCTTGTTGACAAGGCCCGACAGGATCATTTCCACCACCTGCACCGTGGCCTTATCGGTCACCCGCTTGCCGCGGACGAATTCGGATTTGATGCCCAGTTTGGTCAGCATCTCGTTGATCATCGGGCCGCCGCCATGCACGACCACGGGGTTCACACCGACTTGCCGCATCAAAACGATGTCGCGGGCGAACTCGGCCATCGCGGCATCATCGCCCATGGCATTGCCGCCAAACTTCACCACCACCACTGCCCCCGAAAAGCGTAAGAGGTGGGGCAAAGTTTCCGACAAAAGGCGGGCTGTCGTAAGGGCTTCTTCGCGGCTAACGGTTTGGGCTTTCATGGCGATCTCCGGGTTCTTAACCTTCAATTACGGCAGAACTGCGCCCCTGCCAAGCATCTTGCCCTTTGGTGCGGCGTGGCTAGTATGAGCCTCATGACATATCAAAAAACCATCGTTCTCACCGGCGCCTCGCGAGGCATCGGGCACGCCACCGTCAAGCGGTTTTCGGCGGAAGGCTGGCGGGTGTTGACCTGTTCGCGCCAACCCTTTGACCCGCGCTGCCCTTGGCCGGGGGGCGAAGAGAATCACATCCAGATCGACCTTGCCAGCCCCGACAAAACCATCGCAGCACTTGAGGTGATTAAGGCGAAGGTCAATGGCCGGTTAGACGCGCTTGTGAACAATGCGGGCATCAGCCCCAAAGGGCCAAATGGCGCGCGTCTGTCGACGTTGACCACCGATTTGCGCACTTGGGGACAGGTGTTCCATGTGAATTTCTTCGCCTCGATCGTCTTGGCGCGGGGTTTGATGCATGAATTGTCGGCAGCCAAAGGGTCGGTTGTAAATGTAACCTCGATTGCGGGCAGCAGGGTGCATCCTTTTGCGGGCGCTGCTTATGCCACATCAAAAGCAGCGCTGGCGGCTTTGACCCGCGAGATGGCCCATGATTTTGGCCCCTTGGGCGTGCGCGTCAATGCCATAGCCCCCGGAGAGATTGAAACAGCCATTCTGTCACCGGGCACAGATAAGATCGTGGAAAAATTACCGATGAACCGGTTGGGTCAACCGCGTGAAGTGGCGGATGCAATTTGGTTTTTGTGCTCGGACCAGTCTAGCTACATTTCTGGGTCTGAACTGCAGGTGAACGGCGCACAACACGTGTGAGCCTCGATTTTTCTGCGAAAAATCTAAATCCGAATTTTCGCCGAAAATTCGTTTCGGTGATTTTTCGCAGAAAAATCAGGTTAGTCCAAGAAACTCATTCCAACCCAGCGATGATCGCGCGCAGCGATTCAATCCCCTCGCCTTTTTCCGAAGAGGTCAGGACAATTTCTGGATAAGCCGCCGGATGCTTTTTCAGCGCAGCCTGCACTTGGGCGATGTTCGCCTCACGCGTGGCGGCATTGACCTTATCGGCCTTGGTCATCACCACCTGAAAGGTCACGGCGGATTTGTCCAAAAGTGTTAGAATTTCCTCGTCCACATCCTTAACCCCATGCCGTGTGTCAATCAGCACAAAGGCGCGGCGCAGAGTTTGGCGGCCAGCAAGGTACTGCTTCAACAGCGCTTGCCATTTGGCCACCACGGCCACCGGGGCTTCAGCATAGCCATAGCCCGGCAGGTCAACCAGATAGCGCTCTTCGCCCAAGGTGAAAAAGTTGATCTCTTGCGTCCGGCCCGGGGTGTTGGATGCACGCGCCAAGTTCTTGCGCCCGGTCAATGCGTTGATCAGGCTTGATTTCCCCACGTTCGACCGGCCCGCAAAGCATACTTCCAAGCGGTCCGCGGGCGGCATATGCACCATGGCGACCACGCCTTTAAGAAAATCGACTGGCCCCGCAAACAACAGGCGGCCTTTTTCCTTTGGCTCAAAATCAGGCTCGTCGGCCAAGGGGAAGGTCAGGCTCATCTTGCGTTCCATCTGTCAAAGTGGCGCCCGGTGCAAAACGCAACGGACGCGAGAACCTCGCGTCCGTTGTCTTGGGTCTGGGGCCGCTTGGTTTGGGCCATATGCCCTATCATTTTTTCGGCGCTTTGGGGCTGTTGGCAGGCTTAGGCGGCGCTTTGGCTTTTTTCAGCGTCGCCTTGATGTTGTCGAAAATGTCTGGCCGGTGCCCATGGCTCCACATGATGATGTATTGTTGGGCGAAGGTGATGGTGTTGTTGGTGATCCAGTACACCACCAAGCCCGAGGCAAAACTTCCCAGCATGAACATGAATATCCACGGCATCCAGGCCATGATCTGTGCCTGCGCTTTGTCGGCGGGGGCGGGGTTCAGCTTTTGCTGCAACCACATCGACACACCTAGCAAGATCGGCAGCATGCCAATAAACACGGTATGCAACATGCTGCCCGTCGGTGGGGCTGCCCAAGGCAAAGCGCCAAACAAGTTGAACAGCGAGGAAGTGTCGGGCATCGACAAGTCCTTGATCCAGCCAAAGAACGGCGACTGGCGCAGTTCGATGGTGACATAGATCACCTTATACAGGCTGAAGAAGATCGGGATCTGGAAGAAAATCGGCAAACAGCCAGCCGCCGGATTGACCTTTTTTTGCTTATAAAGCGCCATCATGTCGCGTTGCAGCTTGGTCTTATCCTCGCCCGCTTTTTCCTTCAGGGCTTCGATCTCGGGTTGAAGTTCTTTCATCCGCGCCATCGAGACATAGCTCTTATAGGCCAAAGGCAGAACCAACAGCTTCAAAATGAAGGTCAGGCCAATAATCGCCAGCCCCATATTGCCCAAGGCTTGGTGCATCAGGTGCAGCACGAAGAAGATGGGTTTGGTCAAGAAGAAGAACCAGCCCCAATCAATCGAGTCGATAAAGCCCGGGATAGCGATTTGATCTGGGTTGACCTTGTCGCCGAACAGGCGCGCCAGCCAGCCTGGGTTGTTTTCATAACCCGCAATCGCTTCCCACTCTTTGGCACCGGCAAACAAGCGGATCGAGGATTGCGCAGTGGCCCCCGGTGCCACCGTCATCAGGGGTTGGCGCACCTCGGTTTGATAGATGTCGGCGGTGGGGGTGTATTTAGTTACAGCGGTAAAGGGCTTGCCCTGTTCGGGGATCAGGGTCGTCATCCAATAATGGTCGGTAAAGCCGATCCATCCATCGCCCGTTGATTCGATGGCCTCGCCTTTTGCGCCTTCAAAGTCAGCTTGCTTTGGCAAATCGCCGTAAGACGATTCCGCCAAATCGCCGTCGATCCGACGAACGGGGCCTTCATGCACCACGTAAACGCCTTCCAACTTGGGCAGGCCGTGGCGGGCGATGATGCCGTAGGGGGCCAAACGCGCCTCGACCGTGCCAGTATTGGCGACTTGGTCGGCGACGGTGAAGAGAAAATCCTTGTCCACCGAAATTGTGCGGGTGAAGTTTAGGCCCTTGCCGTTGGTCCACGACAGCGTCACGGGCTGGTCAGGGGCCAGCGTGCCGCCCTTGGTCAAGGTCCACTGCGTCTTTGCGCCGGGCACATCAGCGTCGGTCAGACCGTTGCCGGGGGCAAAGCCGAAGACGGCGTAATAGGGCTTGTCCTTGCCGACCGGTGACAGCAGCTGCACAGTGGGTGACGCTGGGTCGACCGTTTGCCGATAGGTTTTCAGCGCCAGATCGTCGATACGTCCGCCCAGCATCGAGATGGAGCCCGACAATTTGGGCGTGTCCACCGTCAGCCGCGGGGCTTCAGGCTCCGCCGTGGCTGTCAGCGCAGGCGCGGCGGCAGCCTCATCCAGCACGGTGGGCGTGGCGGCCGTGGTCGCCGTTTCCGAAGGAAGGGCTGTCAGGGCCGGTTGTTCGCTGGGGAACCATGTGGGGAACAGCATCGGTCCAGCCACAAACCAGATCAGGATGACCACGGCTGAAAGCACGGTTGCGAGAAGAAGGTTCTTGTTCTGATCGTCCATCGGGACTTCCGCCATTTCTAAGCTGTTTAACGCGACCTTCAACGACAGGGGGGATGAAAGGTCAAGCGGTTTCACAGCTTTTGGGACCATGGTGGCAGAAGTCGGGGGTGCTTGGCGGCTATCAAGCCCTGTCTGTGCGCAAAACAGATGAACTGGGTGGCCTAGCCCGCTCGCGCTTGACAGAGTTTGGGGCGCGCCTAGGGACTTGGGGTGCTGCCTCCGGCGGGGATATTTGGGCACGTATGAAAGGCATCCAAGAGGGGCCTTGCTGCGTATCAAAAGAAACAGAAGGAGACTGCCATGCGTGCCACCCGTTTGACCCTTGGCCTTGGACTGGCCACCGCCTTGTCGCTGAGCTTGGTGTTTTTAGCTTCTTGCACGGGTCATCCTTCGTTCAAGGATGCCAGCCTGTCAGATCGTCAGTTCCAGCTTGAGGAGTTCTTTGACGGCAATTTCATCGCCCATGGCCAGTTTCAAGACCGCTTTGGCACGGTGCGCCGCCAGTTCGAGGTGAAGATCGCCGGAACGTGGGATGGCAAAGAACTGAAACTGGTGGAAGATTTCGTATATGAGGATGGCTCGACCGAGCAGCGGGTTTGGACACTGCACAAAACGGGCGAGACGACATGGGAGGGCACGGCCCCCGGTGTGGTGGGTGTGGCCAAGGGCGAGGTGCGCGGCGATCGGTTCAATTGGCGCTATACGATTGACCTGCCGGTCACCCAGGCGGGCGGGCCAACCACCACCACGCGTGTCAGTTTTGACGACTGGATTTGGCTGCTGTCCGACACCCGCGCATATAACCGCGCTTATATGATGAAATATGGCATCACCTTGGGCGACGTCAGCATCACTTTCGAGAAGCTTTAACGTCATGCTCCGGGTCAGAACCCGGCACCGGATCATAGCCGCTGCCGCCCAAGGGGTGGCAGCGGCCTATGCGCTTGACGGCCAGCCAGCCGCCTTTGAGCGCGCCGTGGCGGTTTAACGCATCCAGCGCATAGGCCGAACAGGTGGGCTGATAGCGGCAGCCGTGGCCGACGTAAGGGCTAAGCACCAAGCGGTAAGCGCGCACGGGCAACGATAAAAGGTAGGCGGCGGGGGTCATGCGCGGTCCTTATGGACCAGGGCTATGGCGCTGCGCAGATCGGCTTGCAGCAAATCATAGGCGCGACTGACCGTGGCATTGGGTTTGGCCACAAGCACATAATCCCAACCGGCACGCGCATCGGGGGCCAGCACCTCACGCGCCAAGGCGCGCAGGCGACGCTTGGCGCGGTTGCGAAAGACCGCATTGCCAATTTTCTTGCTGGCGGTAAAGCCCACGCGGGCACTTGGGTCTGCATCCTCACGCGCACGGGCTTGCAGCAAGAACCCGCCAGTGCCCGCCTTGCGCCCTTGGGCGGCGCGCAGATAGTCAGCGCGCTCACGCAGCACCACCAAACATGACAAAACCGCCGCAGGCGGCTCGGTGTCAGGAAGATCCCTGAATTCCGAGGGCCTCGGCGGTGTCATGGCAGCCTCCATCAACTGGCCCCAAAGAGCCAGCGCGATCTTAGGCCGACAGCTTCTTGCGGCCACGGGCACGGCGGGCATTCAGCACCAGACGACCACCTTTGGTGGCCATGCGGGCGCGGAAGCCGTGGCGGCGGGCGCGAACCAGGTTCGACGGTTGGAACGTGCGCTTCATCGCGATCTTCCTTAGACTACGCCCCGAACCGCAAAGGATTCGTCAGACGATTAAACAACAGAGCCGTCCTTTACGAAGGCTTGGGGCACAAGTCAACGACAGGCCGCAATATTTCTGTCATCAAGCATGGGCAATTCACAATAGCCAAGCGAGCAAGGGCGCATCGCTGGTCTTAAGACTGCGAAGGCTCTGGCCATTGGGCGCGCTTCGCCCCAAACTGCGTTTGAAACAAGTGATAAGGCCCATGACCCCGACGATTACCCTTTTTGCCCGCCTGATGCGCCGTGCGCCCATTTTGCTGATCGCCGCAGCCGCCGTGCTGGCCTTTATCTTCTTTCGCCATTTGGTCAGCCTGCAAGGGCTAGAGCGGCATAGCCACGACCTATTGGCGCTGCGTGATCAGCATTATCTGGCGACGGCTTTGGGGTTTATTGTGATTTATACGGGCCTTGTGGTGATTTCCATTCCGGGATCAGCCGTGGTGGCTATGGCGGGGGGGTTTCTGTTTGGACTGTTTCCCGGCGTGTTTTACAACGTTATCGCAGCAACAATGGGGGCTGTGATTGTCTTTTTGGCCGCACGAAGTGGCTTTGGGCATGAATTGGCCCAGCAGATCGAAACGCGCGGGGGGGCTGTGGCGCGGATGCAGCAGGCACTGAAAGAGCATCAGGTGACGGTGCTGTTGTCGATGCGGCTCATTCCGGTGTTGCCTTTGCTGGTGTCTAACGTCCTTCCTGCCTTGGTGGGCGTGCGGTTCTGGACCTTTGCGATCACCACCTTTGTGGGCATCATTCCAGCGGATATCATCTTTACTCAGTTGGGCGCGGGCTTAGGGGATATGTTTGCGCGCGGCGAGCATCCCAACTTGCACATTCTCTTCACGCCAGAGTTTGGCCTGCCCTTGTTGGGCTTGGCGGCGCTGTCGCTGGCGCCCTTGTTGATCAAAGTCACTTCCAGGCGGCGGGGCTAAGATGGCACGGTATTCGACTGATCTTTGTATCATCGGCGCGGGGTCGGGCGGGTTGGTGCTGGCCTCGGGCGCTGTGCAATTGGGCGCAAGGGTCACGCTGATCGAAGGCGCTTTAATGGGTGGCGATTGCCTGAACTATGGCTGCGTGCCGTCTAAGGCACTGCTGGCGGTTGCCAAGCGGGTGCAAGCGGTGCGGCAGGGCGGGCCGGGGGTGGCGGGGACCGAACCTGTCGTTGATTTTCCTACCGTCATGGCGCGGGTGCATCAAGCCATAGCCGACATCGCCCCCCATGACAGCCAAGAGCGGTTTGAAGCCTTGGGCGTGCGCGTGGTCCGCGCTTGGGCGCGGTTTACGGGGCCTGACAGCATTGAAGCGGAGGCTGAGGTTATCACCGCCCGCCGCTTTGTCATCGCCACAGGGGCCCATGCCATCGTGCCTGATCTTGCGGGGCTGGATCAGGTCCCATTTTATACCAACGAGACGATCTTCACACTCACCGCCCTGCCGCAGGCCTTGGTCATCTTGGGCGCGGGGCCAGTGGCGGTGGAAATGGCACAGGCCTTCGCGCGATTGGGGGCCAAGGTGGCAATGGTCGCGCGCAGCCGTGTGATGGGGCAGGATGACCGCGAGGCAGTGTCGGTTGTCACCGACCGCTTGCGCGCCGAAGGCGTGACGATCCTTGAAGGTTGCCTTGCCACCGCCGTCGCCCGCGATGGGGATGGGGTGGGCGTGACGCTTTCCGATGGATCGCAGCTTTCCGCCTCACATCTTTTGATCGCCATGGGCCGTGCGCCTGCGATCAAACGGCTGAACCTAGAGGCTGCGGGGGTGGCCGTGAAAAGCGGCGGAGTGGTGGTGGATGCGTCTTTGCGCACCACCAATCGCAAAATCTTTGCCATTGGCGATGTGGCAGGCGGGCCGCAGTTTACCCATCTTGCGGCCTATCACGCGGGCCTCGTGCTGCGCCAAGCGGTTCTGGGCCTGCCTGCCCGCGCCAAAGCCGCTCTGCCGCGCGTGACCTATACCGAGCCGGAACTGGCCCAGATTGGCCCAACCGAAGCTGAGGCCCGCGCCACCCACGGGCCAACCCTGACCGTGCTGCGCCAAGACTTTAGCCATATGGACCGCGCCATCACCGATCAGACAACCGAGGGTTTTATCAAGTTGATGATCGTCAAAGGCAGGCCCATTGGCGCAACACTGGTGGGCACCCATGCGGGCGAGCAGATCAGCCTTTGGGCCTTGGCACTGGCGGGCCGTGTGAAGCTTTCCACGATGGCTGGCATGGTGGCCCCCTATCCGACCTTAAGCGAAATCTCCAAACACGTTGCAGGAGCCTATTTTTCCCCGCGGCTTTTTGGTAGCGCTTGGATCAAGACCTTGGTCAGGGTCGTGCAAAGGCTGCTGGCCTAACCAAAGCTTGGGATCGCATGCGCATTTGGCGTAAAGACGGTTTTCTCAACACCCTGTCTGGCAGGTTTTTTCTGCTGACTGTGGCCTTCGTGCTGCTGGCCGAGGTGATGATCTTTGTCCCGTCCATGGCGCGGTTTCGGGCCGATTTTCTGCTGGTGCGCTTGAAAGAGGCGCAGATCGCCTCGCTTGCCCAACTGGCAGCCCCTGACATGGTTTCCCCCGCGTTGGAGGCGGAACTGCTTAAGAATGCCGAGGTGTTTAACGTGGTGCTGCGGCGCGACCAGATTAGGCAATTGGTGCTGTCCTCGCCCATCCCCTCGCCCATTGTCGCCACCTATGATTTGCGCATGGCGGGGCCTTGGACCCTGATCCGCGATGCCGCTTTGGCCTTTGTGCAGCCCGAAAGCGATGTGATCCGCGTGATCGGCTATCCGGTGCAAGATGGCGGGATATTGATCGAAGTCACCCTGCTGTCGGGGCCGCTGAAGGTGGCGATGATCGACTATGGCTTGCGGATTCTTAGCCTTTCGGTGCTGATCTCGGCCGTGACGGCGCTTTTGCTGTTCACGGCGGTGCAGCGGTTGATGGTCCAACCCATCAACCGCGTGGTGCGCCATATGCAGGCCTATGCCCAAGCCCCCGAAGACGCCCGCCGCGTGATTGATCCCACCGCCACTGTGGTCGAACTGCGCGTGGCGGAAGAGGCGCTAAGGGCCATGCAGACCCAACTGACGGGGGCCTTGCGCCAAAAAGAGCGCTTGGCCCAGTTGGGCAGTGCCGTGGCCAAGATCGCCCATGACCTGCGCAACATCCTGACCACGGCGCAACTTTTCGCCGACCGAATCGAATCAAGCGCTGATCCCGCCGTGGCCCGCGCCGCGCCCAAGCTGGTGAATTCCATCAGCCGTGCCGTGAACCTGTGCGAGGCCACGCTGGCTTTTGGCAAGGCCGAAGAAGCCCCGCCGCGCCTGACCCGTTTTGCCCTGCTGCCCTTTCTAGAGGATTTGGTGGATGGCGAGGGCCTGACCACCGCAGGCCGTGTCACCTGCCTTATCCAGACCAGCCCCGGTCTGATGATCCGCGCGGATAGCGAACAGCTTTACCGCATTTTGGGCAACCTGATCCGCAACGCCCGTCAGGCGATAGACCAAACAGGCCAAGACGGCACAATCACGCTGGGTTGTGGCGAGACCGACACCGATTGGTGGATCAGCGTGGCCGATACCGGCCCGGGCCTGCCCCCCAAAGCCCGCGAACATTTGTTTGCGGCCTTTCAAGGCGGCACAAGGGCAGGCGGCACGGGCCTTGGCCTTGCCATCGCGGCAGAGTTGGTGCGCGGTCACGGCGGGCGGTTGGACCTGATGCGCAGCGATGCAGGCGGCACAGACTTTGTCATCCGCCTGCCCAAAACCCCTGGAGCAGCCGAAGCGATCGGTTGATGCGCTTTCGCCCTTGCAATGGCGCGCCACTGCGTCTAAATCCGCCGCACTGTGGACTCGTAGCTCAGCTGGATAGAGCATTAGACTACGAATCTAAGGGTCGGGCGTTCGAATCGCTCCGGGTCCACCATTAAATTCAGGGGCTTAGGCAGAAATGCCTAGGCCCTTAAATTTGCGGTTTGATATGCGGCGCAGCGGTTTCGCGTTTGTGATCAAGGCCTGATAAAGGTTCAGCCTATCCCCTTGCGCGAAAGTTGTTTCTATAGTTTGTTACGAATATTCTGATCGAATCTAATTCTTTGTCCTTTTTCAAACAGATATTCAAAATGCATCGCATCCTATTCCTATCTGCCGTAGCCCTTTGTGCCCCTGCAGCTTTTGCAGACCCCCTACCGGTTCAAACGGTGACCGCCAGCCCGACCCGTCTGCCCGTGGAAGTGGCGCTTGCGGGCACGTTGCAGGCCGTCAATTCCTTTCCTGTGGCTTTCCCGCAAGGGGGAAGGGTGATCTCGGTGGCTGTGGCAGAGGGTGACACTGTGTCCAAGGGCCAAGACCTTGCACGGGTCGATCCGACCCAAGCCGATGCCGTCCTGCGCGCTGCTTTGGCCAATTTGGACGGCGCAGATGCCGCCCTGCGGCAAGCGCAACAAGCCAGCGACCGCGCGGCAGGCTTGCTGAAAAGCGGGGTCAGCACGCGCGCCGATGTCGAAGTCACCACCAAGTCGTTGTTCGCCGCCCAAGCCAGCCATGACCAAGCCACAGCACAAGTCGCCAAGGCGCGTCTGATGCAAGACAACACCGTGCTTCGCGCGCCCAGCGACGGCACGATCACCACGCGCTGGGCCGATCCGGGCGATGTCGCCAATCCGGGGCAAAAGGTGCTGACCATCGCGGCCAGTGGCGGGTTAGAGGGTGTGTTCAACGCGCCAGATGGTGTGGCGCTAGAGGCCTTTTTGGGCAGCCCCGTCACACTGACCCCGATGGATCAGCCCGACCGAACGCTCACCGGCACGATCTCCGAGGTGTCCCCCTTGGTTGATGCCCACACCGGTGCTGTCGTGGTCAAGGTCAAGCTCGATACCAAGGCCCCTGAGGGCGTGGTCTTTGGCACGGCAGTTGTGGGCCGCCTGAACGTGCCGCATCCCGCAGCCATCACGGTGCCTTGGTCAGCCCTAAGCTGGCTTGCGGGCCGCCCTGCGGTTTGGAAAGTGGACCCTGCGGTGCTGACAGTGGCCCAAGTGCCCGTCACCGTCAGCGCCTATGGCGGCGACAGCGTCACCCTGTCGGATGGGGTGCAAGCGGGCGATGTGATTGTCACCGCAGGATCGCAGCTTTTGTTTGCCGGCCGCAGCGTGACCATCCTTGCAGGGGGGCAGTGATGCGTTTTTGTATTTTGGTCCTTTCCGTGCTGGCCAATCCAGCCTTTGCTGAAACCGAACTGCCCGCCGCCAAGATTGCGCGCCCAGTCGTTTCGGAAATTGTCACCGCCGGTTCAGCGCAATCGCGCCTTTTCACTGGCACTGTCGAAGCACAGATGACCACCACCCTTGCCTTCCTGACACTGGGTCGCGTTGCCACTTTGGCGGTGGCCGCGGGCGACCGCGTCACGCAGGGCACGGTGATGGCGACTTTGGACCAAGTGAGTTTGGACGAAGATGTGTCCGCCGCCCAGGCCGCCCTGCAAGGCGCGCAGGCGCGGGGGCTTTTTGCCGCGCAAAGTTTTGAGCGCATCGCGGCCCTTGTGAAGCGTGGTGTCGCAGCGACGGCGCAGCAAGAACAAGCGCAGGCGGCGCTGGATACGGCCAAGGCCGGTGTTGTTGCGGCCGAGGCCGATTTGGCCCGCGCCAAGGATGCCGCCAGCTACAGCGCACTTACAGCACCGATGGATGGGGTGGTGACGGCGACCTTGGTCGATCCGGGCACGGTTGTGTCAGTCGGAACCCCGATTTTGACGCTGGCAAGCCTGACCGGTCGCGAAGCAGTGCTGGACGTTCCGCCCGAAACCCTGTCGCTGATGCGACTGGGCGATGAGTTCACTGTCACAAGCCGTGGCACCGCGCCCATCCGTGGCCAACTGGCGCGTATTGATCCTTCGGCTGGAACGGGCACACGCAGCCGCCGCATCCATCTGACCTTGATTGACCCATCGCCAACCTATCGGTTGGGCAGCCTGATCTCGGCCCAATTGGCCGTGCAAAGCCAGTCTGTGATCACAATCCCACAAAAGGCACTTATCGGCCCCCAAGATGCGCCGCAGGTCTGGCGTGTGGGCGCAGGGCGCAAGGTTGACCGTGTTGCCGTGACGCTGGGCGCCGCATTGGGCGATCATGTGATCGTGACCAGCGGCCTGACGGCGGGCGATGAAATTGTGGTGCGCGGGGTGACCTCGCTTATCGCGGGGCAAACAGTGGGTGCCGCAATTGGCAGCACTGGCGACGTGGGGGCAAATTGATGCGCTTTAACCTTTCAGACTGGGCTCTGCGCCACACGTCGATGATCTGGTATCTAATGCTTGTCTCGACGCTTGCCGGTGCATTCGCCTATATGCAGTTGGGCCGTGAAGAGGACCCGTCCTTCACCGTCAAAACCATGATCATTCAAGCGGCTCTTCCCGGCGCCACGGCGCAAGAGACCGTCACCCAAGTCACCGAGCGCATCGAAAAGAAGCTGCAAGAGCTTGAGAACCTCAAATACACAAGGTCAGAAACCAAACCGGGCCTTGCCACAGTCTATGTAGAGCTGACCGCCGAAACCAAGGCCCCCGCTGTGGCGGCGACATGGCAGCGCGTGCGCAACATGATGGGTGACATTGGCCAATCTTTCCCAAATGAATTCAAGGGCTTCGCCTATAACGACAGCTTCGGCGATGTCTATGGTAATATCTATGCCTTCACCTATGACGGCTTTACCCCGTCAGAGGCGAAGCATTGGGCCGAGACCGTGCAAAGTGCCGTCTTGCAACTGGGTGACACGGGCAAGGTCGATTTGGTTGGCACGCAAGACCCTGTGATCTATCTGGAATTCTCTGCCCGCAAACTGGCCGCGCTGGGGCTGGATGCGGCGGCTGTGCTGAACACCTTGTCCCGCCAGAACGCCATCGTGCCTTCAGGTGTGATCCGCACGGCGGGTGAAAAGGTCACGGTGCGGGTATCGGGCAGCTTTACCGGGGCGCAAGAACTGGCCGCCACCACCTTGCGCGTGGGCGATACGTTCTTTGTTTTGTCCGATGTGGCGACTGTCACGGCAGGCTATGTTGATCCGGCCAAGGCGCTCTATCGCTATAACGGCAAACCCGCCATCGCCTTGATCGTGGGGATGCGGGCGGGGGCCAATATCTTGAGCTTTGGCGAGGCTTTGGACCATGTGATGGACCAAATGGCCCCGACCCTGCCGATTGGCATTGATCTGCACAAGGTCGCCGACCAACCCACTGTGGTGGAGGAATCGGTCAACCATTTCCTGCGCGCCTTGGTAGAGGCGGTGGTGATCGTTTTGGGCGTGAGTTTTGTGTCCTTGGGGGTGCGAGCGGGCTTGGTGGTGACCATGACAATCCCTTTGGTTTTGGCGTTGACCTTCGTGGTTCTTGAAATGATGGGCATAACCCTCCAGCGCATTTCGTTGGGCGCGCTGATCATTGCGCTGGGCCTTTTGGTTGATGATGCGATGATCTCAATCGAAACCATGATCTCGCGGTTGGAACTTGGCGAAAGCTTGGAAAAGGCGGCGAGTGCGGCTTGGTCGTCCATCGCCTTTCCCATGCTAACGGGCACTTTGGTGACGATGGCGGGGTTCATTCCGATTGGGCTAAACACCTCTGCGGCGGGTGAATACACGATCTCGTTGTTCTATGTGATCGTCATCTCGCTTTTGCTGTCTTGGATTGTGGCGGTGCTGTTCGCGCCGATCTTGGGTTATACGTTCCTGCCCAAAACCATGAAGCACCATGCCGCCGAACCGGGCCGGGTGCGCCGTGTCTTTCACGGGCTGTTGCGCGGCGTGATGCGGGCGAAATGGTTGACCGTGGCGGTGGCACTGGCGATGTTTGCAGGGTCGATCTATGGGATGCGCTATGTCGAAAGCCAGTTCTTCCCCACCTCGGACAGGCCCGAACTGATCATCGACATCACCCTGCGCAAGAATGCCAGTTTTCAAGCCACCGATGCCGTGATGGCTGATTTGGATGCATGGCTCGCCACCCGCCAAGAGGCATCTTATTGGAGCACCTATGTCGGCCGCTCTGCTCCGCGCTTTATCTTGGCGTTTGATTCGGTCACCCCGACCGACACGTTCGGCCAGATTGTGGTGATGACCCCCGACTTGGGCGCGCGTGACGCATTGAAGGCGGCGGTCGTCGACCATGCCAAGACCCTGCCCGGCGTGGATCTTTACGCCAAGTTTTTGGAACTTGGGCCGCCGGTTGGCAAGCCGGTGCAATACCGCCTGTCGGGCCCGGATGTGAACAAGGTCAGCGATCTAGGGCGCGATCTGTCAGCCGTGCTGGCGGCGGATGCGCGGTTGGACATGATCACCCAGAATTACAACGAACCCGCCCGTGTAGCCCGCGTGGTGCTGGACCAAGACAAGCTGCGCCAATTGGGCGTCACGCAAACCGACGTCGCTCAGGCGCTGAATACGCTGTTTGACGGCGTCACTGTGACCGAGCTGCGCGATGGCAAAACCCTGATCGACGTGGTGGCACGGGGGGCAGCGGGGGATCGGTCCTCGATCACTTCGTTGCAAAACCTGCAATTGGGCAATGCGGCGGGGCAACCCATTCCGCTGACATCATTTGCAAGTCTGGAGTGGGCACTGGAACAACCGCTGATCCAGCAACGCAACCGCGTGCCCACAGTGACGGTCAAAGCCGCCGTGGTGACCAAAGATCAACCAGCGACCATCACCAAAGAGCTAGGCCCCTCGATTGCGGCCTTCGCTGCCACCTTGCCCCCTGGATATACCATCGAGGCGGCAGGCTCGGCCGAAAGCAGTGCTGAAAGCCAAGCGCCGATCATCGCGGTGGTGCCGATTATGCTGTTGATCATGGTGACGCTGGTGATGATCCAGATGCAAAGCTTCCGGCGCAGCTTTATTGTGCTGGCGGTGGCCCCCTTGGGGATGATTGGCGTGGTGGCCGCCTTGCTGTTGTCAGGCGCGCCCTTGGGCTTTGTGGCCATTTTGGGCGTGCTGGCCTTGGTGGGCATTTTGATCCGCAATTCGATCATCTTGGTGCATGAGATTGAAGAGTTGCGCGCCAAAGGGCTGGCGGTGTGGAACGCCGTGTTTGACGCCACAGACAGCCGCGCCCGCCCGATCTTGCTGACAGCCGCCGCCGCGAGCCTTGCACTTATCCCCATCTCACGCCAAGTGTTTTGGGGGCCTATGGCCTATGCGATGATCGGCGGCATTATTGTAGGCACCTTGCTAACCTTGCTGTTTGTGCCTGCGCTGTATTGCGTGGTGTTCAAGGTGAAACGGCCGTGAAGCTGGCTTACAGGTCCAAGATCATATCGCGGTGCGCAATGCCGGCATCGTCGTAAACATCGCCCACAGCGTGAAACCCAAGCGCTTCGTAAAATCCCAGCGCATGGGTCTGCGCGCCCAGCTTTACATAGGTCACACCCGCCTCGGCCCGAAATCGTTGCACGGCGTGGCGGATCAAGGCTGCGCCAATGCCGCGCCCGCGCGCGGGGGCCAGCACGCAGACACGCCCAATCTTGCCCAGATCGCCCTGCACCAACAGGCGGGCTGATCCTATGGCTTGGCGGCCTTCCTGGGCCAGCAGGTGAATCGCACCCTCATCGAGATCGTCCAACTCGTCGGCCTCTGACACGCCTTGTTCGTCAATAAAAACGGTCCGGCGCAGTGCGCGGCACAGGGCTATGTCGCGGGTTTCGGCGATTGTGACTGTCAAGCGAAATAGTCCTGCAAGATGCGAGTGTAGATCGCCTTCAGCCGCACAATCTGCGCCACTTCGACGCGCTCATCCACCTGATGCATGGTTTGGCCCACCAGCCCAAACTCCACCACCGGACAATGATCCTTTACAAACCGCGCATCTGACGTGCCGCCCGAAGTGGAGGCTTCGGGCACAACCCCCGTCTCAGCCTGCACCGCTTTTGCCACAAGGTTAGTGAAAGCACCGGGGGGGGTCAGGAAACTTTCCCCCGAAATCGACACCCGCAGATCAAAACGCACGCCGGTTTCTGCCGCTACCGCATCGGCCTTTTCTTGCAACCACGCCGTCAGGCTTGCGCCAGAATGGCTATCGTTAAAGCGGATGTTCACCGTGGCATTGCCCTTGGCAGGGATCACGTTGGTCGCAGGGTTGCCGCAATCAACCGTGGTGATCGCAAGGGTTGACGCATCAAAATGCGCTGTCCCATGGTCCAACGGTTCCGCCTCAAGCGTGCCAAGCAGGCGCACCAAGGCGCTCATCGGGTTGCGCGCGCGGTGCGGATAGGCCGAATGGCCCTGCACGCCGTAAGCCGTGATCCAAGCGGTCAGCGACCCGCGCCGGCCGATTTTCATCATATCGCCCAAGGTCTTGGGACAGGTGGGTTCGCCCACCAAACAGGCCGTCATCCGCTCGCCCTGCTTGGCCATCCAGTCCAGCAGCGCCACCGTGCCATCCACCGAGGGGCCTTCTTCATCGCCCGTGATCGCCAAGATCACCGCGCCATCGGGTGGTGTATCTTGCACAAAATCCACCGCCGCCGCCGCAAAGGCCGCAACGCCTGATTTCATATCGGTTGCCCCGCGCCCGAACATCCACCCGTCCACCACGGCCGCCCCGAACGGGTCTTGCGTCCATGCCGCCAAGTCGCCCACCGGTACCACATCGACATGGCCGTTAAAGCCAAAGCTGCGGTTGGCCCCCTTCTTGCCCCAGCGCGCAAATAGGTTTGCCACGCCACCGCGATCAGCGCGGTGGCATTCAAACCCCGCAGTGCCCAAAAGCTCTTCCAAAATTGCCATGGCCCCGCCATCCTCTGGCGTGACCGAAGGGCAGCGGATCAACGAAGCCGTCAGGGCAACTGGATCGGTGTTGGGCATGGAGGTATCCCTTTCAAAGCGTCAGTCGAAAAACGGCGTCATCTGCGCCACGATGACCGAGTTTTCTTTCAAAGCCCGCTCCATCAGCGCCAGTTCGTCGGGATCAATCTCATCCCCGCCGGCCTTGCGTTCGTCCATCGTGCCGTAGCCGGATACATCCAGCGGGGCCAAATCGGCCTGTTTTAGGATCGCCACGGTTTCGCGCACGGCTTCCGCCTCATCCACGCCGCTGGCATAGATCACAAGGCCCGCCCCTGTGGCCTTGTCGGGCAAGCCGTCACCGGTTTTGCGGCCAACCTCGACCAACAAGGTGAACACTTGCTGCGGTCGCTTGGATTTCGCGGCCCCGCTTTCATCGCTGCCCGTGTCTTCGTTCTCGGTCATTCCGGCCCCTTTCGGCCACAGGGTCTGTGGCGGGTTTATCAGTCGCGCAGCAATTCGTTGATCGAGGTTTTGGACCGTGTTTGCGCATCAACCTTCTTCACGATGACCGCACAGTACAGGTTGATCCCGCCCTTAGACGGCATCGACCCTGCGACCACAACCGATCCTGCGGGAACCTCGCCGTACATGACAGCGCCGGTTTCACGGTCAACGATCTTGGTGGATTGGCCGATGAAAACGCCCATGCCCAGAACCGATCCTTGGCGCACAATACAGCCTTCGACCACTTCCGACCGCGCGCCGATAAAGCAATCATCTTCAATGATCGTCGGCCCCGCCTGCATCGGTTCCAGCACGCCGCCAATGCCCACGCCGCCCGACAGGTGCACGTTCTTGCCGATCTGCGCGCAAGACCCCACTGTGGCCCAGCCGTCGACCATGGATCCTTCATCCACAAAGGCGCCGACGTTTACGAAAGACGGCATCAACACCACATTGCGCCCGATAAACGCCGACCGCCGCACGATTGATCCGGGCACGGCGCGAAAGCCCGCCGTGCGCCACTGGCTTTCGCCCCAGCCGTCAAATTTCGAAGGCACCTTGTCCCACCATGTCGCAGCCCCATTGCCCCCAGCGATCACGCCCATGTCGTTCAGCCGGAAGGACAGCAGCACTGCCTTCTTGGCCCATTGGTTCACGTGCCAATCCGCCCCGCGCTTTTCAGCCACCCGCAGCGCGCCCTTGTCCAATGCTTCTAGCGTGGCTTCGATGGCGTCGCGCGTTTCTCCCTTTGTGGCGGGAGAGATGGCGTCACGCGCCTCCCAAGCGGAATTGATTGCGGTTTCTAGGGCGGCGTAGGACATGGGTCTCTCCTGCGGCTGAAAGGGTTTGCGCCTTCTAGACGCAGGGCGCGTCTGTTGCAATCACAAGGGCGCTTAGGCCAAAGG
>CAMAYO010000017.1 GCA_945862465.1 Pseudorhodobacter antarcticus | reverse complement strand
GGGGCGCTGCAGACCTCGGTCGCAGCGCACGTGTCTGTCTTGATGGAGCGCAGCCTTTGAGTGAAAAACCCGTCACCGACCTGTCCTTTGAAGAGGCCATGGCAGAGCTTGAAAAAGTCGTCACCCAGCTAGAGCGGGGCGATGTGGCGTTGGAGCAATCCATCAGCCTTTATGAACGTGGCGCAGCGCTTAAGGCGCTGTGCGCGGGCAAACTGAAAGAGGCCGAGGAAAAGGTGGAACTGATCCGCGCCAGCGAAGGCAAAGCCGTGGGCGCAACCCCGGTGGAGGGGATGTGACCTTTCCGGCCCGCCTTGCTGCTGACGCTGCCGCCGTTCAAGCCCATCTGACCACCGCTCTGGCAACGAAGGGCAATCAACCCGTGCATGATGCCATGCGCTATGCCCTTACGGGCGGCAAAGGTCTGCGCGGGTTTTTGGTGCTGGAAAGTGCCCGTCTGCACGACATTGCGCCACAAAACGCCCTAAGTGCCGCCGCCGCGATAGAGGCATTGCACGCCTATTCCCTGATCCACGACGATCTGCCCTGCATGGATGACGACGACCTGCGCCGTGGCCAACCCACCGTGCACCGCAAATGGGACGAGGCCGTGGCCGTGCTGGCGGGTGATGCGCTGCAATCCTTGGCCTTTGAACTGCTGTGCGATCCGGCTTTGGGGCCTGAAAAGGTGCGCATGGGCTTGGTGCTGGGCTTGGCCAAAGCCTCGGGCGCAGAGGGCATGGTGCTAGGTCAAGCGTTGGATATGGCGGCGGAAACGGCCTCAACCCCGCTAACCCTTGACCAAATCATCGCCCTGCAAGCCGGCAAAACCGGCGCGCTGATCCGCTTTGCCGCCCAAGCGGGGGCGATCATGGCGCAGGCCGATACGACTGCCCTTGATGGCTACGCGCAAGCGTTGGGCTTGGCCTTTCAGATTGCCGATGACATCTTGGATGTGCAGGGCGACCCTGCCAAAGCGGGCAAGCGGCTTGGCAAGGATGAAGCGGCAGGCAAGGCCACATTTGTGTCGCTGCTGGGCCTAGACGGCGCAAAGGTCCGTGCCGCCGAACTTATCGCCCAAGCCGAAGCCAGCCTTGCCCCCTATGGGGCCAAAGCCGCGACCCTTAAGGAAGCGGCTCGTTTTGTGATTGCCCGGGAAAGTTAAGCACCCATGACAAACCGCCCCGCCACCCCCACCCTTGATCGGGTGCATCTGCCCGCTGACATGAAAGCCCTGTCTGACCGCGAGCTAAAGCCTTTGGCCGATGAGCTGCGGGCCGAGACGATTTCGGCCGTGTCAGTCACAGGCGGGCACTTGGGCGCGGGCTTGGGCGTGGTGGAACTGACCGTGGCGCTGCACGCCGTTTTTGATGCGCCCCGCGACAAGTTGATCTGGGATGTGGGCCACCAATGTTACCCCCACAAAATCCTGACAGGGCGCCGCGACCGCATCCGCACGCTGCGCAGCGAAGGCGGGCTGTCAGGCTTTACCAAACGCAGCGAATCGCCCTTTGACCCGTTTGGCGCGGCGCATTCCTCTACCTCGATCTCGGCGGCTTTGGGCTTTGCCATGGCGGCGGAATTGGGCGGCGATCCGGGCGATGCAATTGCGGTGATCGGTGACGGGTCTATGTCAGCCGGCATGGCGTTTGAGGCGATGAACAACGCAGGCCATTTGAAAAAGCGCCTGTTTGTGATCTTGAACGACAACGAAATGTCGATCGCTCCACCGGTGGGTGCGCTATCAACCTATCTGTCGCGGCTTTATGCGGGTGCGCCGTTTCAAGAGATCAAACAGGCCGCCAAGGGCATGGTCAGCCTGCTGCCCGAACCCTTTCAAGAGGGCGCGCGGCGGGCGAAAGAGTTGCTTAAGGGCATCACAGTCGGCGGCACGCTGTTTGAAGAACTGGGCTTTTCCTACATCGGCCCGATTGACGGCCACGATCTAGACCAGCTTTTGCCCGTTCTGCGCACGGTAAAGGCGCGGGCCACAGGGCCAACGTTGATCCATGTGATCACCAAAAAGGGCAAAGGCTATGCCCCCGCCGAAATGGCCGCTGATAAGGGCCATGCCCGCGCCAAGTTTGATGTGTTGACGGGCGAGCAGAAAAAGGCAGCCTCTAACGCGCCATCTTACACCAAAGTCTTTGCCGAAGCTTTGCTGCGCACCGCGCAGGAAGACAGCAAGATCGTGGCCGTCACCGCCGCCATGCCAGATGGCACGGGGCTTGATCTGATGGCCAAGCACTTCCCCAAACGGGTGTTTGATGTGGGCATCGCCGAACAACACGCCGTGACCTTTGCCGCAGGGTTGGCGGCAGGGGGGATGAAACCTTTCTGCGCGATCTATTCCACCTTCTTGCAGCGGGGCTATGATCAGGTTGTGCATGATGTGGCGATCCAACGCCTGCCCGTGCGCTTTGCGATTGACCGTGCGGGGCTGGTGGGGGCCGATGGCGCAACCCATGCGGGGGCCTTTGACGTGGCCTTTATGGCCAACCTGCCCGGCATGGTCGTGATGGCCGCTGCGGATGAGGCCGAACTGGTCCACATGGTCGCCACCGCCGCTGCCCATAACGACGGCCCCATCGCCTTTCGCTACCCGCGCGGCGATGGTGTGGGTGTTGAAATGCCAAGCCGTGGCGTGCCGCTGGAAATCGGCAAAGGCCGCATGATCCGCCAAGGCGCGCGCGTGGCGATCTTGTCCTTTGGCACCCACTTGGCCGAGGTGGTGCAAGCCGCCGAACTTTTGGCCCTGCGTGGCCTGTCCCCCACGATTGCAGACGCCCGCTTTGCCAAGCCGCTTGACCGCGACCTAATCTTGGAACTGGCCCGCACCCACGAAGCGCTGATCACGATTGAAGAGGGGTCGATCGGCGGTTTTGGTTCCCACGTCGCGCACCTTTTGGCCGAGGAAGGCGTGTTCGACACCGGCCTAAAATTCCGCAGCATGGTCTTGCCCGACACCTTCATCGACCACGCCTCGCCCGAGGCGATGTACCGCTCCGCCGGCATGGACGCCGCCCAGATCGAGGCAAAGGTGCTACAGACGCTGGGCGTGGCGGTGGTTGGGAAAAGGGCCTAAAAAGCGAAACCCCGCGAGGACCTTTCGGCTGTCGCGGGGATCTATCTAATTTGAGAGCTTTAAGCTGCCCTCGACAGAACTATTCAAAGCACAACACTTCGCACTTGTCAACGAAATTCACTTGTGATCTTCAGAACGCACTTTAGATAAATTTTTTATGTGTTTTTCAGAATGTTGTCAACTCTAGAAGAAATCATTTCAGCACAAAGGCTTGCTCCGTACAAGAAAGGGGCCGGCCAAGACATAGAACGAGCCTTAGAGCTTTACGCTTGGAACATGAAGATCGGGGCTGCTTTCCTACCCCTGTTCAGTGCCACTGAAGTAAGCCTGCGAAACCTGACGGTCAAGCGCCTGACAGAGGTATACGCCGACCCTTGGTGGCAAGATCAAAGGTTGCTCAACCTGTTGGAAAAGAAGGGGAAAGGGGTCGTCAAGCAGGCAGAAGGCCGGATCAAAGAAAAGGGACAAGACCCAGACAGCGGGCGCATGACAGCAGAACTTGGGTTCGGGTTTTGGGAAAACATGTTCTTGGAAAAATACACGCGCGACCTATGGGTGAACTTACACGACAGCTTTCCCCACCTGCCAAGCACGGTTGACCAACAAATCTTCAAAGCAAAATGTCAAAAGATCAGAGAGTTGCGCAACAGGATCGCGCATCACGAGCCGATCTTTCACCGCAACCTCTCGCAAGACTATGCCCATTGCCTAGAGCTGATCCGGTGGCTAAGCCCTGCAAAAGTGACGTGGATCAGGCCACATTGCGCGGTCGCCACCCTGTTGCGCGCCAAGCCATAAGCCCTTCCCCCCACCCCCCTTTCAGCGCATTCTGCGCCCAAATCGGGGGACGCTTTGAATATATGCTATGTCAGTCTATCGGGTCGGGGGCGCACAGATGCTTGTGTGACCGCTGCCGTGCGGCAAATGCAGGCGGCGGGGTTGCGGTTGTGGGGGACGTTTGCCTTGGAAACCGACGATCCCGCTTGCGATATGCTGTTGCAAGTCTTGCCTGACGGGCCGGTGATCCGCATCAATCAAAACCTTGGTCAGCAAGCCAAAGGCTGTCGGTTGGACGGCGACGCGCTGGAACAAGCGGTGATGCAGGTGGCAGCGCGCGGCAACGGGGCGCAGGTCTTGGTGGTCAACAAGTTCGGCAAGCTGGAGGCCGCAGGGCGCGGCTATGTTCCCCTGATCGTGCAGGCGCTGGACCTTGGACTTCCGGTGCTGGTGGGCGTCAGCGCCTTGAACCTGCCTGACCTGCTGGCCTTTACCGACCATCTGGCCGAACCCTTGCCCGAAGACCCCGCCGCGATTGCCGCTTGGGCCTTAGCTTGCGCCTAATCCAAGCCCTGAGATTTTTCTCTTGGCATTAAGGATAGGCGCGGTCAAAGTGCCGCCACAAATAGATCGGAACGAACAGCCATGACACAGAATGCCCATTCCAGACCGGTCGAAAAGGTCGAGGCCTTGGTCGTGGGCGGCGGTCAGGCTGGCGTGGCGATGAGCGAGCATTTGACCCGCTGTGGCATATCTCATCTTGTGCTGGAACGCGGACGGATCGCCGAACGCTGGCGGTCGGAACGCTGGGATTCACTGGTGGCCAATGGCCCCGCATGGCATGATCGCTTTCCGGGGATGGAATTTCCCAACGCGCATCCCGATGCCTTTGTCGGCAAGGAAGCCGTGGCTGAATACTTTGAAATCTACGCCCAAAAGATCGCAGCCCCCATCCGCTGCGGTGTCGCCGTAACCAAGGCCAGCCGTCTGGAAGGGCGGGCGGGGTTTGCGGTGGAAACCTCGGCTGGGGCTTTCGAGGCCGAGTATGTCATCGCCGCCACAGGCGCGTTTCAGCGGCCGATTGTGCCGGATACCGTGCCACAAGGCAGCGCAATCACGCAGATGCACTCCAGCGCCTATCGCAACCCCGCGCAACTGCCGCAAGGCGCGGTGCTGGTGGTGGGCGCGGGGTCGTCTGGCGCGCAAATCTCTGCTGAATTGCTGGAAGCGGGGCGCAAGGTTTACCTGTCGGTCGGCCCGCATGGCCGCCCGCCGCGCAGCTATCGGGGGCGCGATTTTGTCTGGTGGCTGGGCGTTTTGAACAAATGGGATACCGAATACACCCCCGGATCGGCCCATGTCACCATCGCCGTCAGCGGCGCGCATGGCGGGCAGACGGTGGATTTTCGCAAGCTGGCCGCCAAGGGCATGGTGCTATTGGGCAAGACCAGCGGGTTCGACCACGGCACGATGCGCTTTGCGCCGGACCTTGCCACCAACATCGCCAAGGGCGATGCTGATTACCTCTCAGTTCTGGCCGAGGCGGATGCCTTTGTCGCCCGCACCGGCCTGACCCTGCCGCCCGAACCGCAAGCCCATATCATCGGGCCTGATCCTGATTGCCTGACAAGCCCGATCTTGCAGCTCAATTTGGCACAGGCAGGCATCACCACGATCATCTGGGCCACGGGGTTTGAACGCGACTATACTTGGCTGAACGTCAATGCCTTTGACGGCAATGGCCGCCCCAAACATCAGCGCGGTGTTTCCACCGAACCCGGCATCTACTTTCTTGGCCTACCCTATCAATCGCGGCGCGGGTCTTCTTTCATCTGGGGCGTCTGGCATGATGCCAAACACGTCGCCGACCACATCGCCAAGCAGCGCGCCTATCTTGCCTATCAAGGCACGGGCCACCCGCCCGTTTGACCCAACCCCCTAACCTTGGAGCGCCCCATGGCCCACCAACGCATTCGCCCGTTTAACACCAAAGTCACTTATCCTGAACAAAAGCTCGACAATGATCTGGCCCATGCCGTTGTCACGCGCGGCGGGCGCACCGTGTGGTTTCGCGGCGCTTGCCCGCAAGACTTGGACACAGCGGTGAACCTTGGCAGCCATGATCCGGTCGAGCAGACCCACAAGGTCATGCAAAACATCAAGCAGATCATCGAAGAAGCCGGCGGTTCGATGGAGCATCTGGTGAAACTGGTGGTTTACCTGACCGACGTACGCCACCGCGAGGCGGTGTATCGCACCATGGGCGAATATATTCGCGGCGTGCATCCGGTCTGCACTGGCCTGACGGTGGTGGCCTTGGCGCGCCCCGATTGGCTGGTGGAAATTGACGCCACCGCTGTGATCCCAGACTGACATGACATTCTCCATCGTCGCCCACTGCGCACAAACCGGTCAATTCGGCATGGCTATATCGTCCTCCTCTCCAGCTGTTGCCGCACGCTGCGCCTATGCGCGGGCGGGGGTGGGGGCGGCGGCCAGCCAGAACATCACCAACCCCGCTTTGGGCGATGCCATGCTTGATCTGATGGCCGCAGGACATTCTGCGCCGGATGCAGTGAAACAAGCCGTGGCGCAGGAAAAGTTCCCCGAATACCGCCAGCTTTTGTGCGTGGATGCGCAGGGGCGCACGGCCACTTGGTCAGGGCAAAATGCGCTGGGCATTTGGGGCGCTGCCGAAGGGGACGGCGTGGCCGCTGGCGGCAATTTGCTGGCCGACAAAGCCATTCCCACCGCCATGGTCACCGCCTTTACAGCCGCCAAAGGCCATCTGGGCGACCGTTTGCTCACTGCGATGCAAGCGGCCCTTGCCTTGGGCGGCGAAGCAGGCCCCGTGCATTCGGCGGGCCTACTGATCGTGGGGCAACACCCGTGGCCCTTGGCTGAACTGCGCTGCGATTGGGAAGAGGGCGATCCCATCGCCCATATCACCCGCGCTTGGGGCATCTACAAACCTCAGATGGACGCTTATCAAACCCGCGCTTTAGACCCGCGCGCCGCCCCCGCCTATGGCGTGGCAGGAGAAAAATAATGGCCCTACGCTTTACCCTTCGCCAATTGGAATATCTGGTGGCCGTGGGCCATGCCGGATCGGTCACCTTGGCCGCAGAGCGGATGAATGTCGCTGCGCCCTCGATTTCAACCGCCCTAGCCCAGCTAGAGGCGGAACTGGGCCTGCCGCTCTTCATCCGAAAACACACCCAAGGCATGATTGTCACGCCTTCCGGCCGCGAGATTATCCGCGAGGCGATCTCTACCCTCGCCGCCGCCCGCACCCTGGCAGAACTGTCTGGCCAATTGCGCGGCACAGTGACCGGCACTTTGAATCTGGGCTGCCTTTTGACCTTTGCGCAAATCCTTGTGCCACAATTGCGTCGCGGCTTTGTGGAGGTGCACAAAGATCTCATCTTTCACCAAACAGAAACCCACCAAGCCGCCCTGATCAAGGGCCTGCATGAGGGCACGCTGGATGTGGCGCTGACCTATGATCTGGCCTTGCCGACGGACCTGATGTTTATCAATCTTGGCGCCCTGCCGCCCTTTGTGAACCTGCCTGCAGACCACCCCCTCGCGCAGCGCGACAGCGTGTCGATGGCCGATCTGGCGGGATATCCGATGGTCCTGTTGGATCTGCCCTATTCGACTGATTACTTCCTATCTTTGTTCGAAAAGGCAGGTGTTAAGCCGCAGATTGTCGAACGCAGCAGCGATATGGAAGTGGTGCGGTCGCTTGTGGCCAATGGCTTTGGCTTTTCCATCTCGAATTTCCGGCCCATTTCAAACGTGGCGGCCGATGGCAGAAAGCTGGTTTTCCTGCCCATATCTGGCCCCGTGCAGCCCATGCAGATCGGGCTTTTGTATCGCAAGGGGGCGGGAACCTCGCTGACCATCCAAGCCTTTATCGACCACGCCAAAACCCACCTGCAAGCCGTGTTGCCCAGCCTGATTTTGCGAGCGTGATCTGATGCGCGACCCCCGCTATGATATTCTGTTTGAACCCATGGCGATTGGCCCGCTAACGGCGAAGAACCGCTTTTATCAGGTGCCCCACTGCAATGGTGGCGGCTACCGCGACCCCTCTGCTGCCGCCGCGATGCGCGCCACCAAGGCTGAAGGCGGCTGGGGTGTCATCTTCACCGAACAGACCGAAATGCACCATTCGTCTGAAATCACGCCCTTTATCGAGCTGCGCCTGTGGGAGGATAAAGACATCCCCTCGATCGCCAAGATGGCCGCAGCGATGAAAACGCATGGGGCTTTGGCGGGGATACAACTGGCCTATTCGGGCATCAACGGCCCCAATATGTACACCAAAGAAGTGCCCCTTGCCCCATCGGCCCTGCCCATCCGCACCTTTACCAACGATCCGGTGCAGGCCCGCGCGATGGACAAGACCGATATCAAGAACCTGCGCCGCTGGTTTGTGAATGCCGCCAAGCGCAGCAAATTGGCGGGGTTTGATCTGATCTGCCTATACGGCGCGCATGGCTTTGGCATCTTTCAGCATTTCCTATCCCGCGCCACCAACCAGCGCAGCGATGAATACGGCGGCAGTCTGGAAAACCGCTCGCGCTTTGCGCGCGAGGTGTTGGCCGATCTGCGCGATGCCGTGGGCGATACGATGGCGCTGACGCTGCGGGTGTCTTTGGATGAAACCATTGGCCAACTTGGCTTTTCCAACGCCGAAGTGCGCGATTTCATCGCGATGAACGCCGAGCTTCCCGACCTGTGGGATTTGGCCATGGGCACGTGGGAAGATTGCTCTGGCCCCTCGCGGTTCAAGGAAGAAGCCGCCCAAGAGGCTTGGGTAACAGGCATTCGTGATCTTAGCCCCCGCCCCGTGGTGGGGGTTGGGCGCTTTACCTCGCCCGACGTGATGGCGCGGATGATCAAGCAGGGGCGGTTGGATTTTATCGGCTGTGCGCGCCCGTCAATTGCCGACCCCTTCCTGCCGCGCAAGATTGACGAAGGCCGGATTGACGATATCCGCGAATGCATCGGCTGCAACATCTGTGTGACGGGCGATATGACCCAAGGCATGGGCCGCTGCACCCAAAACCCGACGTGGATGGAAGAATGGCGGCGCGGTTGGCATCCGGAAAAGATCGCAGCGAAAGGCGAAAGCCAGTCGGTGCTGATCATCGGGTCTGGCCCTGCGGGGCTAGAGGCGGCACGCGCAGCCGCCCTGCGCGGCTATGACGTGGCCGTGGCCGAGGCGCTGGAAACCTATGGCGGCCGTGTCGCCCGCGAACGCCAGCTGCCCGGCCTATCGGCTTGGGGACGGGTGGCGGATTATCGGCTGTATCAGTTGGGCCAGCGGTCCAATGTGCAGATGTATCCCGGATCACGCCTTTCGGCGGAGGAGGTTTTGGCCTTTGGCTTTGAGCACATTTGTGTCGCCACAGGCTCAACATGGCGGGCGGATGGTGTGGCGCGTCAGCACGTTGTGCCCATGGCCATCCACCCGCAAATGCCCGTCTTTACGCCCGACGATCTGATGGCAGGCCGCATCCCTTCGGGCCGTGTCGTGGTGTTTGACGACGATCACTACTACATGGGCGGCGTTCTGGCCGAACTTTGCGCGCAAAAGGGCTGCGATGTCACCTTGGTGACGCCATCGGCCTTTGTGTCGGATTGGACAGCGAACACCCTTGAGCAATCGCAAATCCATCGCCGTTTGGCGGGCTTGGGCGTGGCGATTAGGTTGAACACAGGCATTGCGGCGGTACAGGCGGGCGGGGTGGAAACCAGTTGCACCTATACTGACGCGCGCGGCCTGATTGAATGCGATGCGGTGGTCCTTGTCACCTCGCGCACCTCGGATGACAGCGTGTTTCTAGACCTTATGGCGCGGCAGGGCGATTGGGCCGATGCGGGGATACGCTCGGTCAAGGTGATCGGCGATGCGGCGGCCCCCGCGCCCATCGCTTGGGCCACCCATGCGGGCCACCGCTATGCCCGCGATCTGGACGCGCCCGATCTGGGCGACGCGCTGCCCTTCCGCCGCGAAGTCACGCAGATCGAGGATTAGGCCATGGTGCTGGACTCTGTGCGCCTGTTTGGGAAAGACGGCCTGTTCGACCTGCACCTGCAAGACGGGCGGATTGCGCGGATTGTTCCAGCAATCACCCAAGGCGAAGGCTTGCTTGCCCTACCCGGTTTCTGCGAAAGCCACGCGCATTTGTTTGGTGGCGGGGTGACACTGGCGCAGTTGAACCTATCGCAGGTGCATGACGCGGCGGCGCTGCGGGTGGCCCTGCTGCGCCATGCAGCCGCGACACCTGAGGGCGATATGGTCTGCGCTTACGGCGCGAATTACGATCTGCTGGGCGAAAGCCGCCCCGACCGCCACGCTTTGGATGCGGCGCTGGCTGACCGCCCGCTGTGTATCACCTCGACCGACTTTCACTGCGCTTGGGCCAATACGGCGGCTTTGCAAGCGGCGGGCATTCTGCACGGCGCCGATGCGGGGGCGGGGGCCGAGGTGGTGATGGGCCCCGACGGGCTGGCGGCCGGAGAGTTGCGCGAATTCGCCGCGATGGCCCTTGTGCGCCACTTGGCCCCGTCAGGCGGGCGCGAAGGCTTGGGCCTGACAGCGCAAGAGCCAGAGGGCATCACACTAGCCCAGCGCGCCAGCGACAAGGCGGCTTTGCTGCGCGCCATGCAGGAATGCCTGCGCCACGGGATCACCACGGTTGTTAACATGGACGGCAACCTGTATCAGGCGGACCTGCTAAAGGAGTTGGCCCAAGACGGCCTGCCCCTGAATGTCAGCCTGCCGATGACGCTGGTTCCCGGCGAATCCCCCACCCGACGTGCAGAACTGCTGCGCGCCGCCGCACAAGCGCCCGTTGGTCGCCTAAGCTTTGGCCGTGTCAAAATGTTCATGGACGGCGTGTTTGATACTTGGACCGCCTTTCGCACCGATGATTACCCGCGAAAGGCGGGCTTTAGATCCGCTCCGCTGTTTGACGCCAAAGAGTTTGCGCAAATCTGCATCGAAGCCGATGCGCTTGGCTTGCAAATCGCCGTTCACGCTGTGGGCGATGGCGCTGTGCGTGCCACTCTGGATGGCTACGCCGCCGCCCGCGCCAAGAACGGCCCCCGCGATGCGCGGCATCGGATTGAACACATCGACATGATCCACCCCGATGACCTGCCAAGATTGGCAGCGTTGGGGGTTGTAGCATCCATGCAGCCCGTGCATCCGCCGGGGCTGGCGGGTTTGCCCTTGGAACCCACAGTGTCGATCATGGGGCAAGCGCGGTGGAAAGACACCTTTCCTTGGCGGGCGATCAAAGACCAAGGCGTTGTGCTGGCCTATGGCACAGATTGGCCAGTATCTCCGCTATCGCCCCTGCACGCCTTGCACTGCGCCCTGTCGCGCCAGCCTTGGGGCGAAGGGCAACCCGACCAGCGACTGACCTTGGCCGAAGCTTTGGCCGCCTATACCCATGCCGGCAGCTATGCGCTGTTTACCGAAAACTTGCGCGGGCAGATTGCCGTGGGGATGCACGCCGATGTGGTGCTGCTGCGTGGGGATGTGCAGGGGTTGGCCCAGCGCCCTGATGCGGTTGAAATTGTGGGCGTTTATGTGGATGGCGAACAGGCCTAACGCAGAAAAACGCTGCGCAGGCTGTTCATGGTGGCCACCAATGCTTCGGATATTCCGGGCTCTGACAGGGCGTGTCCCGCCAAGGGGATCAGACGCAAATCGCACTTTTCCCAGCCCTTGGCCAATGCCCAAGCGGCCTTGGGGGGGCAGATCATGTCTAGCCGTCCCTGCACAAGGGTCGCCCCAATATGCTCGATCCCCGCGCGGTTTTGCATAATCCAGCCGTCGGTTTCCAAAAAGCCAGCGTTCTGGAAATAGTGGTTTTCCAGCCGTGCAAAGGCGCGGGCATAATCAGCCGGGCCTTCACCAAACGGCCCGTTGGCAGAGATCGAGGCCAGCGCGTTTTCCCAATTCGACCAGACGCGCCCCAGCTGAATCTCTTCCGCCAAATCGCCGGAAAACAAACGGCGGTGATAGGCTGCGATCAGGTCAGATTGCTCTTCAAGCGGAATTGGGGCCAAGAAACGCGCCCAAAGATCCGGAAAAAACGCCCCCGCCCCGCCGCCATAGAACCAATCAAGCTCGCCCCGCGTCATCAAGAAAATGCCGCGCAGCACCAGATGGGCGACATGGGCGGGGTGGGTGATGGCGTAGATCAGCGCAAGTGCTGCCCCCCAACTGCCGCCGAACAGAATGAACTTTTCCACCCCCAGATCGGTGCGGATGCGTTCAATGTCGGCGACCAAATCCCATGTCGTGTTGAATTCAACCCGCGCATGGGGGCGCGAGCGCCCACAACCGCGCTGGTCAAACAGCACAATCCGGTAATGCAGCGGGTCAAAATAGCGCCGCATCGCAGGGCTGCACCCGCCCCCCGGCCCGCCGTGCAGCACCAGAACCGGCACGCCTTGGGGGTTGCCGCATTGTTCAACATAGATGCTATGCCCCTGCCCAACATCAATCACGCGCTGATCGAAGGGTTCGATCGGCGGGTAAAGATAGTCTGACGCGCGTTTTGGGCCTGATCTATGATCCATAACGCCCTATATAACGTGAGTATCGGCCGCTGACACGACTTTTGAAGGATTTTTGCCATGCAAACCACCATCGACCCCAGTGAAGTCGCTAAATTTGAAGCGATGGCCGCCGAATGGTGGAACCCCAACGGCAAATTCCGCCCGCTGCACCTGATGAACCCCTGCCGGTTAGACTATATCACAGGCCAAATCGCCGCCGAATATGGCCGCGATTTGACCAAGCCGCTGCCTTTTGCAGGGCTGCGGATTTTAGACATTGGCTGTGGCGGGGGGCTTTTGTCAGAACCCATGGCGCGACTGGGCGCTGAAGTGGTGGGGGCTGATGCCGCACCGCGCAACATTCCGGTGGCGCAGGTGCACGCGCAAGCCTCGGGCCTTTCCATCGACTATCGCTTTACCACCGCCGAAGATCTGGCGGCAGCGGGCGAACAGTTTGATGTGGTTTTGAACATGGAAGTGGTCGAACACGTCAGCGACCCTTTGGCCTATCTGACCGCCTGCCATGATCTGCTGAAGTCCGGCGGGATCATGCTGTGCTCTACCCTAAATCGGAACCCAAAAAGCTATTTGATGGCGATCATCGGGGCGGAATGGGTGATGCGCTGGTTGCCCAAGGGCACGCATGATTGGGCCAAGTTCATCACACCGGACGAACTTTACGCCCTGATCAACCGCGCAGGTCTAACGCCCGTTGACCGCAAGGGCATGGTTTTTAACCCCGTCTCTTGGGGATGGAGCCTGTCTGCCCGTGACTTGTCGGTCAATTACGTCACCACCAGCCGCAAAGGCTGACCCAAGGGTATGCGCCCTTGGGCCAAGTGCCCCTAGTCGGCCGAGGATTTTGCCCAAAGGTTGATGTCACGCTCTAGGCTGATACGGTCAATCTCGGCCAGTTCGGCGGCGGTGAATGACAGGTTTGCCAAGGCCCCCACGCAATCGGTGACCTGTTCGGGCTTAGAGGCCCCGATCAGGGCCGAGGTGATGCCCCCATCGCGCAGCACCCAAGCCAGCGCCATTTGCGCCAAGGTTTGGCCGCGCGAAGCCGCCAGATCGTTCAGCTTGTTCAGGCTGGCCACGGCGTGATCGGTCAGCACCCCGGGATCAAGGCTTTTGCCTTGGGACGCGCGGCTGCCGCTGGGAATGCCCTTTAGATACTTGTTGGTCAGCATCCCCTGCGCCAAGGGCACAAAGGCGATTGATCCCATGCCCAGATCGGCCATCGTCTCTTTCAACCCATCCGTTTCAACCCAGCGGTTCAGAATGTTGTAAGACGGCTGGTGAATGATACAGGGCGTGCCAAGGTCTTTCAAAATCGCCGCAGCCTCGCGCGTGCGCTGGCTATTGTAGCTGGAAATCCCCGCATACAGCGCGCGGCCTGAACGCACGATGTAATCCAGCGCGCCCATGGTTTCTTCCAAAGGCGTATCAGGATCAAAGCGGTGCGAGTAGAAGATGTCGAAATACTCTAGCCCCGTGCGCTTTAGGCTTTGGTCGCACGATGCCACCAGATACTTGCGGCTGCCCCATTCGCCGTAAGGGCCGTTCCACATGTGATAACCCGCCTTGGACGAAATGATCATCTCATCCCGCAGATCCCTGAAATCTTCAGCCATAATGCGGCCAAAGGCGGTTTCGGCGGACCCGGCGGGGGGACCATAGTTGTTGGCGATGTCAAAATGCGTGATGCCCAGATCAAAGGCGGTGTGCAAGATGGCCTGCTTGGTCTGATGCGGCGTGTCATCGCCGAAATTGTGCCACAGGCCCAAGGATATGGCGGGCAGTTTCAGGCCGGTCTTGCCGCAGCGGTTGTAAATCATTTTGTCGTAACGGGTTTCGGCGGGGATATATGACATGCGCGCACTCCTATGGTTGGCACCTTTTCCAATGGGGGCGGGAAAAAATCCAGCCCTTTCCGGAGGCGGGTTGAGGAATATCAATACGGCACGGCGCAGGATGGTTTAGACTTGGGGCAAGGGGTATAAAGCCAGCATGGGTCTTTCGGTCATTCCTAAGCTTTGGGCCAGCGCTGCCGTTCTGGCGGTGGTGCTCGCCTGTGCTCTGCCCAGCCGCGCCTTGGACGGGGTGACCTTTACCGTGGCGGGCTCGGATGCCGCGCTGATGCGCGATCTGCGCGCCGCCTCGGGTTTGGTGGGGGCGGGTAAAGACAAGGCGGCACTTGACCTGTTTGCCGATGCGCGGGCGGAATATGGCAAGCTTCTGTCAGCCCTTTATGCCGCTGGCCATTACGGCCCCGTCATCCATGTGTTGATTGACGGACGCGAGGCCAACAGCATCGCCCCTTTGGATGCGCCCAGCGCCATTGGCACGGTCGAGGTGATGGTTGACCCGGGCCCTAGCTTTGTCTTTTCCAACGCCACGATCGCCCCTTTGGCGGGCAACCAACCCCTGCCGCCCGGCTTTGCCACGGGTCTGTTGGCGGGGGCGGGCCAAGTGCAGGCGGCGGTTCAAGCGGGCATTGACGGGTGGCGAGGCCAAGGCCATGCAAAAGCCGCTGTCGCAGAACAGGCGCTAACGGCCGATCATGCCAGTGCCACCCTATCGGTTATGGTGCGGCTAAACCCCGGCCCCGTTCTGCGCTTTGGCGATCTCACCGTGAACGGGGCCACCCATATCCGCCCCGACCGTGTGCGCAAGATTGCGGGCTTGCCGTCAGGCCAGCGCTTTGATCCGGCGGAAGAGGCGCGCGCAGCGCAGCGTCTGCGGCGGAGTGGCGTGTTTTCCTCGGTCACCTTGACCGAAGCTGAGACCATCACTGCGCCCGACATGCTGGGCATCACGGCAGACCTGTCCGAAGCCCTACCCCGCCGCTATGTCTTTGGCGCCGAAGTGGCGACCAACGACGGCCTGCGGCTCAACGGCAGTTGGCTGCACCGTAACCTTCTGGGCGGCGGCGAGCGGTTCGAGGTGACAGGAGCGGTAAGCAACATCATCGCCTCGGGCAGCGGGCTGGATTATGCGCTGGGCACCACGCTAGACCGCCCCGCCACACCCGATGCCGATTCAACACTGAACCTGTCGGCCAGTTTGGGCCATAAGAATGACGCCGATTACTCCGCCGATACCGTGGCACTGGGCGTGGGCCTGACGCATTACTTCAGCGACACACTCACCGCCCATGCCGCCGTGGCCTATGACTTTTCCGATGGCCACGACAGCGCGGGCAATTTCACCTACCGCAGCCTGCAACTGCCGTTGGGCGCGACGTTAGACAAACGCGACAGCAAGACCGAGCCTGCGAGTGGCTATTACCTTGACCTTGGGGCCAAGCCCTTTTTCGGCTTTGGCGCGACCGACGATGGCGCGCGCCTAACCTTGGACGCGCGGGCCTACAAGGCCTTGGGCGCAAAGGGGGGTGCTGTGCTGGCGGGCCGTGTGCAAGGCGGGGCCATCTTGGGCGCGTCAGCCCTTGGCACGCCGCGCACCGACTTGTTCTATTCCGGCGGCGGGGGCACGGTGCGGGGGCAAGCCTATCAAAGCCTTGGGATTTCGGTGCTGGATGGAGCCACTTGGGTCGACACGGGCGGCACGGCGTTTCTGGCCGCCTCGGTCGAGGCGCGGATGAAGGTCAGCGCCAATATCGGGGTGGTGGGTTTTGTGGATGCGGGGGCGGTGGGGCAAGGCACGGTCACGGGAGCAGACAGCGATTGGCAAGCGGGCGCAGGATTGGGCCTGCGCTATGGCACGGCGGTTGGGCCGATTCGATTGGATCTGGCGATGCCTGTGCGGGGCGCGCTGGACGGCGGAGTGCAGATATATGCCGGCTTGGGGCAAGCGTTTTGATGCGGTTCGCGATCACCCTTGTGCTTGGACTGATGCCTTTGATGGCTGTGGCCGACAGCGCTGTGGACAAGGATTTTCTGACCACATGGCTGCAAGACAGCCTGTCGGGCGCAGGGCGGGTGGTGACGATCGACGGGTTTGAAGGTGCCTTGTCGACCCAATCCAGCCTATCGCAACTGACCATAGCCGATGACCAAGGCGTCTGGCTGACCCTGAAAGACGTCAAGCTAGATTGGAGCCAGAGCGCCCTTTTGTCCGGCCAAATCAAAATATCCGATCTGTCAGCGGCTGAGGTTGACCTTGAAAGACTGCCACAATCGCAGCCCAACACCACCCTGCCCGCCGTCACCGCACAGCCGTGGTCGCTGCCCGATCTGCCCGTGTCGATCACCATCACATCCATCGTTGCGCAAAAGGTGGTGCTTGGCCCGTCTGTTCTGGGGCAAGCGGTTGAGGCGCGCCTTTCTGCCAATCTTACCCTGTCGGGCGGCGAGGGCACAGCGCATCTGGATATGCAGCGGCTGGACGCAGGGCCACAGGGCCATGTTCTGCTGCAAGCTGCATATTCCAACGCCACGCAGGTCTTGGACCTGTCGCTTGACGCGGCCGAGGGGGCGGGGGGCATCGCGGCCAGCTTGCTGCATATTCCCAGCACACCTGCCACGCAGCTGACGCTGGAGGGCCACGGCCCCCTGACGCAGTTTGACGCGCAGGTGGCTTTGGCCACCGATGGGCAGCCAAGGCTAAAGGGGCAGCTAACCCTTGCCGATGATGCGCAGGGCAACAGGGTATTTGCGGGGGAACTGGGCGGTGATCTGACGCCGCTGTTTTTGCCGGACTATGCGGCCTTCTTTGGCGTTGACACGGCACTCAGCCTGAAAGGCCAGCGGGGGGCGGACGGCGGGGTGCGGGTAGATGCGCTGTCGGTCAAATCCCAAGCCTTGCAGTTGGACGGGTCGATGACGCTGAACGCGCAAGGACAGCCCGAAAAACTGAACCTGACAGGGCGTATGGCGCAAGTGGCTGGAGCCGTCACGCTGCCCTTCGCCTCTCCCACGCCCATCACACTCGACAGCGCCGATGTGACGCTGATCTATGACCAAGCGCAAAGCGATGTCTGGCGCTTTGAAGCGGCGGTCAAAGGCGTGTCGCGCGGCGCTTTCAAAGCCGCCAGCGCCACAATCTTGGCGCAAGGGCGCTTGCGAGATGGGCTGTTTAACGGCAGGGCGCTGGTTGAAACCGCAGGGCTGGCGCTGCCCGACGCTGGATGGGCTGCAGCACTGGGGCGGGACATTAAGGGCTCAGCTGATTTTGGCTGGACGGCTGGCACATCAGCTTTGCAGATCACCCACCTGTCGCTGACAGCCCCGGGGTATCAGCTCAGTGCCGAAGGCGATCTTGGCCAGATGGCAGCCGTGCAAGGCCATATCCTGGGGCATTATGATGACATTTCGCGCCTGTCCGGCCTTATGGGGCAAAGCCTATCGGGGGCGGCCAGCTTTGATCTGGCGGGCCATCTTGATCCAATCAGCGGGGCGTTTGATGTAACGGGGTCGGTGCTGGGCCAAGGCTTGGGCGTGGGACTGGCGCAGATTGACGCCCTGATGGCGGGCGAAAGCCAGCTTGACCTGTCAGCCAAGCGCGATGTCACAGGCACAATCCTGCGCGCCTTGACCCTGAAAGCTGCAAGCCTGACGGCAAACCTATCGGGCAGCTTGACGCCCAGCCGCACCGATCTGACGGGGGAGGTGGCGTTTGGCGATCTCTCAGCCTTGGGGGCGGGCTATAGCGGCGCCCTGCAAGGCACAGCCAGCTTGCAGGGGGCTGCGGGTGAAAGCGTTCTGGTGCTGGATGCGATGGGAACCGATCTGGCAATGGGGCAGGCGCAAGCTGATGCGATCCTGAGGGGCGAGTCCAAGCTGACGGCATCTTTGGCGTTGTGGCCTCAAGGGGTGCGGCTTTTGGCGGCTGATTTGGGGAATGACCAAGTTCAGGCCAGCATTGCGGCAAAGCCCAACGGCGCAGCGGGCGAGTTGGCCCTCTCCGCACGCCTGACCAATCTGGGCCTGATCCTGCCGCAGTTTCCGGGGCCTGTGACCCTTGCGGGCATAGCGCGCAGTGGCACGGGCGGAATGGCCGTTGATCTGACGCTGCAAGGGCCCGCGCAGATGAAGGCCGCAGTCGTGGGCAATCTTTCGCCCAATTACAAAACGGCTGACCTACAGATCACGGGCACAAGTGCGGCGGCCCTTGCCAATGTTCTTATCGCGCCAAGGTCGCTGGAGGGGGGCTTGCGCTTTGATGTCAGGCTCAGGGGGCCTTTCGCCCTGTCCTCTTTAAGCGGCAAGGTAAAGCTTTCCGGCGGCCGTTTGGCCGACCCCACCCTGCCCTTTGGCTTGAAAGAGATGTCTTTGGATGCCACCCTTGGCAACGGCAGCGCCGCTTTGACGGGACAGTCGGCCGTAACGACAGGGGGCAAGCTGGGCGTCACGGGAAACATGGGGCTGACGGCCCCTTACCCAGCAAACCTTGCCTTTGCGCTGAACAACACGGTTCTGCGCAACCCACAGCTTTATGCGACAACGGCCAATGGAACGCTTGCTCTAAACGGGCCTGCCTTTGGCGGGGGGATGATTTCGGGCACAATCACTCTTGGTAAAACAGAGCTGCAAATCCCCTCGACCAATGCCGCTGTGGCGGGGGACTTGCCCGGCCTGCGCCATGTTAACGAGCCCAGCGCCTCAGCCGCCACCCGCCAACGCGCGGGGTTGGGCCCAACGGGCGGGGCTGTGCGTGGGGGGGCAGGCTATGGGCTGGATGTAACATTATCAGCACCCAATCAGGTGTTTGTACGCGGGCGCGGGTTGGATGCTGAACTGGGCGGCACGTTGATCCTGCGCGGCACTACGGCCAAGATATCCCCATCGGGGGCGTTTAACCTGCTGCGTGGACGATTGGATATTCTGGGCCGGCGGCTGGTTCTAAGCGAGGCGCAAGTGCAACTTCAAGGCGCCTTGGTGCCCTATGTGCATATTTTGGCGGGGATCGAAAGTGGGGGCATTGCGTCTTCAGTGCTGATTGAAGGCGATGCCACCAACCCCGCTGTGACCTTTACCTCGTCTCCAGATTTGCCACAGGAACAGGTGCTGGCGCATCTGTTGTTTGACAGAGGCATAGACAAGATCAGCGCCTTTCAGGCGGCACAACTTGCCTCGGCTGTGGCCTCGCTTGCCGGTCGGGGCGGCGATGGCGTGATGGGGGCGCTGCGGCGCAAGACCCTGCTGGACAATCTGGATGTGCAGGCGGATGGCACAGGCAACACCACCGTGACGGCAGGCAAATATCTGGGCGACAAGGCCTATAGCGAGGTGACTGTGGGCCAAGGCGGCACATCTGCCATCAGCCTGAACTATGACCTTGGCCGCAATATCACCGCCAAAACCCATGCCGATTCGGAAGGCATGACAGGTTTGGGCCTGTTCCTGACGCGCGATTACTAAGCGTCAGGCTTACGGCTGCGGTGCAACTCGGCATCAAAGGCCGCGCCCAACAGCACCGTATAGGCGCTGACGTAAAGCCAAATCAGCAGCACCGCCACCGCGCCGATTGACCCGTAAACCCGGTTGTAAGACGGAAAGTTCGCCAGATACAGCATGAACCCCCGCGCGGCCATTGCCCACAAAACCACCGCCACCAACAGGCCCCAACTGATCAGCGGCGGGCGGGTTGGGCCGTGGTTTGGCCCAAAGCGATAGGCCAAACCCAACGAGATCAAAACCAACGCCACCCCCAGCGCCAAGTTGGCGCGGTGCAGCAGCACGGCGTCATCCCCCGGCAAGGGCAGCAGGCCGATCACCAGCGGGGCCACCACCGTGACCAGCATGGCCGACATGGCAAGACCGATGAGCGCAAGGGTCAAAAGAATCGCCTGCAATTGATGATGCCCGCTGCGGCGGTTGGGCCTGTGGTAAATGGCATTCAGCCCCCGGATCAACGCCGCCACCCCCGCGCGCGCCGACCACAGGGCAAACAGCGTCGACAGCGCCGTGGTCCACCCCAATTGTGAGCCGCGCATTTGCAGCAAGGATTGCACCTGCTCTTGCACAAGGCTCAGCGCATCCGGCGGCAAGAACCCCTTCAACAATTCAAGCTGGGTTTGAATAACCGCAGGGTCAAAAAGGGTGCCCCAAATCGCAATCAATGCAGCCGTCGCAGGAAACAGCGCCAAAAAGCCAAAAAACGCCACACCGGCAGAGATCAGGTCAAGCTCTGCCTGTTCGGTCCGCCGATAAAGCCGGATCAGAAAGGCCCATAGGTCGGGCTGTTGCCACAAACGACGCATACCCGTTTCCTTTTGGGTGGGTTCGCAAGGCTCTATAACAGGCGCATGAAGAGTGTGCGCCTGTTAAATTGCGGCAAAACCGACTTAGTCTTGGCGAAACGCTGGAAAGCGTGGTGTTCGGATTGCGCACGGACCCTATGGGGTTGACCCTTTGCGGGGCGTGGGTATGCTAAGGTTTTTACGGATCCTGTTTGATTTTGACGGGATTTAAGGATTTATTATGAAAAAAAATTTCGGACCCTTAGGCCAAAAGCTTTCTGCCCTCGTCTTGCTTTGCACGCTCTTTGCCTGCAGCCCACCGCAAGACCTTGCAAATATGCAGCAAATCACCGCCGGAGCAGAAGACGCCTCTGCGCCCTTTGCGGTGCAGATCGTCACACAAGCCACGCTGCCCACGATCCAATCTTGGCCAAGCAGCCATCCCCCCCAAAGTGGTGACTGGATCGCCCACAAAGCCGTTGCCTTTGACACCGCTATTCAGCCCGAGGATCGGATCAGCCTTGTAGTGTGGGACAATGGCGAGACCTCTTTGCTAGGCCAGGCGGGGCAAAAGGTTATCCAAATGCCCGACATTCGCGTCTCCAGCGCGGGCACGATCTTTTTGCCCTATGTCGGCGACGTGCAGGTGGCGGGGCTAAGCGCGACCGCCGCGCGCAGCAAGGTAGAGCAGAAGCTGCACAGCATCATGCCCTCAGCCCAAGTGCAGCTGAACAGGGTGGCGGGAATGCAGAACTCGGTTCATGTGATCTCTGGCGTGCCCAACCCAGGCACTTTGCCGTTGCTCGACGCAAATGTGACGATCACCACGGTCTTGGCGCAGGCGGGTGGCGTTCTGCCCAATATGACCAACCCGCAGATCAACCTGCAGCGCGGCGGTAAGCTTTACACCATAGCCGCCGAAAGGCTGTTGGCGCAGCCTGAATTGGACACAACCCTGATGGGTAATGACAAAATCTTTGTGCAACCCGACCAGCGCTATTTCCTGTCGCTGGGCGCTGCTGGGCGCGAAGCGGTGATCGACTTTCCGCGGGATACTGTGACCACGCTAGAGGCCATGTCGATGATCGGTGGGGTTAATCAAGACATGGCCAACCCAAAGGCCGTCTTGATCCTGCGCACCTATCCGTCGGCGGCTGTCAGGGCTGCGCCAAAGCAGGGGCCGCCCAAGGCGCAGATGGTCTTTGCTTTTGATCTGACCAATGCCAATGGGCTGTTTAGCGCCGGGGCGTTTCTGATTGAGGACCGCGATGTGGTGCTGGTGACGCAAAGCCCGCTGGTCAACACGTCTAATGCGGTGCGGCTCTTTACCAGCATGTTTACGGGGTCAAAGGCCGTCTTCAACAGCGTGCAATAAGCCTATTCACCGTCTTCCAACCGCGTGCGCAATTCGCGCAGCACGGGCAAAACGGCGCGCACGCGGTCAGCACCCAAGGCCTTGACCAGATCGCCGATCACCGGCGCCACAGCCTGCACCCCCGCATCGCGCGCCGCGCGGCCAGAGGGGCTAATCGCCACAAACTTGCGGCGGGCGTCATCCCAATCGGGGCGGATGTGGATATGGCCGGCCCATTCCAGCTTGGACAGGGTGTTTGTCATAGCCCCACGCGTGACGTGAAACGCCTTGGCCAATTGTGCGGGCGTGCGCTCATCCTGCACACCGGCAAGGTGGTTCAGCACCGAAAAATGCGAAAGTTCCATCCCCTTGGGCAAGGCTTTGGAGATGCGGTTGCGCGCCAGTTGATCGGTGGTCAACAACTCTCCAAACAAGGAAACGGCCAGATCTTCAAGGCGCTCACTCATGGCCCCTCAAAACCCCGATCGTGCTGCAACGAGGGCACACGGCCCCGCGCATCGGCCACTTGGGTCAGATCAAGATCCACCAGCGTCACGCCAGGTTCAGTTCCGCCATTGGCCAGCACCTCTCCCCAAGGGGCGATGGCAAGGCTGTGGCCGTAAGTGCGCCGCCCTTTGCCGCCCGCTTCGGCGTGAAAGCCGGTTTGGGCGGGGGCCAGCACAAAAGCACCGTTTTCAATCGCGCGGGCGCGCAGCAAGGTTTCCCAATGGGCCGCACCCGTGATGTGGTTAAAGGCGGCAGGCACGGTGATAATCTGCGCCCCGCTTTGCGCCAGTTTGCGGTACAGGGTGGCAAAGCGAACATCGTAGCAAACAGTCATGCCAATCGGCGCAAAGGGCGTTTGCGCGATAACGGCTTGGCTGCCGGGGCGAAAGGCGGCTGATTCGCGGTACACTTCGGTTTCGGACACGTTCACGTCGAACATATGAATCTTGTCATAGCGCGCGGCGATGGTGGCATCGGGGCGGATCAGGAACGACCGATTGGCAAAGCGGCCGTCTTCATCGCCCGTAAGCAGCGCAAGCGACCCGATCAGCAGCCAAATCCCCAACTTTCCCGCCTCATCCCGCATGGCGGCCAAGGTGGCGTCATCCTCTTCCAGCCGCAGCAAAGCTTTTTGCGCGGCGCGGTTGGACCACAGGCCGTTGGTGCATTCGGGCGTCAGGATAAACTCTGCGCCTTCGGCATGGGCTTGGCGCACAAAGCCCAAGGTCGCGGCCAGATTGGCCACGGGGTCGTCGGTGACGGTCAGTTGGATCAGGGCTATCCGCATCGCCTAGGCCAGCATCGGATCAAGCTTGCCGTCATGGTCTAGCGCGTGCAGATCATCGCAGCCGCCGACGTGCTGGTTGCCAATGAATATCTGCGGCACGGTGCGACCGCCATTGGCGCGGCGGGTCATGGCATCGCGCAAGGATGGGTCGCGGCCCACGTCAATCTCGGTAAATACCACGCCTTTCTTGGTCAACAGGCGCTTGGCGGCATGGCAATAGGGGCAGGTTTGCGTGGTGTAGATTTCAACAGATTTCATCAAGATCATCCTTGGGGCAGCCTGTGAGATTGGCGCCATCATAAGGATTTAAGCCTGTTTCGCAACGCGCGCCATGACCAAAACGGAAACAGCACTGGCCCCTGCCGCCAAACACACCTCTGCCCCCGCGGCCAAGGTGGCCCCCGATGTCATCACATCATCCACCAGCAAAATATGCCGCCCCTTCACCCGATCCGCACGGCGGGGATGCAGCGTTAATGCGCCCGACATATTGGCAAAGCGCCCCTCGCGATTGCGGCCCTCTTGCGATCCGGTGCCGTGCGGGCGTTGCAACAGGTCGGGGCAATGGGCGAGCTGTGCAAGTTTCGCGATGCGGCCTGACAAAACCGCCGCTTGATTGTAGCGCCGCTGCACCAAGCGCCACCAATGCAGCGGCACGGGGACCACCAGCATATCGGGGGAAAGCAAAGGTTGGGCGGCTTTGAACATCCATTCCGCCGCCGGATGGGCAAGATCTAGCCTGTCAGCGTGTTTCAACGCCAAGACCAGCTTGCGGCCGTTTTCGTGATACAGCAACGCCGCGCGCCCTGCGCGCCACGGGCGGGCGATGGTTAGGCAATCGTCGCACAGCACGGGCGCGTCGGCCTCTTCCCCCGGCAGCGGAATGCCACAATGGTTGCACACCAGCCCCGCGATAAACGGCGTCTCGCGCCAGCAATCGCCACACAGGCCAAAGTCACTGGTCACCCGCGCCCCACAGGTGATGCATTGCGGCGGGTAGGCCATGTGCAGCAAGGCTTGCAATCCCATCACGCACTCCTATGGTCCGCGCCATGCAGACCGTGCCCATCCTGACCGACCGCCCCCAGCTTTTGCGCAACCGCCAAAAGGCCACGGCGCTATTTCTGCAAGAGATGGTCGTATCTGAAGTTCAGGAAAGACTGATCGAGGTTAACAGGACCTTTACAGCCCCCGTGGTTGTGACCGCTTTTCCACAGCTTTGGTCAGAAATGCCCACAATCGCCGATGACGAGGTGCTGAACCTGTCCCTAGGCGCGCAAGATTTGGTGGTGCACGCGCTGGCGCTGCATTGGGCCAATGATCCGGTCGGCCAACTCGTGCAATGCCGCCGCGCACTAAAGCCTGACGGTTGGTTTATGGCGCTGCTGTTTGCGGGCCAAACGCTGCACGAGTTGCGCGCCTGCTTGGCACAGGCCGAGGCCGAGGTGACAGGCGGCCTGTCGCCGCGCATTCTGCCCATGGCCGAGATTCGCGACCTAGGTGGGCTGTTGCAACGCGCGGGCTTTGCCCTGCCTGTGGCCGACAGCTTTAGCACCCAAGTGCGCTATCGCGACGCCTTTCACCTGATGCAAGACCTGCGCGCGATGGGCGAGGGCAACGCCATGGCTGCCCGTCTGCGAAAGCCAACGCAGCGCGCTGTTTTTGCCCGTGCGGCAGAGCTTTACCAGCAAACCTACGGCGGGGCAGATGGCAAAATCCCCGCGACCTTTGACATCGTGGTGCTGACAGGCTGGGCCCCCGCGGAAAGCCAACCCAAACCGCTGCGGCCGGGTTCTGCCACAAACCGCTTGTCAGATGCGCTTTCGGTGCCAGAAGTAAAGCTGCCGCCCGATGCAGGTATTTGATTTGACGCAGAATGCCACTATCTGTCCTAATAATTAAAAGATAATAATTACAGATACTTAGGCCTAGGCGTAGTATCCAAAGTAGTAGCGGATGTAGTATCCATTCGCTCAGCGAGCCACCAACATCAGTGTGCAAACTAAGACGCCCATGCTCGTGGGGCCGTCCGCATACGAATCAGCAAAAATTCAGGAAAACACAATGAAACTCAACAGCCCTTAAGGGGTAAAGACGGGAATATTTCATGGCTACGGAAAGAAAGACGCGACAGGTTCTGCTGCAAAAGACGTTCTTAGGCGGTTATTTTTACAGGACGAGTGACATCATGGGGCGGGATGTTCTTAGGCTTCAGAAGAGCCAAGAGACTGTCAACCTACACGTCCTGAAGGACATTTTGATGCAGTTTAGAAACAAACATAGGATTGAGAGCGAAATGCTTAATGAGCGACAGATTTACTCGGCGATTCCAGTGATCGTTGGAGAAAAGTATATGCCTTCACAGGGTAGGATTTATGAGGAAGGGTATCATAGCTATCTGAACTCCTGGTCGGAGCCACTCTTGCAGCCCAGTAAGGTCATTGACCCAGCTATGCCACGACCAGAACTATGGCAGGAACTGCTTGATAGGTGGTTCAAGAAGCCAGAAGAAGCAGCATTCTTTGAATCGTTCTTGGCCTTTATGGTCAGAAAGCCTTTGGAATCTGCTGATATGGCGGTTGTTCTAAGGTCGGCTCAAGGCTGTGGGAAGAACTTCCTATGGGATCAAGTTGTAACGCCAATGGTTGGGAAGACTAACGCCCCTACGACTAGCCTGAAACAGTTAACGGGGACATACTCTGCTGATCTGTATCGTTCTACGGCTGTGCTGTTGGATGAGATGTATTCTGACAACAAACTATCCGCTGACAAATTGAAGTCCATTGTGACTGGCAGGAGTATGCGGACAGAGGAGAAGAACATTCAGGCTGTGACGCTACGCAAACACTTCAAGCTGATCATCACGAGCAATAGCCACAAGCCTCTGCATATCGAACAGGGTGATAGACGTTACTGGGTTCCAGAGTACATTGACCACAAAAAGTCGAAGGAAGAAACAGCAGCTTTCTTGGATACCTTTTCGGTGTGGCTTGATGCTGGTGGTCTACAAGAGTTGCGAGACTGGTTTGAACTGGTCGTCTGTGAAGAGCGTATGTTCAGGACTGCACCTGACACTGAGGCCAAGACTGAGATAACCGCTAGGGACAAGACTGCGGACTATCAGGTTGAACTACAAGACTTCCTTGAACCACGAAAAGGCGGATTTGTCTTCAGCGTTACTCAGATTCAGGCTGATAGGTTTCGGTTTCTTGCAGAGCGCGACATTGCTGCGGTTCTTAGGGACATGGGCTTTGTGGAGAAACGTAGACTGAGTTATGGGCGTGCCCGTTTGTGGGAACATACTGATCTGGTGGTCAGTAAGGACGAAAAGGCTATGATTTGGTCAAAAGAAGCTGAAAACAGTCGATTTAGGTAAGATTTGCCACGCCAAAAGGCATTTGAGTGGCTGTGCCACACCAAAAGCAGCAAAGCTGAGGGGGGGTGTGAGACTTTTGACGGCAAATCTAGACATGATTTGGAGAGGCACGGTTCCATTTCGAGCATCTTCCGCAAATTCGCTTCCAAGCTGTAGCGACTATGGGTACTTTGCAGACGAAATATCGCAATGGAGTTTCCAAGAATGAAGGCTAGCGCATTACTTCCCATTGTTTTGCTGTTGTCGTCGGTCCAATCTGCCAGTGCCGTAGACTTCTTGCTCAAGCCTGACCCTGTCGATGTTACGATGGAAGAGTGTGTTGAGGCGCTTGAGACTGGACAAGTGTTGCCCACGCGCTCCTTTTCAGATGAAGACTCGTTCGGCCTTTCTGTCGCCCATCGTGGTTCGTTGTACTATTTTATTTTTTGGGACACGGGAAACATCGTTCGTTGCGTAAAGTCTGTGTTTGCGCGCAAACCCTAATGGCATGCCACCAAAAAGTACGGAGTCAGTTGATGAAATTTGCACTTGGTCTCGCCTCTGCCGTGCTGACAATAACTGCGTCTGTGGCTTCCCTCTATATTTCTTGAATATATCTATTCGAAACTCGAGACATAGATCACACATGCCCGTTCACCATGCTGTCGAGCGCTTTCAATTGTGTTCGTCTGCGAACGCATAAGTCGATCATTTGGGGCTTTGACTTCGACAATCGCTGTTCCAGTCTCATCCCAAATTTGGAGGTCCAAAGTCGTGGTCTCATAGCTTGCTAGAGTTCTTTCACGCCAAACTCTGGCGAATGCGCAAGCCTCGACGATTTTTGCCTTCAATGCGTCATCCTTGACCTGACGTGCAAACTTTTCAGTGCGGTCTATATTTGTTTCAAAGCCGCCGCCCCTGTGGAACGCACATTGAAAAATATACTCTGGTCGCGTGGCATGCTGCGATCCATCCAAAGACAGGGCCGAGCTCGATTGATAAAGAAAACGCATGTCTGTATCAAAATCGTAAAGAAACTTTCTAGCAGCAAGACCCTCTTCGCTGAACTGATCCTTGATTTCCTGTTTCAAGCGTTCGATCCCTAGTGCATGGAGAAAATCTACCATGTGCTCGGGCTGTTGTTTGAGTCCCGAGAACGAGTTCATGCTTGAGGTCCGCCCAGTACAGAAAGCTTTAATCTTTTCGGTCATTCCAGTGATAGTCGCTCCATCAACCTCAACGATGGCCTGTGCAAAGGTAAACTTGTGCTGGCTGAGCCAGCTATCAGACCCATTATAATAGACAAAGTGTGGATTAACAAAGCCTGGTGGCATGTTCTTGCTAATTTTTCCGGGCCATCCAGCAAGCGTCATGAAAAGGCTAAGATATGAATCCCTTTGGGTAAAGTACCCATCAAAACCGTGGTCGCGCAGATAGTCTAAAACTGCAGCCTCAACCACATCTGGTTTGTTGTCATTATATGACCAAAGCTTAGCGCCGTGGCGTTGCAGAGTGATCTTGTGATCTCTGTTCAAATCCAGTGGCATCACAGTTTTATTCACCCTCAGGCCCAAGCGGCCATCGTTAACACATCTTCGATCCAAATGCTGTTTAGCTTCCGTAGATCGAAGTTATGCTTCGTTGCGTTCAAACCCCGCTCCTGCAAATCTCACTACTCAATCACTACCGCTGTGCCAGATGCCACCAACATGACCATGCTCGACCCTGCGCTTCCCATCTCGACGTAATCCAGATCGACGCCGACCACAGCGTTTGCACCAACCAGATAGGCTTCTCGCTTCAGTTCGTAGAGCGCCGTCTTTCTAGATTCACGCATAGCCTTCTGGACGGTTTCAGACCTACCACCAACAACATTCGAGATGGCGATGAACATATCCTTGAAGACATTCATGCCAAAGGCGCATTCAGCGGTGACGATCTCAATCCGCTTTAAGATGTTGAGGTTGGGGGCTGTTTCTGTGGTTAGCATTATGGCTTCGATCTCAGTGTTGCGCTCTTCCTCTTTCAGGCGCTCTTCCTTGTAAAAACTGTCACCGAGCCCTGCCAGCAAGTCCGAAGCTGTACATTCACTGCATCGCCCGCTTGTGCCGTTGTTGAAAAGCCCGATGCGTCTGCCACATTTCACGCAATCAGCCATATTTCTGGTACTCCATGTTCTGCTTTGCCACTAAATCACACATTTTACCGCCATTTCTAGGCAGTTCTACTTCTCAACCACAACCGCAGTTCCATAGGCTACCATCTTGAACTTCTTGAAGTTTCCAGCCCCGATTGATGCACTGTAAGTTTCGATGCTGTTGAAAGTTACTCCCACCACCGCGTTTCCACCTGCGTCATAACACTCAGTTTTGAGGCCAAAAACCAGTTCGTCTTGTTTTTCGACCAACTTTGCATCAAAGGAACTTTCAACCGTTGCGACTATGATCTTAATCCGTTTCGTAATATTCAGATTTGTGTGAGTTTCTGTGGTCACTATCACTGCCGAAATGCCAGCTTCTCTGTGCTGGATGGCTTCGGTTGTCTGTGCGAGGGCGGCCAATCTCTCCGCTTCTAGGCGTGCGCCTTTACCGGCGCTAAATGCAGCACTGGCACAATCTAAACACATGCCATCCGAACTGCTTAGAAAACCGATCTTCTTGTCACACTTGCTACATTTAGCCACGTTTTCGCTCCCTCAAGCAAAACTTTTGGGTGAAAGGTTACGCTTAAAGCCAAGCTATACAAGCCCACATAGGGAGCGGTCTTTCAAAAGGTGCGGTTAAAGCCTAACGAAGGAAAACTCCGCAGGGTGAGAGTGTTTTGACCCCTTTTTTTGGTTTTTTTCTGCATTTGGAAAGGGTAATTGTTGTATGTAATCAAAGGCTTGATGGTTTGTGATGGGACTATATATTTTGCTCCATTGTAGACTAAAAGAACATGTTGGCATGGTGGGTCTGGTGGGTCTGATTGTGTATTATCAAATGTTATCTGAGACTTATACTGAATCTGGAGTTGGGCGATTGCTTGGGTGAGTCTTGGGTGAGGTTGGGTTCTTCTTGGGTTCCACCCCCTAGTCTATCCATCAGGTCTATAGAAGTCTCTAACTGAATGATGATCAAATGCCTGTAGTACAGACATTCTGATGTGGGGATATACTGGGGGGGCAAACCCAACAACTAGGTGGGTTGTTGGTGATGGGTAGCACAAGGCAGAAAATCCCGATTTTTTCATATTTTTTTGTCTTGGATACGAATCTGGATACCCTGTGATATAATTGCCACACCCAACATTCTGGAAGGTTCCACGCCCTTAAGTGGTCAGACTTCCAACCGCTTCAAGATGTTTGCGACAGTTGTGGGATACCACAGACCACCCTTGGATGTTGTCACCTTGGTGCTGTTCAGCGTGTTGGCGATTTGCTGAAGGGTCAGCCCTGCTTGGCGTAGGGGGCGGATAGTATCCATGACCTTAGAAGCATGAGCGTCAGCCACAGCACGTGCCCCAGCGTTAGCAGCGTCTATGTTGCCTCTATTGCCACCAAGTTTACCTGTGCCCTTCAGAGGCGCTAATGCGGCCTGTGTGCGAAGGGAGATGAACTCACGCTCTTGCTCTGCCAGTGCAGCGTAGATGTGAAGGCTGAACTTATCTGCTTGTGGCATAGAGACCACCACGAGGTTGAGACGCTTGCGGTCCATCAGTGCAGAGATGAAGGACACCTTGCGCGATAGCCTGTCGAGTTTAGCCACAAGAAGCGTTGCGCCTGTCTTCTCTGCAAGGGCGATGGCTTGGGCTAGGGCAGGGCGGTCATCATGTGCGCCGCTCTCAATATCCTGAAACTCACCTATTACTTCAAAGGGTGTCTCAGCGTAGGTGGCTAGGTAAATCTCAACATCTCGTTGCTGTGCAGCAAGACCAAGACCAGAGTCGCCCTGACGCTTGGAGGAGACGCGGTAGTAGACAACGAACTGTTTCATGAGCGAGATTCCTTCTGATGAAACCTCTATATCATGACTTTATAAATCTGCATAGTTGGATTCGATTTATAAATGCAGTTTCCCCAATGATCACCACAAAAAAGATTAACGAAAGTGCATTTATTTACACTTTAGACCTTGACATATCACATGCGAACACCCATATATGTAAGGTGAGGCACATGCTCCCCGTGGGAATTTCTGACCCCCCGAGTAGGTTTAATGTCGCCTATAATTGCATTATCCAATCATATCAATAACATAGCTTAAAAAATGACAGGATGTTGATTTAGCGACACTCTTTGTCGTTTTTTTCACACCAATTCTAATCAGAATAGTCGGACACTCGTCCCGATTATCAGGCCATGCCGACAGGCATCTTAACCTCTACGAGGTCCAGAAATGGTCTGTGTAGCTTCGTAAATCCAAGTTATCGAAGTTACTGTGCATAGACGAGCAGTAGTTGAATTGATGGAGCGTCTTCCATCGAGTCCTACACAAAGACTTACCCCATCAGTTGCGATGTCCATTCCCGTGGCATCAAGACTGGTGGGGTCTTTTCCGCATATATTTAGAGGTTTAATAATGTGAACAATCCCCAACACGGCTTTAAAGTTCCTTCTTATAAAGCCAAGCACACAGCCACCAACAGCAAGATCAAGTATTCGGATCAGTGCATCCGATGCAAGTCAGCCAAGACCTTCCATGACCCTCGTTCGGGTATCTGGTGGAGTTGCTGCATCAACTGTCTTCAGGAAATCAACTGCGGTCCGTTCAGGATTCGATACTCAACATATGAAAGTTAAGAAAATGACTATTAAGTTTAAAGCTAAGAACCACAAAGCAGATACGGCTGCGGCTAAGGCACTAGGTGCTGTTGACCAGCGCTTGCGTTTGGATGTTGTAGATGTGCTTGGTGTTATCTGTGACGGTCTGGCTCAACATCACAAGCCTAGCGTGAAGTTGCTAGGACAGGCCAAAATAACAGATGCACTTGTGGCTGGTGGTGTCCTTGGGCGGGTCGATATGCGCTCCAACTTCTACGTCAAGCCTGATTTCATTGATAAAGAGGCAAGTTGGGAGACTGTCGCTGCTGATGCTGATGAGAGGAACACACTGATCAGTAAGAGTAATACGGCTTATCGAACTCGCGCAGCTATGTTGACCCTGCGTTACGAGGATGTTCAGAGCCTTGGTGCGTATAAGTGCTTCTATGCCCAGATTATCGATCTAGCCAACACTATTGGGGCATTTGATGCCAAAGCAGCGCCGTCTGTCAGGTTCCTTCAGTGTGACCACGTGCCAGCCACACCTGAAAGGGTAGAGCAGTTTAGGATCAAACTGCGCGAGGAGTGCGCTCTGGCTCAAGTCTTTATGGCAGAGATCGCTGAAGGCGGGCTGGTTGTGACAAACCACCAACAGTTCCTGCAGACCCTGAACATTGCTGGTGTGAGGTTCTGGGGTAACCACCTTGTCCGTTTTGCCCTGCTGACACGTGGCGACTATAATCGCGAGGAGACCAGCTACGGCTGTTATGGTCAGCACGGGTCTTTGTGATGGAAAACTTTCCTAAAAACCCATCTCTGAAGAAGCATATGCTGGCTCTACTGTGGCTGATGCCTATAGTATGGCTTAGCATAGTCTTCTTAGGCTAGGAGAGGCCGTACAGCGTCATCTGTGCAAAAGATAGGCATAGGTGGCGCTAACACGACATCGCGCTGGGCGGGCTTCCTATGAGCGTTTACCAAGGAACGGGCAGTTTGCAGATTGCTTCATAGCGCACGCTCATTGCTGGGCCTCTGCCATACTTGCGAGGTAAATCACCAAGGGAATGCCCAGTGAGGAAATCCTGCAAGTCTTCTGCCACACCAAGATCACGCATACTGTCTTTAAACGAGCCTCTGAGGCTGTGAACTACCTTTAACCTATCATTGGTGACCTGCCGTATGTAGGACATCAAGGTGGTGCTGGCATTCTGAGACTTACCACTTTTCAGACGACGATAGTTGAACAATGGCGCGTCTGGTTCGCCTCTTGGGGGTAGGGTTACCTTAGGATGTATCGGTATCTTACGGGCTGAACCTTTATTCTTCCTAAGTTTTGGCCTTCTACTCAGATCAAGAAGTTGAATGTCTGTCTCAACAGTTATGTCTGACCAAATCAGGGTTGCGACCTCATCCAAGCGACACCCGCTAGTCATAAGAAGTTGGAAAACCAACCGCTCTTGTGGTGGCATCTCTAGCGCGAAGAGTGCTGTTATTTCTTCTCCTGACAAAGGCGCATAGTTCTCTGGAGCGACACCAAAATCAGTCAACTTGATGCCTAAGCAAGGGTTATCACCGACTAGACCAAGTGCTTTGGCGCTTGTGAATACTGCGGATGCTTTAGCCACACGGCCTTTGATTGTGCTATTGGCTATGCCCTTGGAGTGCAAGAAGCGGCAGTATTGCACGATGTCAGGCGTTCGGATGTCCTTAGCTATCTTGGGGCCAATGAAGTCTGAAAACTCCTTGGTGGCAAGTTTGCTTGAAGTGACAGTGCTTGCAGCAATGCTCAGGGGGCCTTCAAAGTAACTTGCCCGTAGGTCAGCGAAGGTTAGGGCATCAGGATCACCGTTGGCGAAGGTGTCATTGTGCATCTTGGTAAGAGCCGGAACGGCAGTGTCTGTGGCAAAGTCTTTAAGCCACCCTGCTTCGCCGTCTTCTTGATCCCAAGGCAATCTTGGACGCTTCGATTCTGTCTGAGCGACTTTGAGTAAGTGGGCGAGGGCTTGCCTTAGCTTTTGGGGATCATTCAGTTCTTCGTCTGTCACAAAGTCTTCATCCCATGTCGCTTGCAATGCAGCAGCGAAGAACTCCACCTCGTCCTTGATAGGGTTGAACAGCCTGTAGATTTCCTGTTCGAGCGAGTGCAAGCGGCGCTGTGCCTCTTTTCGGTCAGCCGTGCCTGTAGACCTCTTGATCTGGGTTTTGCCAAACTGGGCTTGTAGGTCTTTGGGGATCGTCACACAGGCGTAGTATTTGCCCTTTGATAGCAGGAAACTAAGTGTTGCTGGATGGAATGGCATTTCTGGTGATCCCCTAGTAATGAAGCCTTGGTAGCAGTGTGAGCCACGAAATAAAAGACATGATAGTATCCATTATAGTATCCAAAACAGTAGCGGAAAGCCTTATTTCTAAGGGAATAAGGGGTATTTGGTGATGAAAAGCAGAATGCCACTATCTGTCGCTGACGAATCAAGGAGCAAAAGATGACGGACGTCGCCCCAGGAACCGGACGCTTGGCCCATGCACCGGCCAGCCACCCCGTGGTGAAAACCCCACGGGTGGGCGTGCTTCTGGCCAATCTGGGCACGCCGGATGGCTATGACTACTGGCCGATGCGCCGCTATTTGAACGAGTTTTTGTCCGATAAGCGCGTCGTCGATCTGCCCGATTGGAAATGGCAACCTATTCTGCAGGGCATCATCCTGACGGTGCGTCCGTCAAAATCTGGGGCGAATTACAAGTCGATCTGGAACCACGATCTGAACGAAAGCCCCCTGCTGACCATCACCAAGCAGCAGACAGCGGCGATCAAAGACAGCCTGACGGCGGTTTACGGCGACGAGATCATGGTTGATTTCTGTATGCGCTATGGCAACCCGTCAACCGCGTCCAAGGTCAAAGCTATGATTGCGGCTGGCTGTGAGAAGATCGTGTTCTTCCCGCTTTATCCGCATTACGCGGGCGCCACGTCAGCCACGGCCAACGATGCCTTCTTTCGCGCTTTGGCGAGCGAAAAGCGCCAGCCTGCGGTGCGGACCGTGGCGGAATACTTTGAACATCCGCTGTATATCAATGCCTTGGCGCAGTCGGTGACGGATGCCTATGCCAAGCTAGAGCATAAGCCCGACGTTCTGGTGACCAGCTATCACGGCATGCCCCTGCGCTATTTAATGGAGGGCGACCCCTATCATTGCCAATGCATGAAAACCACGCGCCTCTTGCGTGAGGCTTTGGGATGGGAAAAGGGGGCGATCGATGTCAGCTTCCAATCCGTCTTCGGCCGCGAAGTTTGGCTAAAGCCCTATACCGTCGAACACGTTGCTGAATTGGCCAAGGCTGGCAAAAAGCGCATCGCGGTTATGGCCCCTGCCTTTTCGGCCGATTGCATTGAAACGCTGGAAGAAATTCAGGGCGAGATTTGCGAAGCCTTTATGCACGCAGGTGGCGAAAGCTTTACCTACATTCCCTGCCTGAACGACCAGCCCGCCCATATCGCAGCGCTTTCGGGCATCATCCGCGAAAATCTGGGCGGTTGGTTGGCGTAACGCCAAATGAAAAGGACGGCAGTTGCCCGCCGTCCTTTGAAATTTGTGCCTGTAGTTCTGAAGCGAACTTCAGTTCGTAATGCTCAGTTCGACGAAGCGACAGCAGCCACAACCAGCAGCAGCAGCAGCGGAACAACCATGCCGCCAGCGGACGACGAGGTGGTTTCAGCGACAACCGGTGCAGCTTCAACAACAGGTGCAGCCATACCGCCAGCGAAAGCGGTCGAAGCAGCCAGAGTCAGGGCGGCGGCGAGAGCGAATTTTTTCATTTTGATCTCCGTTTATGATTTATTCAGCCGCTTGATCCGCGTGGGACGCGACAGAATTGTTGCTCGTGGCAGCATAAAAGCATTTTGGCAGCGCTTTTGCAACTGCCCAAGCAGAAATTTGAACAAGAATTGCCTGATAAACCATAGCTTACAAAGAAAAAGGCGGCAGTTTGACTGCCGCCTTTCGAGCGATACCGGAAAACCGGACCGCGCTTAGATTAGTTCGACGAAGCGACAGCAGCGACAACCAGCAGCAGCAGCAGCGGAACAACCATGCCACCAGCCGACGACGAGGTGGTTGCGGTGACTTCAGGAGCTACGGTTGGAGTGGCAGCGCCGCCAGCGAAAGCGGACGAAGCAGCCAGGGACAACACGGCGGCGAGAGCGATCTTTTTCATAGTATTCTCCATTTAAAGCGCCAAACCGATGTTCGCAGAGGCGGCGGGCGCGTCCAAGACAGTTCCTCTTGTTACTTTACAAGCAGGTCAAAGGCAACATTGCAACACTTTCAGCGCATCTTGTGAGGCACAATGCGCAAAAATCGTCAAAAAAGCAACACTTTGGAGCCTTCTTTTGCATCCGTCACAATTTTGACACATGGAATCCATTGCGTCAGGGGCTACCCTAGATCAGCAAGACCTGCGTGCCATCCGAGGCCAGCTCGAACAATTCGACGATATGTTCGTTGTAAAGCCCTATGCAGCCATTGGACGAGCGGCGGCCGATTTTGCGGGTGTCGTGGGTTCCGTGGATGCGGTACGTCGGCCAACCCAGATACAACGCCCTAATTCCCAAGGGGTTTTCGGGCGATCCACCTTCAACCGATTTGGGCCAATCGGGATTGCGTTCCAACTCTCCCTGTGTGGCGACCCAGCGCGGGTTTACGACTTTTTGAATGACGGTGGTTCTGCCACGCTTGGTAAGCTCTTCGGTCAGCGGCACCGAGGTCGGGTATAGCCGATAGATCGACTGATCCTCAGACCAAAAATGCAGCGCACGAGAGGTGATATCGACCAAGATCACACCATGGTCGGTGTTCGGGAAGTAGTCCTGCCACGACATCAAGCGAAAGCTAGACACGTTCGCGCGTTCGTTGCCTTCGGTCGTGGGGGTTTCAAATTCGGTTGAGTTGGCAAAGCTTTGCGCCTGCGCCGGAAGTGCGGCAGCTGTTAAGCCTGCGGCAGCCCCTGTCATAAACAGGCGGCGACCTAGGGTTTTGGTGTCGTCAGTCATGCGCTGATCTCCTTTTTATCACGGCTCGGCCCGATTTGGGGGTTTCTTACACCGAAAGGGCGGCCGCAGCAATTCACAGCCAAGTTAAGTCGTGTGCCTTTGCCATGGGTTTTTCTTGCCAAAGATATGCGCTAAGGACGGCGCAGGGATTTCTAAGGCCCGCTTAAGGCCCAAGACAGGTGACGCAATATGGATCGACGCACAGCTTTGCTTCTAGGTGCCGCAGCGGCTTTGGCAGCTTGTGCCAAACCTGCCCCCGCCCCTGTTGGGTCAGACGGCAAGCCTTTGCCGCAGGTGTATGCCATTAAACCGGGTGACGAATCAGCGATTTTGTATCGGATGCTGGATGCCGTGAACGTGCTGCGCCAAAGCAAAGGCGCGCCGCAGGTGCAGTTGAACGCCGCCCTGATCGCCGCCTGCGCCACCCATTCGCGCGACATGGCAGTGCAAAACCGCCCGTGGCACTTTGGGTCTGACGGCTCCTCGCCCTTGGTGCGGGTAGAGCGGGTTGGTTACACCGGCAAACTGCTGGGAGAGTTGATTTCCGAAACCTATCAGACCGAACTGGTCACCCTGTCAGATTGGATGAACCAAGCCGACACCCGCGATATGGTTTTGGATGCACGGGCGACCGAGATGGGATTTTCTTGGTTCCAAGAACCCTCGGGCAAGTTGTGGTGGACCATGCTTCTGGGCGCGGCCGTTTAAAACGGCCTTTATGGGAAGATGTTGATCTGCGTGCCATCGTTGACCATGGCGTAGATTTCTTCGATCTCTTTGTCGGTCACCGCGATGCAGCCCGCCGTCCAATCCCCCTTCACCCGTGTCCAACCCGGTTGACCGTGGATGAAAATATCCCCACCCGGCTCTTTACCAGCCCTCTTGGCATAGGCGCTTTGGGCATCGTTGGGGTAAGAAATGCGCAGCGACAGGTGGTAAGTTGACTTTGGATTGTGCTGACTGATGCGGTAAGCGCCTTCGGGCGTTTTGCCATCACCTTCAAACTGCTTGGGGCCCAAGGGATTGCCGCCAAGCTGGATGCGATAGGCCTTCAGCACCTTTGACCCATGCAGCAAGTACATCTTGCGGTCGGCCTTATGCACCTCGATCGTGGTGACGCTTTCGCCGTTATAGGAATAATGCTTGGCGCTTTTGGGCAGTTCAAGGCAGGCTGACAGCCCGAACAATGCAAAGGTCACAAAGATGACCCGAAGAAACCCTGCCATATCCCGCCCGCCTTGTGGTTTTTTGACGATCTAGCCCAAAGGCTGCGATCTGGCCAGTGGCTTCTAAAGCGATGCGTTACAGCGTGAACTGCGCCGCCAATTCCACATGGGGCGACCAGCGGAATTGGTCGACAACCTGCACCCAGTTCAGCTTGTAACCGGCTTGGGTCAAAATCTTGGCATCGCGGGCAAAGGTGGCGGGGTTGCATGACACGGCCGCAATCACCGGCACTTTCGACTTGGCCAAGGTGTGGCTTTGCGCTTCAGCGCCAGCACGCGGCGGGTCAATGACGACGGCGTCATAGCCCTTGAACTCATCAGGCTCCAACGGGCGGCGATAAAGATCGCGGATGTCATTGGTGACGCGCTTGATCCCTTCGGCCATGCGAAAGCCCTTATCCAGCGCGGTCAGCATGGCAACATCGCCCTCTACGGCGTGGATTTCGGCGTTTTCGGCCAAGGGCAGGCCAAAGGTGCCGATGCCAGCAAACAGATCAATGATGCGGCGGGCGGGGCCTACAGCCCCTTTCACACTGGCGAGCAGGGCGGCTTCGCCTTCAGCTGTGGCTTGCAGAAAAGCGCCCACGGGCAAAGGCACATTGG
>CAMAYO010000016.1 GCA_945862465.1 Pseudorhodobacter antarcticus | reverse complement strand
GCACTGGGGGCTGGATGCAGACGCCGCTGCCAAGCGCCTTTATGTGTTGCACGAGGGCAAGCTATCCTCAGGTATTCCGGCGTTTTTGGTGCTTTGGGCACAGATGCCAAGGTACAGGTGGATGGCTTGGACCTTTGGCTTGCCGGGGGTCTTTCAGAGCGCCTGCTGGATCTATGACTTTGTTCTGGCCCCTGCGATCTACCGCTTGCATCTGCGCCGATTGCGCAAAACGGCCTCAGGGCGGAGGCGCTGATTTCTGCGGCACCCGCATCTGTGATCGTCAGAGACAATTGGTTTTGTGATGATCAGATATGTGGTTTTCTTGTCGCAAACATGAGCGTCCAAACTCAGTTTGGATGTCGGTATATCCTGAAAACTTAGAAATTATATAATAATTTCAAGGAGTATTGGCGGACAGAGAGGGATTCGAACCCTCGAGACGGTTCCCCGCCTACACACTTTCCAGGCGTGCGCCTTCGACCACTCGGCCACCTGTCCGTGGGGCGGTTCTTACACGGGGGTGTTGCGGGAACGCAAGGGGGACGGGTTAGGAAAGTTCCAAGGTCACACGGCGGTTCTGGCGGCCTTTGTTTTCGATCCGCCCCAATGTCACGCGCCCGATTTCGCCGGTGCGCGCAACATGGGTGCCGCCGCAGGGTTGCAGATCAATCTGGCCTTCGCCCTGCCCGATACGGATCAGGCGCACCCTGCCCTGCCCGGTGGGCGGGCGCACCGATAGGGTTTTGACCAAGGCGGGGTTGGCGACCAGATCGTCGTCGGTGATCCAGTCTTGCGTCACGGGCAGATCGCGGTCGATCAGGCGGTTGATCGCCTCTTCCCAATGCACGGCCTCGGCGGGCACTTCGGGCATGGCAAAATCCAAACGGCCGCGTTCCGCCCCAATCTGGCCGCCAGTGACGGGCAAGGGGATCACGACTGACAGCAGATGCAGGGCGGTGTGCACGCGCATATGGCAAAAGCGGCGCTCCCACGCCAAGCGTTGCCGCACCGGTGCGCCCACGGCGGGCATGGCGCGCGCCTCAGCGGGGATCAGCGCCACACCGCCATCAACCTTCACCGCTGTGGCAATGGCCAAGCGCCCACCATCCCACTCTATCCACCCGTTGTCGCCGGGTTGCCCGCCGCCCGTGGGATAGAAGATGGAGGCTGACACGACGATCCCGCCTTCGGGCGTATGGGCCAGCACCACGGCTTCGGCATCGGTCAAATAGGGATCGTCACGAAACAGCAGTTCGGTCATTTGGGCTTTCCTGCGGGCATGGCGGGGGCCAAGATCGCCTCAACTGCCGCGATATTGGCGGCTTCTTGCGCCTGCACCTCGGCCTCGGCGGCCTGTTCATCGGCCATGCGTTTAAGATGGTCGCGGTGGGCAGAGGTGAATGGGATACCTTCGGCGCGGAAGCGGGCGGCGATTTGGTGGTTGATCTCGCTACGCACTTCGACCTGAAAGTTCACATCGCGCAGGATCACGCGCAGTTCAAACTGCATCATCTCTGCCGCAAAGCCCATAAAGGCCACCAAGGGCGGCGGCGACAGCAGCACCATCGGCTGGGCCTCGGCAATCTCGCGCAAAATCTGGGCCACGCGGCGGCTGTCTTCGGTATAGGGCACGCTGACGGCAACAATCACGCGGCCTGTCAGCGAAAAGCGTGTCCAGTTGGTCACACGGCCCGAAATCAGGTCGGAATTGGGGACGATGACGTCAGAGCGGTCAAAGGTTTGGATGCGGGTGGAGCGGACCGAGATCGAGGTGACAATCCCTTGCACCGGCCCCACTTCGATCCAGTCACCCTCGCTGATCGGGCGTTCAATCAAAAGGATAATGCCCGACACAAAGTTCGACACCACAGTCTGCAAACCAAAACCGATGCCGACCGACAGGGCACCTGCGACAATCGCAATCCCCGACAGGTCAATTCCGCTGGAGTTGATGGCAACGAGGCCTGCGATAAAGATGCCCACATAGCCCAGAACCGACACCACCGCGTTCTGCCCCCCCTGATCCAGCGAGGTGCGCGGCAGGATCGACGATTTCAGCGCCCCTTGCAGCAGCCGCGTCAAAGACAGGCCGATGGCAAAAATCACGGCGAACAGCAGGAAATCTGTGGGCGAAATGCGGGTATCGCCCAGTTGGTACCCTTCGGTAAAGCGGGTCCAAAGCTCGGTCAGGTCTGACACCCGCGCACCCCAAATCAGCGCGACGGCGGGCAGCATGGCCAAGGCCAAGGCAAAGCTGATCAGCACGGGCACCAGCGTGTCATGCTCTTCCTCGGTCCGCATCAACAGGCCATAAACCTCGCTGATGAGCAGTTGAATCAGATACAACAGCGCCACCAGCCCCAAGGTTAAGGCGGTTGGAAAGACCAATTGCGCTGCGGCCGAGATATAGCCCAGCACCGCCAAAAGCGGACCAAGCGTGCCGAAAAGAATGACGCCGCGCGCCAAAAGATCCAACAAGCGGTTGCGATAGGTGACGTTGCCATGATCGCCAGCATTGGCGCGGGCTTGGCGCATCAACTGCCCCAAACGCACCAGAATAAAGCCCCCCACCAAGATGATAGGCAGGCTTAGAACCGAGGTGGCAGCATCGCTGACCACAACCTCGGCCATAGCAACGCGGCGCAGCATATCCAACGCCAAAAGCGCGCCAAAAGCCGTGGTCAGATCGCGCCCCAAGGCGCGCCTGTCGGCGGGCAGATCCAGCATCAACCCGCGGTAAGCCGTAACGGGAAAAACCTGCGCGCCCAGCCAAGCCGCTGCGAACAACGCCGTGCCCATCGGGGCCAAGGCGGCTGCAATCTGCAAGCCTATGGGGCCCAGCATGGCGCTAAGGCGCAAAGTCTCGCCCAAGGCGGCGCAGGCCAGAACCGGCAGGATGATCTGACCAAGCGAGGTGACAAAGCCCAAAATGCGCTGACCGCGGGCGGTGACAGGGGGCCTAAAACGCAGCACCAAACGCTCGGCCCAAAAGCGCCCGCGCCACAGCGCCAAAAGGGCAAAGGCCAGCAAGGGCAGCGTAAGCGGCAGCGTGTCGGCCAGTTTGGCCCTTGCGCGGGGATCGGCGGCTTTCAGCGTTGTCTCGTCCCACAGGGTGGTGGCCGTGGTGGTCAGCGCGCCAAGCGCGTCGCTCCAGTTCACGGGATACAGCGGGTTGGGCCACAGCTTTAGCAGCGCATCAGCCTGCCTTTCGCGCAACACACGGTCAATCTCGCGGATCAAACCATCAGCGCGGCGATAGGCTTCGTCTGCGGCCAAGCCCGGGGCTTGCAGGCGGGTCATCTGGGCTGCCAATTCGGCGCGGCGGGTGGCGATTTCGGCGTCTTCAGTCGCAGGGTCGGCGGGACCCTCGCCCAAAGCCGCAATCTGGTCTTTCAGCGTGGCAATGCGGGTAGAGTTGGCGCTTTGCGCGTCCAACAGTTGGGCGCGCCAGCGGGTCAGTTCCAGCCGGATGGTTTCCAATCCGGCATCCGGAATGGCGCCGTTGGCCAGTGCCGTTTCGGCCCGCGCGGCCATGCGCGCCCAGCCCTGATAATCCAAAGCCCCGCCACTGGCCCCCCCGCTGACCGCGACCTTGGGCTTAGCCCCACCACTTTGCGGCGCAAAGCCGCCCGAGACGGGCGCATCAGTGGCAATGACAGGGGATGCAGCAGGGGCTTGGGTTGTAGGCTCAGCAGCACTGCCACCGGTGTCCTGTGCAAGAACGGGCGACACAAAACCCAAACTCACCCCAAGGGCCATCGCCCCCAAAAGGCGAAGCAGATCGCAGACCCTTTGGCCTGCTTGGGTCATGCGTCCTCGAAAACCGTTGGGATGTTGGACGGCGCCCGCTCCAGCCATGCGGGAACGGGCAGGCCCTTTTCTCGCAGGAAGGTCGGGTTGTAGAGTTTGGATTGGTAGCGGTTGCCATAGTCGCATAAGATGGTGACGATGGTCTTGCCCGGCCCCATATCGCGGGCCATGCGAATGGCCCCCGCGATGTTGATACCCGAAGAACCACCTAGGCAAATGCCTTCGTCTTCCAGCATCTCAAAGACCAAGGGCAAAGCCTCGGCATCGGGGATGCGGTAGCTGAAATCGGGGGTAAAGCCGTCCAGATTGGCGGTGATGCGGCCTTGGCCGATGCCTTCGGTGATCGAAGAGCCGGGGCTTTCAAACTTGCCGGTCGAATAATAGGCGTGCAGTGCCGCACCTTCGGGATCGGCAAGGCCGATCTTCACACCCTTGGGCTGCAGGGCCATGCCCACGCCCGCCATCGTGCCACCTGACCCCACGGCACAGATAAAGCCGTCAACCTTGCCGCCAGTTTGCTCCCAAATCTCGGGGCCAGTGGTTTCGATATGAGCGGTGCGGTTGGCCAGATTGTCGAACTGATTGGCCCAGATCGCCCCGTTGGGTTCGGTGCGCGCCAGCGCCTCGGCCAAGCGGCCAGAATAGCGCACGTAATTGTTGGGGTTTTTATAGGGCACAGCCGGAACCTGCACCAGTTCCGCGCCCGCCAGACGGATCATGTCTTTCTTTTCTTGGGACTGGGTTTCGGGAATGACGATGACGGTGCGAAACCCCATCGAGGCCCCCACCAAAGCCAAGCCAATCCCCGTATTGCCCGCCGTCCCTTCGACAATCGTGCCACCGGGTTTGAGAAGCCCTTTGGCCACGGCATCCTTGATGATATACAAGGCAGCACGGTCCTTGACCGACTGGCCGGGGTTCAGAAACTCGCACTTGCCCAAGATCGTGCAGCCAGTCATCTGCGACGCGCGTTTAAGCTTGAGAAGTGGCGTGTTGCCAATGGTATCAGCCAGATCGCTGTGAATGCGCATGAAGGTCCCCTTAATTCTTAAGCCTATCTACGCAAAGGGGGCGGGAAACTCAAGCAAGCCGCAGCATATTTGGCCTGCCTTGACCCAAAGAAGCGCGTGGGGTGCGTTTGTTTTGTCTCGCCCTTGACGCGCCGCCAACCGGACGCAAGGTGCTTTGGGCGAGAGTGTTGCGGCCATGGGCAGGGACAAAGGGCGATTTTTGGGGGAAAAGCTGCAAAAACTTGAACGATGCTGCTTCCCCTTGGGGAATTTCCCCGCTATAGCCCCCCAGTCGCGCCATGCACCCTTGGAGGATGGCGGACTATAACAGGAGAACACCTATGGCACGCCAGATCAACGATCTGAACGTCGAGGTACGTACGGGGACAGGCAAGGGGGCCGCCCGCCAAGCTCGTCGCGAGGGATACGTACCCGGAATAGTCTACGGGGATGGGCAAGAGCCCATCGCCATCAATGTAGCCTATAACTACCTTTTGAAGCACCTGAAGGCCGGCCGCTTCTTGCAGACCCTTTTCAACCTGAAGGTTCCCGGCCATCCTGACGTTCACGTCATTTGCCGTGGCGTTCAGCGTGATGTGGTCCGCGACTTGCCGACCCACGTTGATTTCATGCGCCTGCACGACGAATCGCGTGTGGTGCTGCATGTGCACGTGACCTTCATCAACCACGAGGCAAGCCCCGGCTTGAAGCGCGGCGGCACTTTGACTGTTGTGCGCCCCGAAGTGGAACTGAACGTGATGGCAGGCGACATTCCCGATCACATCACGGTCGATCTGACCGGCAAAGTGATTGGCGATGTGATCCACATCAGCGACGCTATCCTGCCCGAAGGTGTGAAGCCCACGATCGCACGCAACTTTGTGATCGCGAATATCGCGGCACCTGCCGGTTTGGTTTCGGCTGAAGCCTGATCGTTCTCGATCTGAGGCAAGTTTAAAAGCGGGCGGCAAGCGATTGCCGCCCGCTTGTCTTTTTGGCGTCCGAGCGCCAAACTTACGAAGGAAGAACGGCGGGGGGCTGCATGAAACTTTTCGTTGGTCTGGGCAATCCGGGGGCTGACTATGCCGGCAACCGCCACAACATCGGCTTTATGGCGCTGGACCGCATTGCCGCCGACCACGGCTTTGGCCCGTGGCGCAAGGCGCATCATGGGGTGCTGGCCGAGGGGCGCTTGGGGGCGGAAAAGGTGGCGCTGCTGAAGCCCGAAACCTTCATGAACCTGTCGGGCCAATCTGTTCATGCGGCGGTGGCCTTTTACAAACTGCCCTTGGGCGATGTGGTGGTGTTTCACGACGAGCTCGATCTTGCCCCCGGCAAGCTGCGCACCAAATTGGGCGGCGGCCATGCGGGGCATAATGGGCTGCGATCCATCCATGCCCATTTGGGCGAGGCTTATGGGCGTGTTCGGCTGGGCATCGGCCATCCCGGTCATAAAGACGCTGTGGCGGGCTTTGTTCTGCATGACTTTTCCAAGGCCGACCGTGAGTGGCTTGACCCGCTGTTGGATGGCATCTCGGACGGGGCAGCCGCTTTGGCGTCTGGCGATACGGCGGGTTTTTTGAACTTGGTGGCGCTGCGCGTCTCTCCCCCGCGCAAGACGCCACGGACTGCGCCCGAAACCGTGTCCCCTGCCCCCGTCAAACAGCTGGAAGATCCCGCGCCAAGCCCTTTTAGCGCCTTGCAGAAACTCGCGCAGAGGTTTCGCCCGTAGGAGCGCGGCTAGGATAACTCGCTGGCCTTTGGCTTGCGGCTGACCAGCCCTGCCAAGGCTTGCGCCACCGTGGCCGAAACCCCCGGACGTTTGGCCACCACAAAGGGCAAGGGGCGGCAAATTTCCATCGCGGCCAAGCCCACCCGTGCCGTCAGCGCCCCATTGACCACCCCTTCGCCAAAGCGCCGCGACAGACGGGCCAATATCCCACCCCCGGCGAAAGAGCCTATCAGATCATCGGTCAGCGCCACGGCCCCCGTGGCCAGCAGTGACACGAAGATCTTGCGCAACAAACGCCACGATCCCAAGGTTCCGGCCCGCCCGCCATAAATCTCAGCCAAGCGGCGGATCATGCGCAAGTTGGCCAAAAGCGCTGCCACCACATCGGCCAAGGCCAAGGGGATCAGCGCTGTGACCACGGCCACTTGGCGGCTCGCGGCCATCACCTCGGCGCGGGCAAGGGCGTCGAGCGGCAAGATCAAAGCCTCCTCAGTCAAGCGCAGCAAGGTGTCAGCGTCGAAGATATCGGCCTGAGATTGCGCCAGTCTTGCGCGCGCGGCAGCCATCGTGGGGCGGGGGGCATAAAGCCTGTCCAACCGCGCCACCACGTTGCGGGCTTGGGCCAGATCGGCCGTGGCATGGGCCCGCAGTGCGGCTTGGCGGATACCGTCCAACTGGGAAAGCCGCACAAAGGCCAAGCCTTCCCGCGCGGCCTGCACCGCAGCCACCCCAAGGGCCAGCACCAGCAAACCAAGTGCCACATAGCCCAGCCAAGGTGTCGCGGCCCAAAGGCCCGTCACAAACCGCCACGCCTGAACCGCCAGTACCAAGGCGAACAACAGGCCAAACACCCAAGCCGCAAAGCGCCCAAAGGCCGAGTTGCGGTGCGTCCCTTTGGCCACAGCCTCCATCATCGAGGCTTCCGGCAGGTCGGCGAACACCTCCGCTCCGGGGTCAAACGCGCCGTCAACCTCGACCATGGCGGGGGCTTTGAGCGGGTCTTCCAGATGCGGCACCATGGCGCTTTCCTTTTTGGGCATCACAACAGATCGCCGAACAAAAACTCTGCCGCGCGGTCAAGGCGCATATGCGGCGGGCCAGAGCCTGCGCGGGCGGCAAAGCGCGCAGGTTCAAAGGCCATCAGCGCAAAGTCGGCATTCAACCAACGCGGAGCCCCGGCGCGGGCGGGGGCCAGAAGGCGGGCGGGATCACTGGGTAATTCGCCAGGATAAAGCGCAATCCGCCGCCCATCGGCCAGACGGCCACGCACGGCATCCAGCACCATGCCGTCGCGGGCGATCTCGTCCTCGACCGTGCAGCGCAAGCTGGCGAGGGACAAGGCGGCCGTTTCAGCCCCCGCGAAATCGGCCCGCGCCTTGGCCTCGTCCAGCAGCGCCTCGGTCAGAGCAGTTAGGTTGGGGTGTTGGCGGTGATGCAAGTGATCGGCCTTGGTCGCGGCGAACAAAATCCGCTCGGCCCGCTTGGTGCCCATGATCCGGTCAAGCCAGCCGCGCTTGCCATGGCGAAAGGCCAAAAGCACCTCGGCCATGGTGCGGCGCAGGTCTTCCAGGGCTGTAGGGCCACGGTGAACGGCCTCCATCACATCGACCAGCACGATTTGGCGGTCAATGCGGGCGAAATGGGTGCGAAAGAAGGGGCGCACGATGTGCGTCTTATAGGCCTCAAACCGCGCTTGCATCGCGACCCATTGGCAGCCCTTGGGCAGGCTTGCAGGCTTGGGCAAGGGCGCAAAGGTCAGCGCGGGAGAGCCCGCCAAATCACCGGGCAGCAAAAAGCGCCCCGGGGTGCAGTCAGCCAGTCCCGCTTGACGGGCGGCGTGCAGATAGGCGGTAAAGGCCTGTGCCAAAGCTGTGGCCTTGGGGTCATCCAGCGGCAGCGATCCATCCTCGGCCCGCGCAAGGGCCAGATAACCCGCCCCTTCTGGGCGCTTTGACAGCCGATCTAAGACAGCGTCAGACCAGTCCTCATAGCTTTTGTCCAACAGACCAAGGTCCAACAGCCACTCACCGGGGTAATCGACAATATCCAGATGCAGCACTTGCGGCCCCAGAAGGCGGCCCAAAACCCCCCGCCCGCGCATCCGAAAGCTTAACCGCAGTTCTGACACGGCACGGGTGGAGTGCGGCCAATGCGGATCATCCCCCGTCATGGCGGCCAAATGCTCTTCATAGGCAAAGCGCGGCAGGGTCATGTCGGGCTGGGGGTGCAGATAGACCGCCTCGATCCGATCTGCCGCGCTTAAAGCAGGCATACGCCCCCGCGCCAGCAGGTTGGCGACCAGATTGGTGATAAACACCGTCTTGCCAGCCCGCGACAGGCCCGTCACCCCAAGGCGCACAACGCGGTCAGGCAGCACCTTTCCGCGCAAAACGCCTGGTCTCAGTTCGGTTGCACTCACATTGGCCCCCTGCCCTTACGCTTGTTACATAGGCATTCCCGCCCGTCAAAAGTAGCCCCCCGTTGCGAAACCCGCCCCAAGCGGCTAGGGGATGGGGCACATCTTCCTTTTGGTCCAACGGCGCTTGCTTGAGTGCGGGGCCTTTGAACCCACATGGCTTGGTCCCGCACGATGCCCCGCTTTGCCCTAAAGATCGAATATGATGGCGCGCCTTTCAACGGGTGGCAAAGGCAAGCGCAGGGCCGGCCTTCGGTGCAAGCGGCGGTTGAGGCGGCCTTGGCCAAGCTGGAACCCGGCCCCCACACCATCGCCGCCGCAGGGCGCACCGATACGGGCGTGCATGGGCGGGGACAGGTGGCCCATATCGACTTGATCAAGCCTTGGGATCCGTTTCGCCTGTCGCAAGCGCTTAACCAGCACCTGCGCCCCCTACCCGTGGCCGTTCTGGCCTGTGCGCAAGTGCCCGACGATTTTCACGCCCGCTTCAGCGCTTTAGAGCGGCGCTACCTCTACCGCATCCTGACCCGCCGCGCGCCGCCCGTGCTGGATGCGGGCCAAGTTTGGCATCTGCTCACCCCGCTCAATCTCGACGCGATGCAGATGGGGGCTGCGCATTTGGTCGGACACCATGATTTCACCACCTTCCGCTCGGCGCTATGCCAAGCCAACAGCCCGATAAAAACGCTGGACGAGGTGACAATCACCGCCCATCCCGTGCCCCATGGCACCGAATACCGCTTTGCCCTGCGGGCGCGGTCGTTTTTGCACAATCAGGTCCGCTCAATGGTGGGCACCTTGGTGCGCGTGGGAAATGGCGCTTGGGCGCCAGAACGGGTGGGTCAGGCACTGGCCGCGCGCGACCGCGCCGCCTGTGGCAGCGTGGCCCCGCCGCAAGGGCTGTGCTTGACAGGGGTGCGTTATCTGGATGATCCTTTCGCCTAAGGCGATTGTTTCAGTATTTTCCGCCACATCCCCTTTGCGCCAACAAGCCGCCCCCCTGACCGGAGCCCCAGTATGGGGACAAACCTATGGCCGACCCAATCCATTCCGCCCCGCAGCACCGCGCGGCAGAGTTTCTGCCCAAGATCATAACCGTCTGGCGCGAGGGTTATCACTTTGCCGATCTGCGCGCCGATGCCATGGCTGGCCTGTCGGTGGCGATTGTGGCGCTGCCCCTGTCGATGGCCATTGCCATAGCCTCGGGCCTTGGGCCAGAGCGGGGCTTGTTCACGGCGATTGTCGGCGGGTTCATAGTGTCAGCCTTGGGCGGGTCACGCTATCAGATCGGCGGGCCTGCGGGGGCGTTTATCGTGGGCGTTTCGGCCTGCGTGGCGCAGATTGGTGTGCCGGGCTTGATGGTGGCGACCTTTCTGTCGGGCTTTATCCTGATGGCGGCAGGCGGGCTAAAGCTGGGCAGTTACGTGAAATTCCTGCCCTATCCGGTGACAATCGGCTTCACGTCGGGCATCGCGGTCATCATCTTTACCAGCCAGATCAAAGAGCTTTTGGGCCTGCACCTTGCGGGGGCCGAACCGCCCGCCGTTTTAGACAAGTTGGGGGCACTGTGGGTGGCCAGAGACACCCTGTCAGGCCAAGCCATGGCCGTGGCCTTGGTGACGATTGTGGCGCTGCAAACCATCAAGAAACTGCGCCCTCATTGGCCCAATTTGGCAATGGCTGTGGTGGGGGTCAGCCTAGCTGTTTGGGCGCTGCGCCTGCCGATTGATCTTGTGGGCAACCGCTTTGGCACCCTGCCCCGCTTTCTGCCCGCCCCCGTTTGGCCCGATCTGTCGTGGGAGATGATCCAACGCAGCCTGCCCTTTGCTTTGCAGTTCAGCCTGCTGGGCGCGATCACGGGGTTGCTATCAGCCCAAGTGGCCGATGGCCTTTCAGGCAACCACCACCGCCCCGCGATTGAGCTTTTCGCCGAAGGGGCCGCCAATATCGCGGTGGCTTTCTTTGGCGGCGTTTATGCCACCGGCGCCGTGGCCCGCACCGTCACCAACCACAGCGCGGGGGCTAAGGGGCCCGTGGCGGGGATGCTGCACGCCGTCTTTGTGCTGGGGTTTATGCTGGCCCTCGCCCCCTTGGTGTCTTTCGTTCCCATGGCGGTCTTTGCCGGGCTTTTAAGCGTTGTCGCATGGAACATGGCGGGCAAAGCCCAGTTCTGGATGCTCTTGCGCACCTCGCGCAGCGATGCGGTGATTGTGATTGTCACTTTTCTTTTGGTCGTCTTCCGCGACCTGACCGAAGGCATCGTGGTGGGCTTTGCGCTGGCCGGATTGGTCTTTTTGCAGCGGATGTCGCATAGCGCCGTGATTGATACAGGCGAAGACGCCGACCGCGCTGACCGCGTGGTTGTGCGCCTCTCTGGCCCCTATTTCTTTGGCGCTGCCGCCCAAACTGGCGCTGTGCTGGACCAAATCGCCGAACATCCGCGCCATTTCGTGCTGGACCTGACGGCGCTCGACTATGTCGACAGCTCTGGCGCACGGGCCTTGGACCTGCTGGCGTTGCGCACCCAGCGCAAGGGTGGGCAAATGGTCTTGCTGGGCGTGCGCCCCAGCCAAAGGCGCGTGCTAGAAAAAGCCGGCCTCGCCCCGCCTTTGGTGCGTTATGTTGAAACGCTGGCAGAGCTTGATTCGGCACCATGACCGAAAAACACCCCTTGGGCCAAAGATCGGGCGCAGAATATTCAGTCGCCTACGCAAGGCGTTGCAATATTTTCTTGCGCTCACGGTGGGTTGGACTGTAAAGGCTGCGCATAAAAAGCAGCGATTGCTATACTGTATGCAATGGTATACATGACCGCCACTTTGCCTTTTTTGTGAAAGCTGGGCCTTGCGATAGATTTGAAACGTCGAATATGAAGACCGAAACCATGGCCGGGAAAACGGGGCTGTGGAACTGACCTAGGGGGGATACCATGGATGATCGCGCGCCGGCTCTTTACACGGCCACCGCAGACTTTGTCGCTAAGGCCAATGTGACGCCCGCAGGCTATGTGGCGCGCTATGCGGCCTCGATGGCCGATCCAGACACGTTCTGGGCGGCAGAAGGTCGGCGGATTGACTGGATCAAACCCTTCACCAAGGTCAAGAACGCCACCTTCAAACTGGGTGAAGTGTCGATCAAATGGTATGAAGATGGCACCACCAATGTCTCGGCCAATTGCATCGACCGCCATATGGGCAAGCGCGCCAATCAGACGGCGATCATCTGGGAACCCGATGATCCCAAAACCCCTGCCCGCCACATCAGCTACGGCGAGCTTTTGGAACAAACCAGCCGCTTGGCCAATGTTCTAAAATCCCATGGCGTGACCAAGGGCGACCGCGTCGTGCTTTATATGCCGATGATCCCCGAAGCGGCCTTTGCGATGCTGGCTTGTGCGCGGATCGGGGCCATTCATTCGGTCGTCTTTGGCGGCTTCTCGCCCGATGCTTTGGCCAACCGGATCAACGATTCCGAGGCCAAGGTGGTAATCACCGCCGATTACGGCCCCCGCGCGGGCAAGAAAACGCCGCTCAAATCCAACACCGATCAGGCGCTGCTGCATTGCAAGGATTCGGTCAAATGCTTGGTCGTCAAACACACCGGTGATGAAACCCATTGGACCGAAGGCCGCGATTTTGACCTAAAGGCCGAAATGGCCCAAGCAGCCCCCTATTGCCCCTATACCGAGATGGGCGCAGAAGACCCGCTGTTCATCCTTTACACCTCGGGCTCAACCGGTAAGCCCAAGGGCGTTGTCCATACAACGGCGGGCTATCTGGTCTATGCGGCCATGACGCATGAGATGACCTTTGATTACAAAGACGGCGATGTCTTTTGGTGCACCGCTGACGTGGGTTGGGTGACGGGCCACAGCTATATCGTCTATGGCCCCTTGGCCAATGGGGCAACAACCGTGATGTTCGAAGGCGTGCCCACCTTCCCCGACGCGGGCCGCTTTTGGGAGGTGATTGCCAAGCACAAAGTCACCCAGTTCTACACCGCCCCCACCGCGATCCGCAGCTTGATGGCCATGGGAACCGATCTGATCGAGAAACATGATCTGTCCTCTCTCCGCCTGCTCGGCTCGGTGGGTGAGCCTATCAATCCAGAAGCGTGGAACTGGTATTTCACCAACATCGGCAAGGGCAAATGCCCCATCGTCGACACGTTTTGGCAAACCGAAACCGGCGGGCATATCATCACGCCCTTGCCCGGCGCTATAGCACAAAAGCCTGGATCGGCCACCAAACCCTTCTTCGGTGTGCGCCCAGAAGTGTTGGACGCAGCCACAGGCAAGGTGCAAACCGCGACCGAAACCGATGGCGTTTTGTGCATTGCTGACAGCTGGCCTGGCCAGATGCGCACGCTTTGGGGCGATCACAAACGCTTTGAAGAGGCGTATTTCGCGCAATACCCGGGCTATTACTTCACAGGTGACGGCTGCCGCCGCGACGCCGACGGCTATTACTGGATCACGGGGCGTGTGGATGACGTCTTGAACGTCTCGGGCCACCGCTTGGGCACGGCAGAGGTGGAATCCGCCCTTGTGGCCCACCCCAAGGTCGCCGAAAGCGCCGTGGTGGGTTACCCTCATGATATCAAGGGTCAAGGCATCTATGCCTATGTCACCCTGATGCGCGGGATCGAGCCTTCGGAAGACCTGCGCAAAGAACTGGTGAAATGGGTTCGCACCGAGATTGGGCCGATCGCAACGCCCGATCTGATCCAGTGGGCCCCCGGACTGCCCAAAACCCGCTCTGGCAAAATCATGCGCCGCATTCTGCGCAAGATCGCCGAGAACGACTTTGCCGCAATGGGCGACACATCCACCTTGGCAGACCCTGCCGTGGTCGATGACCTGATCGCCAACCGCATGAACAAGATTTAATCCGAACCCAAAACAAGGTTTGGGAGAATAGATCTGGCCTGTCATGGGCCGGATTGAGAGGGACAGGCGCTTAGGACCGACTGTTTTATAAGCCCGGCACAAAAGGCGGGCAAACTGGGAGAGAAAAAATGGCAAAACAACCGTCAAACGTGAGCAATCGCTCGCGTCCGATGACCAAAGAGGAGCGTAAAGTTATTATCGCCTCCTCGGCGGGCACCATCTTTGAATGGTATGACTTCTACCTTTACGGGTCGCTGGCAGCGATCATCGGGGCGAATTACTTTACCGCTTTCCCCGAAGCCACACGCAATGTGTTTGCCCTGCTGGCCTTTGCCGCAGGCTTTATCGTGCGGCCGTTTGGGGCGCTGTTCTTTGGCGCGATGGGCGACTTGATCGGGCGGAAATACACTTTCCTTGCCACGATTTTGATCATGGGCGCATCGACCTTTCTGGTCGGCTTGTTGCCCGGCTACCAATCTTGGGGCATCGCAGCCCCGATCATCCTGATCGCGCTGCGGATGTTGCAAGGCTTGGCTTTGGGCGGGGAATATGGCGGCGCTGCCGTTTATGTGGCTGAACACGCTCCAGCGGGCCAACGTGGCTATTTCACCAGCTTCATCCAAACCACGGCCACGCTGGGCCTGTTGCTGTCGCTGATCGTGATCATCTCGGTTCAGGGATATATCAACGGGGCCTATCCCGACATGCCGGTGCTTGACGCTGCGGGCAATGCCGTGATGCTGGCCGACGGCTCGCCTTCGATGATGAAAGCGTTCAACGCTTGGGGCTGGCGCATCCCGTTCTTGGGATCGATCGTGCTTTTGTTGATCTCGCTGTATATCCGCCTGCAAATGAACGAAAGCCCAGCCTTCAAGAAGATGAAGGAAGAAGGCGCAGCTTCGAAAGCGCCGCTGCGCGAAGCTTTCGGCAACTGGAAAAACGGCAAGATCGCCCTCATCGCCCTGCTGGGTTTGACAGCGGGTCAGGCTGTGGTCTGGTATTCGGGGCAGTTCTACGCCCTGTTCTTCATGCAAAACGTGATCAAGGTTGACAGCTTCTCGGCCAACGTGTTTGTGGCTTGGTCGCTGGTTTTGGGAACTGCCGGTTTCATCATCTTTGGTCGCATGTCAGACCGTATCGGCCGCAAGCCGATCATTCTGGCGGGTTGCTTGATTGCGGCGGTCACCTATTTCCCGGTGTTCACGCTGCTGACCCAGACCGCCAACCCGATGCTGCACGCCGCCCAACAAACCCCTGTCACCGTGACGGCAGACCCGGCGGATTGCTCGTTCCAGTTCAACCCGACAGGCACGGTGAAGTTCACCAATTCCTGTGACATCGCGAAGGCCAAACTTTACGGCTTCTCGGTCAATTCGGTGACTGTGGATGGCGCAGCGGGCGAACCGGCTGTGATCAAAGTGGGCGAGACCGAGATTGCAGCCTATGACGTGGCCAAGAACACAGCCGATATCGCTGCGGCCAAAGCCGTGGTCGACACCGCTAAGGCTGCCATTGATCAAGGCCTGATGACGGCCTTGGACGAAGCAGATAAAGCCGCATCGGCAGCCAAAACAGGCGTTGCAGCGGCTGAGAAGGCGCTGAAAGCCGCAGCCGACGACGCGGCCAAGGCAACGGCGCAAACGGCACTGGATGCGGCAAATGCTGCCGTCGCTCCGGCAGAGGCGGCCCTTGCGGCGGCGCGTGCGGCGGTTCCGGCAGCTTTGCTGGCCCCGTTGGACGCCGCCAAAGCCGAGGCGGCCAAAGTTGGCGGCATCAAAGGCGCGTTTGACAAAGGCGTGGCAGATGCCTTGACGGCAGCGGGCTATCCGCTGGTGGCCAAGGACAATCTGACCGTTGCCAAAGCCGAGAACATCCTAGACGTGTTCACCGCACAAAAGATCACGATCATCGCGATCCTGACCTATCTGATCGTGCTGGTGACCATGGTGTACGGCCCGATTGCGGCCATGCTGGTCGAACTGTTCCCGACACGCATCCGCTATTCTGGCCTGTCGCTGCCCTACCACATCGGCAACGGCTGGTTTGGCGGCTTGCTGCCCGCCACGGCCTTCGCCATCTCGGCCCAATCCGGCGACATCTATGCTGGTCTTTGGTACGCGATCGTGGTGGCGCTGATGACCGTTGTGATCGGTGTTCTGTTTGTGCCCAACGGCACACATAAAAAGTCGATCTTCGAAGAGTGATCCACTCTAACAAAATGTGACATGGCGCGGGCCGAGGAGAGATCCTCGGCCCGTTGCTTTTGGCCCCAAAGGCCCAAAGCTGGGGTAGGTTTTAGCCCAAATGACGCAGGTTAGAGTTTAAGAGCGCGCAGACGCAGGGCGTTGGTGATGACCGACACCGACGATAAGCTCATCGCGGCGGCGGCGATCATGGGCGATAGGACAAGGCCCGTTACGGGGTAAAGTAGGCCTGCGGCCACGGGGATGCAGACGGCGTTGTAGCCAAAGGCGAAGAGCAGGTTTTGCCGGATGTTGCGCATCGTGGCGCGCGACAGGGTAACGGCGCGGGAGATGCCCAAAAGGTCGCCGCTGAGCAGCGTGATGCCCGCACTTTCCACCGCCACATCCGATCCGGGGCCCATGGCGATGCCCACATCGGCCAAGGCCAAAGCGGGCGCGTCGTTCACACCGTCGCCAGCCATGGCGACGACATGGCCCTTGGTGCGCATCTGAGCAATCAGCGCCGCCTTACCTTCGGGCAGCAGACCCGCTTTGATTTGCATGAGCCCCAAGCTTTGCGCCACGGCTTGCGCCGTCGCTTGCGCATCACCCGTCGCCATCACAATGGTCAGGCCCTGCGCGTGCAGTTTGGCCAGCGCTTGGACGGTGTTGGGTTTGAGAGGATCAACCGCGGCGATCAGGCCAGACAACGTGCTCCCTTGCGTTAAGAACATCACCGTTTTGCCCCTTTCGCGCAAAGCCTGCGCTTGGGCTGCAACCTCGGGCGGCAGCGCCACGCCAAGCGTTGCCAGCAGGGCAGCGTTGCCCAAGCCCAGTCGGGTTGCGCCCAGATCGGCCCTAACACCCTGCCCTGCGACAGTTTCAAATTGGGTGACGGCAGGAAGGGTAAGGCCCTTGTTGCTTGCCGCACCCGTTATGGCTTTGGCCAAGGGATGGCTTGCGCCTTGTTCCAGGGCTGCGGCCAGCCTCAGCACGTCGTCAGCGCTGCCAGCACCCAGATCAACCACGTCGCTGACCACAGGCCGGCCCAGCGTCAACGTGCCAGTCTTGTCAATCACCAGCGTATCTACTTTGGCCAAAGCCTCTAGCGCTGCGGCGTCTTTGATCAGCACCCCGACCGAGGCCCCCCGCCCCGCCGCCGTGGTGATGGAAATGGGCGTGGCAAGGCCAAGCGCGCAGGGGCAGGCGATGATCAGCACGGACACGGCCGCCGCCATGGCATAAAGAAATCCGGGCGTTGGCCCAAAGGCCATCCATCCGGCGAAAGAGGCCAGCGCCACCCCAACCACCGTGGGCACAAACCACGCCGCCACCCTGTCGGCCAGTGCCTGAATGGGCGCGCGCGAACGGCGGGCGGCGGCCACCATGTCGATGATCTGCGCCAAGACGGTCGCAGCACCCACCCGTGTGGCGCGCATCACCAGCGTGCCCGATCCGTTCAGCGTGCCGCCTGTCAGCGCTGCAGCCAGCGTCTTTTCCACGGGCAGCGCCTCACCCGTCAGCAAGCTTTCATCAACAGAAGATGCGCCTTCGACCACCACGCCATCGACCGGCACTTTGTCACCGGCCCGCACCCGCACCAGATCGCCCGCGATGATGTTTTCCAAGGGCACCTCAAACGTGCCATCGGGCTGCACGCGCAAGGCAGTGGCGGGGGCCAGATCCATCAGCGCGCGGATCGCATCACCCGTGCGCGCACGGGCCCGCAGTTCCAGCACTTGGCCCAGAAAGACCAAGGTGATGATGACGGCCGAGGCTTCAAAATACGTCTCAACCCCCATCGCACCTTGATAGGCGGGCGGAAAGACCCAAGGGGCAAAGGTGGCAAGTAGCGAATAGGTGTAAGCTGCCGCCACCCCAAGCCCGATCAGCGTCCACATATTGGGGCTGCGGTTCAGCAAGCTGTCGCGGGCACGCTGGAAGAAAGGCAAGGCGGCCCACAGCACAACGGGGCTGGCAAGGGTGGCTTGGGCATAGTTCAGATACGGATGCCACGCCATAGGCAGAGAAAGCCCCAGCATCGGCCCCATGGTCAGGATCACCAAGGGCACGGATAAGGCCCCCGAAATCCCCATGCGGCGGGTGAAATCGACCAGTTCGGGCGAGGGCGCGGTCGAGGGGGTCATAGGCTCTAGCGCCATGCCGCATTTGGGGCAGGTGCCGGGAGTGTCTTGCACCACTTCGGGATCCATCGGGCAGGTGTAGCTTACCCCTTTCACCGCCAGCTTGCCGCGAATTTTCGCATTGCCTGACAGGTAGAAATAGGGGTCCGCCTTGAACCGCGTTCGGCACTTTTCCCCGCAGAAGTGATAGGTCGTGCCCTGATGGTCGTGTTTGCGGCTGGTCTCGGTGATCTTTACCGTCATGCCACAGACAGGGTCTATTCCGGTTGGAATCTCGGCGAGTTTGTCCATGGCACGCTCCTCTAGGCTTGGACCCTCATCGCGCAGACGTGGCCCCTAAGCCTTGACCTACAGCAAACCGCGCCGATTTAAAGCTGCCGCTGTCCATAATACAGCCCCACAACATGTTCGGCCTGCGCAAAGAACAACCAGCGCGAGGCGGCAGCCCCGCTCAGGTGGATCACGCCCGCCAGCGCAAAGGTCAGCGGATGGCTGGGCAAAACGGTTACCAGCACCGCAGGGACAATCGCCGCAGCGCCAAAGGCGATGGGCCACAGGCGCAACACATGTTTGCGCGCCACCACATAGATCATCTCACGCATCAGGTAATTGGGCGAGGTGTGGGGCTGTTCAAACACGCTTGCCGCCCCCACGATGTCAAGCCCTGTGGCCTTGCCCAAGGTTTGGCCGCGCTTGGCAAAGGCCACATCGCCCTTGGTTTTATGGGCGTAAAGCGCGCCGATCAAAGCAGCACAACCGATCAGCGCGGGCAGGGTTTGGCCCGACAACAGCGCGCCCCCTGTCAGTTCAAACGACAGGAACATGGCAGGCACAGTCCAATTGTTCCAACGCGGCACGGCGGCGATCTGGGCATAGATCATCGAGGTGGTGAAGACCGTGCCGAAACACGCCACAGCGCCCACCAAGCCAATTTGGCGCGGCCAGCCAAGGCCCAGCCAGTCTGACAGGGCGACAGGGGCCAAAAGCAGCAAGGTCAGCACTGCCGCCCAAGCCTCGCGGCTGAGCCACGAGGTTTTCCATTGGGTAAAGGCCCGCAAAGCGCGTTGCGGGTTGCCAAGGTGAAAGGTCGAAGCCGTAAGCCCGCCCACCGCCAAACCGTAGCCAAGCCCCCAATGGGCAAAGGCAAGCCAGCCCGCAGGCTGCACAAAGCCCGCGCCCAAAAAGGCCAAAAGGCCAAAGCCCATGCCAGATAGAACGGTGAATAAGATAACAGAGGGTGCCGGATTCATCCCAATTTCCCCAATACTTTGTCCAGCCATCCCGCAAAGCCCGTGGTTTGAATGTCTAGCAAGGGGGCCAAAAGGCTGGTCTCTTGTGGAACGTCTTTCTTGCGCGGGGCGAGGTATTTGTTGGTCGGCTTGGTTTTCAAATCGGGCATCAGATCATAACCGCCCCGTTCGGCCACCAGTTTGGACACGTGGCTTTCTGGGTCGGCAAAGTCGCCAAAGTGGCGCGCGCCTGTGGGGCAGGTGCGCACGCAGGCGGGTTCGCGGTCTTCTTCGGGCAGGTTTTCGTTATAGATGCGGTCAACGCATAGGGTGCATTTCTTCATCACCCCCACCGCCTGATCCAATTCGCGCGCACCGTAAGGGCAGGCCCACGCGCATAGGCCACAGCCAATGCAGGCGTCTTCGTTCACCAGAACAATGCCATCTTCCGTGCGCTTGTAACTGGCGCCCGTGGGGCAGACAGTCACGCAGGGCGCATCTTCACAATGCAGGCAGGACCGCGGGAAGTTGACAATCTGTGCTGCACCCACATCAGGTTGCACCTGATAGCTGTGAACGCGGTTTAAGAACGTGCCCGAAGGGTCTGATCCATAGGGGTTTTGGTCGGAAAGTGCCGCGCCATATCCCTGATCGTTCCAGCCCTTACAGGCGGTGACACAGGCCTGACAGCCCACGCAAGTGTCAAGGTCAATCACCAGACCCAGTTTCTTGTCGGTATGGGTGGGAAGTTGGGTCATGCGCGGTCCTTTCCCTGCGGCACCACACGGGGGATCGGCGCGAAATCGGGCGAGGCGTGTTCCATCGGCCCGACATTTTCGATCCGCACCCGCAGATCAAACCAAGCGGCCTGACCTGTGACAGGATCGGAATTGGAATAACGCATCCCATCACCCTTTTCAGGCAGAAGTTCGGAAATCAGGTGGTTGAGCAAGAAACCCTGATTGGCCTCGGGCGCATCGTCATCCAAGGCCCAAGCACCCTTGCGCTTGCCGATGGCATTCCATGTCCACACCGTGTTTTCGTTCAGCGCCGCCATATGGGCCACGGGCACGGTGATGCCACCGTTGGGGGAAGAGACGCGCGCATAGTCGCCGTCCTTGAACCCTTCTGCTTCCCAAATCTTGGTCGGCACATACAGGAAGTTGCGCCCCCTGATCTGGCGTAGCCAAGCGTTCTGGCTGCCCCAAGAATGGTACATATCCATGGGCCTTTGGGTCAGCGCGTGCACCGGATAACCCCAGCCCGAGGCTTCCAAATCGCCAAAGGGTGGATACCAGATCGGCAAAGGGTCCATCGCTTGGATCAGTCTTGCGCGCAGATGGTCGGGCGGTTGGATCGCCCCGTGTCCTTCGGCGGCCAGTTGAAACTTGCGCATCGGTTCGGACCAGATGTTGAACAAATAGGGCTGCGGGCTTTCGTAGAACGAGGTTTGCACCGCCCAGTTCTGATAAGCCATGTTCCACGGCTTAAAGAAGCGCCCTTCCTCTGGCACATGGGCCTGATAAAACCCGCCGTTTTCGATATAGGCGGCGATTTGGTCGGGGTTGGCATCGCCCCTGCCCTCTTTATCGCCGTCCGCGCCGCGAAAGCCGATCAAGGGGCCAACGCCAGGGCGGCGGATGTGGTTTTGGATATAGTCGGCGTAGTCTTTGAACTTGGGGCCGCCATCGGCGTTGACCATCGGGGCCAGCCCCAGCCTTGCGCCCAAGTCTAGCAGCACCGACTGAAAGCCGCGCACGTCGCGGTCGGGTTCAGACACGGGCCAGCGGATGCTGTCACCGGCAGCATCAGGTTCGCTGATCGGGCGATCCAGCAGACTGATGCAATCGTGGCGTTCCAGATAGGTCGTATCGGGCAGGATCAGGTCGGCATAGGCCACCATTTCGGATGCATAGGCATCGGAATAGATGATGCGCGGGATGATGTAGTCGCCACGTTCGTCTTTGTCGGTCAACATCTCCATCACTTTGGTGGTGTTCATCGACGAGTTCCACGCCATGTTCGCCATATACAAAAACAGCGTGTCGATGCGGTAGGGGTCGCCCGCATGAGCGTTGGGGATCAGCATATGCATCAGGCCGTGGGCGGAAAACGGGTTCTCCCACGTAAAGGCCTTGTCGATGCGCGCGGGTGAGCCATCGTCTTTCAGCGCCAGTTGTTCCGGCCCGCGCACATAGCCCAAATGCGGGCCTGACAGGGGTTTGCCGGGGGCGGTGACAAAATGGGGCGTCGGGTGCGCCTCGACCGGTTTGGGATAGGGCGGTTTGAAGCGGTAGCCACCGGGGGTTTCCACCGTGCCCAGCACGATCTGCAACAAATGCAGCGCGCGGGCGGTTTGAAAGCCGTTGGAATGGGCCGAAATGCCACGCATGGCGTGGAAAGACACGGGGCGGCCCAGCATGGTGTCGTGGGTATCACCGCGAAAGTCTGTCCAAGCCTGTTTGATTTCAATCGCTTGGTTAAAGGCCACATCCGCCAGTTCCGCCGCCAGTGCGCGGATGCGTGCGGCGGGGATGCCACATCGCTCGGCCACAGCCTCGGGCGCGTATTCGGGGGCAAGGTAGCGTTCGGCCATGTGCTGAAACACGGTGCGGTGCCCCTGCCATGTGGCCCCCAAATCAGGCTGCACGCCTTTGCCATCCCAAGGGGCCGGCGCGCCTGTGCGCTTATCAATCACAAAGGGCTGGCTTTCGGCGTTCTTCAGGATCAGGCCCTTTTCGGGGCCTTCGGCCTCGTTCACCAACAAAGGCGCGTTGGTCCACCGCGCCAGATACTCCAAATCAACCTTGCCCGCCTGCAACAAGCAATGCAGCAGCGACAGGATCAGCAGGCCATCGGTGCCCGGGGTGATGCCATACCAATCGTCGGCAATGGCGTTATAGCCGGTTCTGATCGGGTTCACCCCAATCACCCGCGCCCCGCGCCCTTTCAGCTTGCCCAGACCCATCTTGATCGGGTTGGAATCGTGATCTTCGGCCACGCCGAACATCACGAACAGCTTGGTGCGCTCCCAATCGGGCTGGCCAAATTCCCAAAACGCCCCGCCGATGGTGTAAATCCCGCCCGCCGCCATGTTCACGCTGCAAAAGCCACCATGGGCGGCGTAGTTGGGCGTGCCAAAGGCCTGCGCCCACCATCCGGTGAAGGATTGGCTTTGATCGCGCCCCGTGAAGAAGGCCAGCTTTTCAGGGGCCGTTTCGCGCAGGGGTTTCATCCACGACACGGCTAGGTCTAGCGCCTCGTCCCATGATATGGGCTCAAATGCGCCCGACCCGCGCGGGCCTACCCGTCTCAGCGGCTGCTGCAAGCGGCTGGGGGCTGTCACCTGCATGATGCCCGAGGCACCCTTGGCACACAGCACGCCCTTGTTGACCGGATGGTCGCGGTTGCCTTCGATATACGACACTTTGCCCGATTTCATATGCACGTTGATGCCGCAGCGGCAGGCGCACATGTAACAGGTCGTCTTGCGCACCTCGTCCGAGACGGCGGGGCTGGTGTTCATCAGAGGCGCATTCATGGCCGTCCTTTACGATCTGCTCTTTGGGAATATTATCGTGAGATTTCGCCGCTTTGCTAGGCCAATTTCCCGATAATTGCCCCGTCTATGGAACTTCCTTAACCCGCCTTCAGCGCCAGCGCATCAAGGGCGATTTGCTTTTCTTCTTCCGCAGGCACAACCACGGCGCGGGGCCCACCGGCCCAAGCAAGCCCCTGCGTGATGCGGTCACGCACCAAGGTGTCATTCTCCCCAATGCCGCCGGTGAAAGCCAACAAATCCACCCCACCCATAGCCGCAATCATCGAGCCCGCATGGCGGATCGCCCAATAGATAAAGTGGTCAATCGCAAAGCCCGCTTGCAGCGTTTTAGCTTCGTGCAAAGCGCGCATATCGGCCACACCGCCCAAACCCAGCAGACCCGAAGCGCGGTTCAAGATTTGCGCCGCCCCTTCCAGCCCATGGACCTCGGCCAGTTTCAGCACGGCGTTCGCGTCCATATCCCCGCTGCGCGTGCCCATCGTGAGGCCAGAGACGGGCGAATAGCCCATGGTTGTCGCGACAGATTGCCCGTTCAGGATGGCACACAGTGACGCCCCGTTGCCCAAATGCAGCCCCAGCACGCGCTTGGGCACGCCGCCTTGCGCGCTTAGGTTGCGCACTAGGCTGGCGTAACTGATCCCGTGAAAGCCATAGCGGCGCAGGCCCAGATCGCTGGCCGCTGCGGGTATGGCGTAGCTTGTAGCGACATCGGGGTTGGTGGCGTGAAAGCCGGTGTCAAAGCTGGCATATTGCGGCAAATCGGGCGCTAATCGCGCCAAAGCCTCTATCCCCGTCAAGTTGGCGGGATTGTGCAGGGGGGCAAGCGGGATGCAAGCACGGATGCCGTCTAGAACGGCAGGGGTAACGCGCAGCGTATGCGTCAAATCGCGACCGCCATGCACCACACGGTGGGCCGCACCTGCCAGTTGAGCGGGGGTGATGGCCATCTCGGCCAACCCCTGCTGCAAAGCGTCCAGATGCGTCGCCGCCCCGCCCGTGCCAATCCGTTCGGCCCGCGCCTGCGCGACTTGCGTCAAACTTGCGTCAAAGACCGCCAGTTTCAGCGAGGACGATCCGGCATTGACCACAAGCAGCATTCACAGCACCGATTTCAAAAGGCCAAGGGCCGCAAGCCCCGCCAAAAGCAAAATCGCAAACCGGCGAAAATCTTGCGGATCGGTGCGCAGAAAATGGCGGCTGCCCAGCCAGTTCGACAAGAACACCAAGGGCAACCCGATGAGGGATATCCACAGCGTGTCCCATGTTACCATGCCGCTCCACCAATAGATCGGCGCGGAATAGAGGTCGAGCAGCGGAAAGTAGGCCACCAAGGTCGCGCGAAACACCGCAGGCGACATGGCTTGGGCAGCAAAGAACGCCGCCACCGGCAAGCCCCCCATCCCCGGCGCATTGGCAAGGCCCGACACCAAGCCCGCGCCCAGATTGGCGATGGGGCCAACCTTGCCACGCAGTTTCCAGCCCGCCAACAAAATCAAGCTCATCGTCAGCACATAGGCCGAAATAACCGCCCGCGCAGCATCTTCCGAGATTGAGGTCAGCGCCCAAATGCCAATGGGCATGCCCACCATCGCGCCCACCAGCAGCAAGCCTACACGGCGCCAATCAATATCGTTCCAGATGCCAGACAGCGCTTGCCCCGTCATCACCGTTTCCCACACCACCACCACCGCCACAAAGTGCAGCGGGTTGGTGACAAGGGCCGAGGATGCAATCGTCAGCGCCGAAAAGCCAAAGCCGGAATAGCCACGCACAAAGCCCGCGACCAATATGGTAACGGCCATCCAGCCCAAGCCGATGGGCGATAGATCAAACGGGATCACGGACGCTCGCCGCGCGCCAACCGACCTTCGATATCATCCAAAACGGCATCCATATCTGCCACAGAATCAATGACATAATGCGCGCCGGTGCGGCGCAGGTCGGCATAGGCGGCGTCCCGCATTTTGGCAAATTCGGCCTTGCTCAGCGCTGCCGTTTCCGCAGGGTTCAGGCCAAAGGCATTGCCCGAAACGGCAACCCCAACGGTCCAGCAACCCGCATTCAAGCCCTCGCCAATGCCCACACCCGTGTCATCGACTTTGACAACCATATGGGCGGGCCAAACGCCCAAATCCAGAAAGGTGCGGTACATCATCATCGCCGAAGGCCGCGCTTCGGCCAGATCGCCGCCGCAGACCAGATTGTCAGGCTCATACCCCTGCGCTGCCGCCAAGGGCAGCACTTTGGCCATGATGGAGCGCGTGTAACCCGTGGTAGAGCCGATCTTCATGCCCCGCGCGCGCATCCGGTTGATGGCAGGCACAGCGCCTTCGATCATGGTGCAATAGTCGGTCACGGCTTCCACGTTCATCGGCACAAAGACCTCATAAACCCGGTCAATCGCCGCTTCATCTGGGGCACCGCCCTGCGCCTGTTCCCAAGCCGCCGCGATACGGGGCACGGCCATCAGCGTTTTGATGTGATCGCGCTTGGCCATGCCCATCGGGCCACGGGCTTCGGCCACTGTAATATCGACGCCAAACTGCTTGAAGGTCTTCACAAAAACCCCCATCGGCGCTTGGCTGCCGTGGTCAATCACCGTGCCCGCCCAATCAAATACCGCCGCTTTCAGCATCACGCTCTCCCGTAAATCTCTGCAATGGTTTCCTCGCCGATGGCGAAGGAAGTGCTGGCCCCTGTGCCGCTGGTAACGATCACCAAGCGGGTTTGGTCGTCTATCGTTTCGCGCATCATGGTTTCAGGGCCAGAGGCGTAAGTGCCATTCCACCGTTCGGTAATTTGCGCACCCGGCACGTTCAGCACTTGGTGCAACTCGTCCATGATCAGATCATCCACCTCGGCCCGTTGGAAGGGCGAGGGCGACCAGTCGTAATGGTGGCTGTCGCCCACAATCAAACCGCCGTCTGACCCTTGCACGACGATCAAATGAATACCTTCCGCCAAAGTGCGCGGCTGTTCGGCGCGCAGGCGCGCTTTGATGGGTTCAGATTCAGGCAGTTCGGCATAGCCCAAATAGCGCACCAGACTTTGGTCTGACATGATGGAACCGGGCAGCTTGATCGGCTTGGCGGGCATCACCTTCATCATATGCAAGCGGCAGCGGGTGATCTGGTGGCGGGCGATCACCTCGGGGTAAAGGGTCAGCATATCATCGCCGGGGCAGACCACGACCTGTGTCGCCTCGATCACGCCCGATGTTGTCAGCACCCTGCCCTTTTGCACCTCTTTGACCAAGGTCTTGCGCAAAAAGGTCACGCCAAGGCTTTGGATCCAAGCAGCGAGTTTCGGGATGGCAAAGCGGCTTTCCACACGGCGTTCGTGGCTGGACCACAAAGCGCCTTGAATGGGCTTGCCCGACAGCACAGCGCCGTGCTGGGCCATGGTTTGCGCGGCCGTCAGCACATGGCACCCCTGCCCCATTTCGGTGCGCGCAAAGGCTTCCAGACAGTCCATCGCCTCGGGCCGCTGGGCCACAACCAGCAAGCCCTGATGTTCCACCGGAATGCCCGCCTTGGGGGCAACCTCTTCCCACACATCGCGTGAGCGCATCGCACGCCGGTAGCAATCGCCCTGCTGCTGGCCCGTCACCGTGACAAAGCCAAAATTGCGGACCGAGGCGCCAACCGCCTCGGTCTCACGATCAATCACCACGACCTTCAGGCCACGTCGGGAGGCGGCCAAGGCATGGCCCAGCCCCAGTATGCCCGCGCCAACAATGGCTAGGTCGTAGCGCATCTTACACCAGCTGCGGGCGCATATCGGCGGCAGAGATCCCGGCGACTTCAACCGGTTTCTTCATGGCATCGCGGCGGAAGGGTTCGCCCAGCTCTTGGTTGATCATCGCCTCGATCAAGGTGGTCTTGCCATGGTTCATCTGATCGTCAATCGCCTTGTGCAGGGCGGCGGTCAGCTCTTCTTGGGTGCGGGCCACAACACCTTGTAAACCGCAGGCCTTGGCAATGCCCGCGTAGGAAACACCTTCGTCCAGTTCTGTGCCCACAAAGTTGTCATCATACCACAGGGTCGAGTTGCGCTTTTCAGCGCCCCATTGGTAGTTGCGGAACACCACCTGCGTGACAGCAGGCCATTCGCCGCGACCAATGGCCGTCAGTTCGGTGACAGCAATGCCAAAGGCCCCGTCGCCCGAAAAGCCCACAACCGGCGTGTCAGGACACGCGATCTTGGCCCCAACGACCGAAGGCAAGCCATAGCCACAAGGCCCAAACAGGCCCGGAGCCAGATACTTACGGCCCGTTTCAAAGGTGGGGTAGGCATTGCCGATGGCGCAGTTGTTGCCAATGTCGGACGAGATAATCGCCTCTTTCGGCAAAGCGGATTGAATGGCGCGCCATGCCATGCGCGGGCTCATCCAATCGGGCTTGGCGGCACGGGCGCGCTGGTTCCAGGTGGTGCCCACATCGTCTTGCTCGTGGTCCATCGAAGACAGCTCTTGCGCCCAACGGCTTTTGGTCGTGCTGATCAGCGTCTTGCGATCTGCGCGGCCCGCATCGCCAGCCGATTTGGTCAGACGCGCCAGAATGCCTTCGGCCACGGCCTTGGCATCACCGATGATGCCCACGGTGACCTTCTTGGTCAGGCCAATGCGAGCGGGGTTGATATCAACCTGAATGATCTTGGCGTCTTTGGGCCAATAGTCCAACCCATAGCCGGGCAAGGTCGAGAAGGGGTTGAGGCGCGTGCCAAGGGCCAGCACCACATCGGCTTGGGCAATCAACTGCATCCCCGCCTTGTTGCCGTTATAGCCCAAGGGGCCGGCAAACAGCGGGTGGCTGCCGGGGAAAGCGTCATTGTGCTGATAGCCCACGCAAACGGGGGCATCCAACCGCTCGGCCAAAGCCATCGAGGCTGCGATACCGCCCGCCAAAACCACGCCAGCACCATTGAGGATCACGGGGAACTTGGCCGACGACAGCAAGGCTGCGGCTTCCGACAAAGCATGATCGCCGCCCGTGGGGCGTTCGAATTCCACAATGCGGGGCAGGTCAATGTCGATGACTTGGGTGAAGTAATCGCGCGGCACGTTGATCTGCGCGGGCGCTGACATGCGCTTGGCGTTCAAGATCACGCGGTTCAGCACTTCGGCCATACGGGTCGGGTCGCGGACCTCTTCTTGATAGCAGACCATGTCCTTGAACAGCGCCATCTGCTCGACCTCTTGGAAGCCGCCCTGCCCAATGGTTTTGTTGGCCGCTTGCGGGGTCACCAGCAACAAGGGCGTGTGGTTCCAATAGGCGGTTTTAACGGCGGTGACAAAGTTCGTAATCCCCGGCCCGTTTTGCGCAATCATCATGCACATCTTGCCCGACGCGCGGGTGAAGCCATCGGCCATCATCCCGCCCGAGCCTTCATGCGCGCAGTCCCAAAAATGGATGCCGGCCTTGGGGAAAATATCCGAGATTGGCATAAAGGCCGACCCGATGATCCCGAACACATGCTCGATGCCGTGGATTTGCAGGGTTTTGACAAAGGCTTCTTCGGTGGTCATGCGCATGGGTTGTGCTCCTTCAAGACGTTTGGTCGGTTCTAACCTTAGGGCCTGTGGGCGCTTAGGTCCAGTGATGATCCCGCCGTAAGGCCAGTTTCGGCCTTGATGGCACAGGCGATCTTGGCAATGCCTTCGGCAATGCGGGTTTGCGGGATGGACCCATAGCCCAAACGGTAAAAGGTGCGATCTTCGCGCAATGGGTCAAAGAAGGGGCGGCCCGGTTCGATCAAGACACCTTCGCCGCGCAGACGGGTGGCCAAGGCTTCGGTGTCGACGGGGGCTTGCATCCAAAAGCTTGATCCCCCAAAGCCGCCCTGCCCCGCCACTGTCAATCCGTGGGCATCAATGGCGTCTTGCATCACCTGACGCCGCTTGCGAAAGGCCGCGCGCATCCGGTTGATCAGCGTGTCATAATGCCCAAGGCTTAGGAAGTAGGCCATGGTGCGCTGGATATGCCCGGGCGGATGGCGCAGCGTCATCAGGCGCAGGGCGCGGGCCTCGCGGATAAAGCCGGGGGGGCCGACAAGGTAGCCAAGGCGCATCCCCGGAAAGACCGATTTGGAAAACGACCCCGCATAAACCACCCGCCCCCCCGCATCCAAAGATTTCAGCGCGGGCGAGACGGGCTTTAGGAACGACATCTCAAACTCGTAATCATCCTCAACAATTACAAAGCCGTCACTCTCTGCCGCCTCTAGCAAGGCGCGGCGGCGGTCTATGGGCATGGTGGCATTGGTTGGGCATTGGTGGCTGGCGGTGGTGAACACCACGTCCACGCCCTTGGGGATGCCGTCGGGCGGCAGACCATCGGCATCCACATCCACCGCGCTTACCTGCGTGCCAGATGCATCCAAAACCGCGCGCAGACCGGGGTAGCCGGGGTTTTCCATCACAGCCCTGCGGTCGGGGCCAAGCAAGCAAGCGGCGGCCAGCCACAGGGCGTTTTGCGCGCCCATGGTCAAAAGCACCTCCTCCTCACGCGCGGCAATGCCTCGGCGAGGCAGGATATGACGGAGCAGGTGTTCGATCAGCAAAGGATCGTCGCGTTCGTAGTAATCCGCCGTCATCGCGGCAAAATCGCGCCGCCCAAGGGCGCGCACGGCACATTGCCGCCAGTTGTGGTGATCAAACAGGCTGGGATCAGCTTGGCCGTAGATAAAGGGAAAGGGATAGCGCTCCCAATCCTCGGGCCGTTCCACGCCGCGCCCACCTGTGAAGCGCCCCGCTATGCGGCCAAACTCCACCGCCTCGGCCCGCGCAGCTTGGGCGGGCAATTCACTGGCCAAAGGCGCGTTGTCGGAAATGTAATAGCCCGACCGCCCTTGCGGGGCCAAATAATCCTGTGCCACCAGTTCGGCATAGGCCAGCGTCACCGTCAGCCGCGAGATTTGCAAATGTGCCGCAAGGCCGCGCGATGAGGGCATCTTTGCCCCGGGCCGAAACCGGCCCGACAAAACGCCTTCGGTTACCATCTGCCTTATGCGCTGTTGCAAACTGCCCCGCTCGGCTGCGGGCAGCACAAAAGCTTCGGGCGGGATCGTGGCCATCACATCCTCCGGACCAAAGGGCCCTTCAAAGCAAAGGGGCCCAGCCTTGCAGCCGCGCCCCCCTTTCATATGTGTACAAATATCCCACGGGGGTGCGGGGGTGTGAAACCCCCGCTTTTTGGTGCGGGTGCGGGGGTGTGAACCCCCCGCTTTTGGTGTCAGCCGAACACCCGCGTCAGGGCATTGTCGATCGCATCGGTGATCGCATCAATGTCATCGGCCGTAGCAATCAGCGCGGGCGACAGGCACAGCGTGTTGTTCAAACCGGGGATCGAGCGGTTGGTCATGCCGATGATCACGCCATGGGCGTTGCAATCGGCCACCACTGCGGCGACGCGTTTTTCATCCATAGGCTCTTTGGTCACACGGTCTGCCACCAGTTCGGCCCCGCAGAACAGGCCAGCGCCGCGCACATCGCCGATCACCTTGTGCTTTTCCATCAGCGCGTTCAGGTTCGCAATCGTGCGCGCCCCCATGCGCAGGGTGTTGTCCAGCAGGTTCTCGTCTTCGATAATCCGCATATTCTCCAAAGCCGCCGCAGGCCCTGCCGTGCAACCGCCAAAGGTCGAGATGTCGCGGAAATAGCTGAGCGTATCGGCGGCATCGTCTTTGAACATGCCAAAGACTTCTTCGGTCGTCACTGTGCAAGAAATCGCTGCATAGCCCGAAGCCACACCCTTAGCCATCGTCACAAAGTCAGGCTTGATGCCGTAGTTCTGATAGCCAAACCACACGCCTGTGCGGCCCACACCGCAGACCACTTCGTCGATGTGCAGCAGGATGTTGTACTTCTTGCAGATCTCTTGAACGCGCTCCCAATAGCCTTTCGGTGGCACGATCACACCGCCACCAGCGGTCACAGGTTCCAGCACCAAGCAGCCGATGGTATCGGCCCCTTCGCGCAGGATCACCTCTTCAATCGCATCCGCCGCGCGCTCGCCGTAGTTCGCGACATCCCATTGCTTACGATACTCCAAGCAGTGCGGCACCATCACAAAGCCGTCGGGATAGGGCCCGTATTGCTTGGCGCGTTCGGCTTGGCCCGACGTGGCGAGCGTGCCAATCGTGGTGCCGTGATAGTCGCGCTCGCGGTAGAGGATCTTGTTCTTCATCCCACCGTGATGACGGTGCGAGATCTGGCGCACCATCTTATAGACCTTCTCATTGGCTTCCGAGCCCGAGTTGGAATAATACACACGGCTCAACCCCGGCATCTTGGTGATCAGCTTTTCGGCAAACAAAGCGCCGGGAACCGTGCCGTTCGAGCCTGCAAAGTAGTTCATCTTGACCAGTTGGTCCGCCACAGCCTTGGCGATGCTTTCGCGGCCATAGCCCACGTTCACTGTCCACACCGCGCCTGACACGGCGTCGATATATTCCTTGCCCTTGGCATCCCAGACCCGCAGGCCCTTGCCTTCCACGATCACGCGGGGGTCAACGGTTTCGTATTGCTTATGCTGGCTTAGGTGGTGCCACACATGGGCGCGGTCGGCAGCGACGACGCCGCTCAGGTCATTGGTCATCGTGTTCATCAAGGTCTCCTCATAAGCGCCACGCGCTAAGCCCGAATCAGGCAAGGGCGCGACCCAAGCCTTGGTGGTTGACATGGTGTATCTTCTGCCCATCGCCTGCAAGCTCTTAGGTCCAGAGCCTTGCTGGCGATAGCGCCAGAAAGCCTGCTGCTTTGTGCAAAAGCCGGAAGGGATTTGGCCAAACTGGCAATTGCTCTTGCGCTTGGGAAAGCGCAAAACTGGGGGCAAATGGGGGGAAATATGCAGGCCAGTTGGATCGCGGTGGATTGGGGCACATCAAACCTGCGGGCTTGGGCCATGGGGACCGACGGCATTCTGGCCCATGGCTCTAGCGATAAGGGCATGGGGGCGCTGAAGCCTGATCAGTTTGAAGCGGCCCTGCTTGACGTGGTGGCCCCGTGGCTTGGCAACCGCACCCTTGTGCTGGCCTGTGGCATGGTGGGCGCCCGCCAAGGCTGGGTCGAGGCGCGCTATCGCTCTGTGCCCTGCACCCCCACCGATCCCGCAGCCCTGATGCGGGTGCAAACCCAAGACCCCCGCCTTGATGTGCGCATTGCACCGGGCCTTTCCCAAGCCAAACCCGCCGATGTCATGCGCGGCGAAGAAACCCAACTGGCGGGGGCTTTGGCGCTTTACCCCGGCTTTGACGGCGTCTTTTGCCTACCCGGCACACATTCCAAATGGGTGCATATCAGCGCCGGAGAGGTCGTGTCGTTTCAAACCTTCATGACGGGTGAGATGTTCGCGCTTCTTTCCACCCAATCGGTCCTGCGCCACTCACTGACAGCCGAAGGCTGGGATGACGCCGAGTTTGGCGCTGGCCTGTCAGACGCCCTATCCCGCCCCGAGCGCATCGCCGCCCGCCTGTTTTCCCTGCGCGCCGAAGGGTTGCTGCATGGCATGACAGCGCCCCAAGCCCGCGCGCGCCTGTCCGGCCTTTTAATCGGCATCGAACTGGCGGGGGCCAAGCCCTATTGGCTGGGCCAAAGTGTTAAGCTGATCGGGGCCACCAAACTGTCAGCCCTTTATGCCCGCGCCCTTGCCCTGCAAGGTTTGCAGGCCGAAAGCCTGGATGCCACCGCTTGCACCCTTGCGGGGTTGTCGGCACTTCATGCCCAATTGAAAGACTGATCCCATGCACCACCGCCCGATCATCGCCATTCTGCGCGGCATCACCCCGCCCGAGGCTGTTGCCGCAGCCCATGCCCTGATTGCGGCGGGGATCACGCGGATCGAAGTGCCGCTGAACTCGCCCGATCCGTTGGACTCTATCGCGGCCATCGCCAAAGCTTGCGGTCATGTGGCGCAAATCGGCGCGGGCACGGTGCTGTCGGTGCAAGATGTGAACGCCGTGCAACAGGCGGGCGGAACCTTGATCGTCTCCCCCCACTGCGACCCCGAGGTGATCGCCGCCACCAAAGCGCGGGGCATGGCCTCTTGGCCGGGGGTGATGACCCCGACTGAGTGTTTTACCGCGCTAAAAGCTGGGGCGGATGGGTTGAAAATCTTCCCCGCCAGCCTGATTGGCCCTGAAGGGGTCAAAGCCATCCGCGCCGTTTTGCCCAAAGGCACGCAGGTTTACGCCGTGGGCGGTGCTGGGGCGTCGAACTTCGCCCAATGGCTGGCCGCTGGGGCAGACGGCTTTGGCATCGGCACAGCGCTTTACACCCCCGCCTTGCCCTTGGGCGAAATCGCCAGCCGCGCCGCCCAAATCGTCGCAGCCTATGACACAGCCGCCCAAGGAGAGCGCACATGATCTATGACACCCGCCCCTGCACCCTTGGCGAGGGTATTTTCTGGCACCCGCTGCGACAGGCGTTGTTTTGGTTTGACATCAGCGAATGGCGACTTTTGTCAAACGACGGCGTGCGCGAACAAATGTGGCAATTCCCACAGTCAGTCTCGGCAGCCGGCGTCATCAGCCTGGACGAGTTGTTGATCTGCGGCGAAAACGGTCTGTTCCGCTTTAACTTGGAAACCGCCGTCTCAACCCCTGTCACAGCGCTTGAACCAGATAAGCCCGACACCCGCAGCAATGACGGCAAGGTTGATCGTCAGGGCGGCTTTTGGGTCAGCACCATGGGCAAAGACAGCAGCGATCTGCACGCCAAGGGGGCTATCTATCGCTGGTTCAAGGGCGAATTGCGCCTGCTTTATCCCAATATCTCCATCCCAAATGCCATTTGCTTCACCCCCGATGGCAAAGCCGCCTATTTCGGCGACACCGCCCAGCAAAAGATCTGGCGCGTGGCCTTGGATGCGGCGGGGTGGCCGGTGGGGGAACCTGTGGTCTACCTCGACTTCACCGGAACCGAGATTTACCCCGATGGCTCGACCGTCGATGCCTCAGGCAATGTCTGGAACGCGCAATGGGGGTCCGCACGGGTGGCGTGCTATGCGCCCGATGGCCGCTTTCTAAGCGAAGTGAAGGTTGACGCCCCCCACACCTCTTGCCCCGCTTTTGGCGGCGCTGCGATGGACACTTTGTTCGTCACAACCGCGCTGGAAGAAATGTCCGACGCGGCGAAAGCGGCCTTCCCGCACTCTGGCAAGGTCTTTGCCTTTGACGGCGTGGCCAAGGGGCTGGTGGAAGACTTGGTGGCGCTATGAAGCGCGGGCTTGGGGTTTGTTATTATCCTGAACAGTGGGATGACTCCCTTTGGGCCAGCGATGCAGCCCGCATGGCCGAAATCGGCCTGACATGGGTGCGCATTGGCGAATTCGCGTGGAGCCGGATGGAACCGCAGCCGGGCCAGTACGATTGGGGCTGGCTGGACCGCGCCATTGCAACCTTGGGCGCGCAGGGGCTGAAGGTGGTGTTGGGCACCCCCACCGCCACCCCGCCGCGCTGGATGCTAGACCGCCACCCCGATATGCTGGCCGTGGATGCCAAGGGCCAAACGCGCGGCTTTGGATCGCGCAGGCATTACGACTTTAGCCATCAGGGCTACCGTGCGGAATGCGCAAAGATCGTGACGCAACTGGCTGTGCGCTACGGCAAAAACCCCCATGTCTGTGCTTGGCAAACTGACAATGAATATGCCTGCCATAACACCGTGCACAGCTATTCTCCCGCCGCCCGCACCGCCTTTCAAAACTGGCTCGCACAGCGCTACCAGTCGATCGACGCGCTGAACCGCGCTTGGGGCAATGTGTTTTGGTCGATGGAATACACCTCTTTTGACCAAGTAGCCCTGCCCAACCTAACCGTGACCGAGGCGAACCCCGCCCACACCCTCGCCTTTCGCCGCTTTGCCAGTGACGAGGTGGTGAGTTTCAACAAGCTGCAAACCGATATTTTGCGCAAACACTCAACCGCGCCGATTTCGCACAACTACATGGGCCAAGTCACCGATTTTGACCATTTCGCCACAGGTGCCGATTTAGACATTGCCGCTTGGGATGCCTACCCTATCGGCTTTCTGTCTGACCGCGTGCAGGCCAGCCAAGCCGACAAGCGCCACTTTCTGCGCCAAGGCGACCCCGATTTCCAAGCCTTCCACCATGACCTGTACCGCGCCGTGGGCCGTGGCCGCTGGTGGGTGATGGAACAGCAACCCGGCCCCGTGAACTGGGCGCCGTGGAACCCCGACCCGCTGCCCGGCATGGCCCGCCTTTGGGCGTGGGAGGCCTTTGCCCATGGGGCCGAGGCCGTGTGCTATTTCCGCTGGCGTCAGGCCCCCTTTGCGCAAGAGGCGATGCACGCAGGCCTTCTGCGCCCCGATAGCGCCCCTGCCCCTGCTTATGCTGAGGCAACCCAAGTGGCGCGCGAATTGGCGGAGATGCCGGATGTGACGCGCGCGCAAGCCAAGGTTGGTCTGGTGTTTGACTATGCCTCAGATTGGGCATGGGCCACCCAGCCACAGGGCCGCGATTTCAGCTATTTCGGGCTGGCGTTTGATATGTACCGTGGCCTGCGCCGCTTGGGGCTGGATGTGGATATCTTGCCGCCCGACACCGCCGATCTTTCCGGTTATGCGCTGGTGTTGGCACCGGGGATTGCCACAATCTCGGCCCCGCTTATGGCGGCTTTGACGGCCTTTCAGGGCACAGCTTTGCTAGGCCCCCGCACCAATGCCAAAACGGCCGAGTTTGCCATTCCCCTCCCCCTGCCACCCTCCCTGCCCGGCTTGGATGCCGTGGTGGCGCGGGTGGAAAGCCTGCCGCCCGATGTGACCGTTCCGCTGCAAGGCGGCGGAGCGTTCCACCGTTGGCGCGAAAAGCTGGAAGGGGCGGCTGATGTGGTGGAAAGCACCCAAGACGGCTTGCCCGCTCTGCTGCGCGCGGGGGGCTTGCACTATCTGTGCGGCTGGCCGGATGCGGCGGCGCTGGATCGTATCTTGACCCAACTGTGCCACGGCGCAGACCTGCCCACCCACCCCATGCCCCACGGCCTGCGCCGCAGACGTGCGGGGGATGTGACCTTTCTCTTCAATTATAACCCGCATGAGGTGACCTTTAACGGCAACACCCTCAAAGCCGCCGATGTGCATTGGAGCATCCCATGACCCTTGCCGACCTTGCCAAAAGCGCTTCCGATGAGTTGCGCGCCGGATGCGCTGCCGTGTCAGAAGCAGAGTTTGCAGCGTTGGTCGAAGCCATAGCTTCCGCGCGCCGCATCGTGGCCTATGGCTGCGGGCGCGAAGGGTTGATGATGCGGGCCTTGGCGATGCGGCTTTATCACCTTGGGTGCGATGTGCATATGCAGGGCGATATGTCTTGCCCGCCGCTGGGTGCGGGGGATTTGCTGCTGATCTCCTCGGGCCCCGGACGGCTTTCAACGGTGGCGGCTTTGATCGGCCAAGCGCGGGCGGGTGGGGCAAAAGTGGCTTGCATCACCGCCGAACCCTCAGGACCTGATCCTCAGGCGTCTGATCTGTGCCTTGTGATCCCCGTGCAAACCATGGCGCGGGATCAATCTGCCCCCACCTCGGTTCTGCCCATGGGATCAGTGTTTGAAGGGGCGATGTTCTTGATCTTTGAACTCCTAGTTCAGGCCCTGCGGCCCCGCTTGGGCGAAAGCCTAGAGACGATGCGCGCGCGTCATACCAACTTGGAATAGGCGCTAAGTCCCGCTGTCTTAAAATAATTCGCTTGCACAACAGCGCTGCGCTGGGTCAGATCATCCAAACTTAAACCGGAATCTAATGCCAAACCTTGAATCCAGCGGGGCCACAGCCCCCATCGCCATAAAAATCAGCGGTCTGCGCAAGTCCTTTGGGGAGCATGAGGTCCTAAAGGGCGTCTCGATGACTGCACGTCAAGGCGATGTCGTGGCGATCATCGGCGGCTCAGGCTCGGGCAAATCGACCCTGCTGCGCTGTATCAACTTTCTTGAAACACCTTCGGGTGGGTCAATCGAAGTGGGCGGTGAACCCATCGACATGAAGGCGGATGGCAGCGCCAAAGACAAAAAGCAGCTGGAAAAGGCGCGTCAAAGTCTGGGCATGGTGTTTCAGAACTTTAACCTGTGGACCCATATGACCGTGCTGGAAAACCTGATCGAGGTTCCGGTTCATGTGCTAAAAACCCCCAAAGCCGAAGCCATCGCCCGTGCGCGCGCTTTGCTGGCGCGTGTTGGGTTGGAAGAAAAGGAAGCCGCCTATCCGGCCTTTCTTTCGGGCGGCCAGCAACAGCGGGCCGCCATTGCACGCGCCTTGTGCATGAACCCCAAGGCGATGTTGTTTGATGAACCGACCTCAGCCCTTGACCCCGAACTGGTGGGTGAGGTGTTGCAAGTGATCAAAGGCTTGGCCGACGAAGGCCGCACCATGATTTTGGTCACCCATGAGATGCGCTTTGCCCGTGAAGTGGCAAGCCATGTGATCTACCTGCACAACGGGGTGATCGAAGAAGAAGGCCCGCCCGAAGACCTGTTCGGCGCGCCGAAGTCAGACCGTTTGAAACAATTTCTGAAAACCGTGGGCTGACAATCGATCCACGGAACCACACCAACCACCACAAGACCCACAAGGAGATTATGATGAAAAAACTCGTCCTCGCTGCCGTGGCAGCCCTATCGCTTGGCACCACAGCCATCGCCGAACCGCTGAAAATCGGTGTGGCCGCTGAACCCTATCCGCCCTTCACCTCGCCCGATGCGGCAGGCAACTGGGTTGGCTGGGAAGTCGACTTTATGGTGGCGATCTGCAAGCAGGCCGAACTGGACTGCGTGATCACCCCCACCGCTTGGGACGGCATCATTCCGGCGCTGACCTCGGGGCAGATTGACGTGATCATGTCGTCGATGTCGATCACGGCAGAACGCGCCAAAACGATCGACTTCTCGGACAAGTATTACAACACGCCCGCCATGGTTATGGTCGCGGCAGATTCCGCCATCACGCCGGATGCGGCTGGCCTGACGGGCAAGATCGTGGGCGTGCAGATCTCGACCACACACGAAGCCTATACCCAAAAGTACTTTGGCCCTGTTGCGTCCGAAGTGAAGATTTACCAGACCCAAGACGAAGCCAACCAAGATCTGGCAGCGGGCCGTGTGGATGCCGTCATGGCTGACAGCATTGCCCTGCAAGCCTTCTTGGACAGCGATGCTGGCAAGGCGTGCTGCAAGTCGGCAGGCATGGTCGCCAATGACCCGGAAATCCTGGGTGCAGGTGTGGGCTTTGGTCTGCGCCAGGGCGATCCGCTGAAAGACAAGCTGAACGCCGCGATTGCTGCGATCCGCGCCGATGGCACCTATGCGGCCATCACCGCGAACTACTTCGCCTTCGACGTCTACGGTGAATAATGAACGGACTTGAGGCCATAGCCGCGGCCTCTGCGCTGGATCTTCTGGCCTTGTCGCCCCCCGGTTGGGGGGCGACTTTGCTTGCGGGCTTGGGCAATTCGGTCATCATCGCCTTGGGCGCTTATGGCTTGGGCTTTGCCATCGGCCTGTGTGGGGCATTTGGCAAGCTTTACGGCGGGCCTGTGCTGAAAGACCTGCTGGCCGTTTACACCACCATTGTGCGGGCCGTGCCCGAACTGGTGCTGATCTTGATCCTTTTTTACGCCTTCACTGGCCTGTTGAACCAAATGCTGCTGTCTTGGGGGATGGAGCGGGTGCAAATTTCGCCCATCATCACCGGCATTGTGGTTTTGGGCGTGGTGCAGGGCGCTTATCAAACCGAAGTGCTGCGCGGCGGCATTCTGGCCGTGCCTGCGGGCCAGATCGAAGCGGCCCGCGCTATGGGAATGCCCAGCGTCTTATTGGCGCGGCGGATCACCCTGCCGCTGATGACAGCGAACGCTTTGCCCGGCATGGCAAACCTGTGGCTGAACGCCACCAAGGACACGGCCCTGCTGGCGGTAATTGGCTTTTCGGAACTGACCAAGGCCACCTATCAGGCCAGCGCCACGACCAAGGCGTTTTTCGTTTTCTACCCAGCAGCCATGGCGCTGTATCTGCTGATCTCGCTGACCTCGACCGTTCTGATCGGGCGTTTGGAGAAATGGGCGCGGCGTGGGCAAAGGGATGTGCGGGGGCTATGAAGGACTTTTTGAAACCGCACCGCGTTGTTCTGATCGTGCTGGCTTTGGCCTTGGTGGCATGGTGCGCCTTGTCGCTGAATTGGACATGGCTGGCCAATCCGAAATACCAACTGCTGATCGTGCAAGGCATCTGGCGCACGATCTGGCTCGTGGTGGTCACCATGGTGATCGGCATGATCTTGGCCGTGCCCATCGGCTTGGCGCAGGCAGCGGGGCCTTGGTATGTCTCGGCCCCAGCGCGGGTCTTTTGCACGGTGATCCGCGGCACGCCTTTGCTGATGCAAATCTGGTTGCTGTATTACGGGCTGGGGTCGCTGTTTCCGTCAATCCCTTGGATCAAGCAATCGGACCTGTGGCCCTATCTGCGCCAAGCGTGGCCCTATGCGGTGGTGGCGCTGTCGCTGTCGGTCGCGGGCTACGAGGGCGAGGTGATGCGCGGCGCCTTTAAAGGCGTACCGCACGGCCAGCTAGAAGCCGCCAAGGCCATGGGCATGTCACCCTTCACTCTGCTGCGGCGCATCTGGCTGCCGCAAGCCTTGCAGCGCGTGTTGCCCACCTTGGGCGGTGAAACTGTAAGCCAGTTGAAATCGACGCCGTTGGTGTCAACCATCACCATCGTGGAAATCTACGCCGTCACCAGCCGCATCCGGCAAGATACGTTCATCATCTACGAACCGCTGCTTTTGCTGGCCGTGGTCTATATGTGCCTGACAGGCCTGATCGTGCTGCTGTTTCGCTGGTTTGAAGGGCGAACACCAACCCGCACCGCGTAAGATTGGGGTCGGAGCCTCCGGCGGGGATATTTTTTCACATGTGAAATCACAAAAAAAGGAGGGCTTTGGGGCCCCCCTTTGTTTTGTGGTGCCGATGTGGAGCGCGTGTTAGGACGCGATCAGTTCGGCATCTTCGGCACGGCGGCCTTCGGCCTCACGCGCGGCTTCAATGCGGGCTTTGCGGCGGCGGTTGATTTCGTAGATCACCGCCAGAACCAGCGTCACCATGATCAACAGCAAAGCCAGCGCGTTGATCGTGGGGGTGATGCCCGAACGCACCTTGGAGAAGACATAGACCGTCAAAGTATCGGCCCCACCGCGCGTGAAGAGCGTGACGTTGAAATTCTCGATCGATTGGAAGAACGAGATAGCGGCCCCTGCCCCCAACGCGGGGTAAAGATGCGGCAGCAAAATGCGGCGCATCACTTGGCCGTGGCTTGCGCCAAGATCAAGGGCGGCTTCTTCCAGACCTTGGTCAAAGCTTTGCAAACGGGCCAGCACCAAAAGCATCACAAAAGACGCGATGTAGCTGACCTGCCCCAGCACCGACAGATGCAGGCCGGAACCCACCGAGAATTGATGCCAGAAGAGCAGCGTCGAAATGCCGATCACCACGCCGGGCACCAAAATGGGGGCCACCATCATGCCGTACAAAATGGCGCGCACCCGACCGCTGATTGAGTTGACCAAGATAGCCCCCGCAGCGCCCACCGGCACCGCGATGATCACCACGGCGATGGCAACCAAGACCGTGTTGCGCACGGCCACCCAAATGCGGGTGTCGTTGTAAAGGGCGATGAACCACTGATCGGTGAAGCCCTTCCACGGAATGACCGTGGGCAGCTTGCTGGCGTTAAACGCCGCCCCTGACATGACAGCCAGTGGCACCAGCAGATAGACCAAGAACAGCACCATATACAGATGGCCCAGAAACTTGCGGTTGATTTGCATGGATCGAGCCTCCCTTATTTCGCAATATCAGACAGGCTGACGCGGAACACCCGCATCGCCACAGACACTGCGATCGTGCAGAACAACAGCAGCATAAAGGCAAAAGCCGCGCCTGCGTTCCAATCTTGACCTTCCAGCATGATCCCTTGGATCG
>CAMAYO010000015.1 GCA_945862465.1 Pseudorhodobacter antarcticus | reverse complement strand
AGGCCGCAAAAGATCATGCCGGCAGGGGTCAGGACCAACGGCAACCAACGGTGCCAGCCACCGCCCCCTGTGATGGCCCCAAAAACCCCCTCAGCCCCGTCAGACAGCTTGGCAAAAGCCACCGAGATCACACCCGTGGCCAAAGCCCCAAGCCAAAAAACCACATGTGACCGCCAAAGGCGCGGTTTGGCGACAAAGACGGAAGCGCGGCGAAAAAAGCCAAGATGCCGAACCCGATGCAGAAAGCCGCTGTTTTGCATTTGCGGGAGTTCCTTCCACGGTTCGAGTCGGTGTGCGCCTGCTCAAACTGTGGTCCGCAGCCCCTTGGCACAACCCCAAAGCTGGTTTTTCTGACCCATCCACTCAAATGATTTTGAGTGGGTGCCAAAGTGTAAACTTTTGGCCACAAGTTCTCCAAGTAAGGGCAGCGCGAGATCTTGCCTATTCTCGATGCGCCCCAAGATTCTGCGGTCCTAGGTGTTGACAGTGTGGGGGGCAGCGCTTACCTCACCCGTCATTAGCACTCACCCGATATGAGTGCTAACTTGATTAACCTGGAACCTAGGGAGTGTTGCCAGATGGCTTTCAAACCTCTGCATGACCGCGTGCTGGTCAAGCGTATCGCCTCGACCGAAAAAACAACCGGCGGCCTGATTATTCCGGAAAGCGCCAAGGAAAAGCCCGCTGAGGGCGAGATCATTTCTGTGGGTGAAGGCGCTCGCAAGGATTCGGGCGAACTGATCGCACCGGCGGTTAAAGCTGGCGACCGTATCTTGTTTGGCAAATGGTCCGGCACCGAAGTCAAACTTGACGGCGAAGAACTGCTGATCATGAAAGAAAGCGACATCATGGGGATCATCTCCTAAGTCGCCTGTCTTTTCGATGGTGCGTGTAATCACGCACCCCACGAATGATCCTTGCGGTGCGTGGAACCACGCACCCTCCACCAACCAATTCAAACGGGAGTTAGCACAATGGCTGCTAAAGACGTACGTTTTGACACCGATGCCCGCGACCGCATGCTGCGTGGCGTCAACATTTTGGCCGACGCTGTCAAAGTCACACTGGGCCCCAAAGGCCGCAATGTTGTGATCGACAAGTCCTTCGGCGCACCGCGCATCACCAAAGACGGTGTAACGGTTGCCAAGGAAATCGAACTGGCTGACAAGTTCGAAAACATGGGCGCGCAGATGGTGAAGGAAGTTGCTTCCCGCACCAATGACGAAGCAGGCGACGGCACCACCACCGCCACCGTTCTGGCCCAAGCCATCGTGCGCGAAGGCATGAAAGCCGTAGCCGCCGGCATGAACCCGATGGATCTGAAGCGCGGCATCGATCTGGCGACAACCAAGGTTGTGGCTGCGATCAAAGCTGCTTCGCGTCCGGTCAAAGATTCGGACGAAGTCGCCCAAGTTGGAACCATCTCGGCCAACGGCGAAGCCCAAATCGGCCGCTTCATTGCAGACGCCATGCAGCGCGTTGGCAACGAAGGCGTGATCACCGTCGAAGAAAACAAAGGTCTTGAGACCGAAGTTGAAGTCGTCGAAGGCATGCAGTTCGACCGTGGCTATTTGTCGCCCTACTTCGTGACCAATGCCGACAAAATGACCGTCGAGCTGGAAGACGTCTACATTCTGCTGCACGAGAAGAAATTGTCGTCGCTGCAGCCGATGGTGCCGTTGCTGGAAGCCGTGATTCAATCGCAGCGCCCGCTTCTGATCATCTCGGAAGATGTTGAAGGTGAGGCTTTGGCCACGCTGGTCGTGAACAAGCTGCGCGGTGGCCTGAAGATTGCCGCTGTCAAAGCTCCGGGCTTTGGCGACCGTCGTAAAGCCATGCTGCAAGACATCGCGATCCTGACCGGTGGTCAAGTTATCTCGGAAGACCTGGGCATGAAGCTGGAGTCGGTGACCATCGACATGCTGGGCCGTGCCAAGAAAGTTTCGATCACCAAGGATAACACCACCGTCGTTGACGGCGCTGGCTCCAAGGCTGAGATTGAAGCCCGCGTTGGCCAAATCCGCACCCAGATCGAAGAAACCACGTCGGACTACGACAAGGAAAAACTGCAAGAGCGCGTGGCCAAATTGGCTGGCGGTGTTGCTGTGATCCGCGTTGGCGGCATGACCGAGATCGAAGTGAAAGAGCGCAAAGACCGCGTTGACGACGCTTTGAACGCGACCCGTGCGGCCGTGCAAGAAGGTATCGTTGTCGGCGGTGGCGTGGCTTTGATCCAAGCTGCCAAAGTGCTGCACGACCTGAAGGGTGCCAACTCTGACCAACAAAACGGCATCGCCATCGTGCGCCGCGCGCTGGAAGCGCCGCTGCGTCAGATCGCTGAAAACGCTGGCGTTGACGGCGCTGTTGTCGCGGGCAAAGTTCGCGAAAGCAACGACCCGACCTTTGGCTTCAATGCGCAGACCGAAGAATATGGTGACATGTTCGCCTTCGGCGTTATTGACCCGGCCAAAGTAACGCGCACCGCGTTGGAAGATGCAGCCTCGATCGCGTCGCTGTTGATCACCACCGAAGCCATGATCGCTGATCGTCCGGAGCCCAAGGGCAACGGCGGCGGCCAAGGCGGCGGCATGGGCGGCATGGGCGGCATGGACGGCATGATGTAATCTGTCCCAAAGGCAGATCGAAAAGGGCGCCCGTTTGGGCGCCCTTTTTGTTTGGTGGCAGCGGTTTGGGTTACAGCGGTTTCACAAGACGGTGGAGCGTGTGGCCCGTCTCGTCATCAAAGCGCAAAACTCCGGTCGGCACAAAGCCCTGCCTTGCCCAAAACGCACGGCCGCGCGTGTTGGCCTGTAAGACCCCAAGATAAAGGCGCGGGCAGGGGTGGGCGAGAGCTTCAAGATGGGATGTGAAGGCAGAGCCATGGCCGTGGTCACGCGCCTCAGGGGCGAGGATCATCAGGCCAAGATAGGCGTCTTCGGGCAGGGGAAAGCCAAACGACAGTTCGGCCACGCCCGCAAGTTGGCCATCAAGGAACAATCCCAACCGATGCGACCGTGCTGGATCGCAGTTGGGCGGGCAGGCGGTGAACACCTCGTCGACCTGTTCTGGTCCTGGGTCGTGGCCAAGCCAAAGATGGTAGTAGTCGGCGGCCTGCAAAAGCAACACTGCAATGTCATTGCGGTCGCGCACGGGGTCAAGCGGGCGGATCAGTCTTTCGGGCATGTGATAGCGCTTATCTTCAGTTCGATGGGACCGTTGGGTTTTTTCCAAGTCACGCTATCGCCCACTTCGGCACCGATCAGCGCGCGTGCCAGCGGCGAATGCGCGCTGATCCGACCTAAGGTGGGGTCGGCCTCGTCCTCACCGGTGATTTCATAGACCTGCTCGCGCCCTAACGGGTCGCAGACCTGCACACATAGGCCAAAGGCCACCTGCAAAAGATCGTGCTGGGCGGGGTCCACCGGAATGGCGCTGCGCAGTCGCGCCTCAAGATAGCGGATGTCGCGTTCGGCGGCAGCTTCGGGCAATTTGTCCAATCGCTCGGCACGGGATTTGAGAGCGGCGAGGGTGGTTTGCATCTGCTGCAACCGTGCCTGCAAATCGGCCAAGCCGCGCAGGGTAACATAGTTTGGATGGGTCGACAGCGGGAGGTCTGGAAGCGGGTCTAACGCGCCATCACCCTCTTTCACAAAGGCGCGGCTCATCGGACCAACCGCTCCAGCGGGTCATAGGTCAGGCCTTGGCCCCATGCCACTTGTGGCAGGCTGTCAGGTTTAAAGCGGATCTTGCGGGTTTGCAGATCGACTTGACTGAAAAACCGCCGCTCTGTCACCACCTTTGCGGGATCGCGCCAGTCGGAGGTAAGATCGCCTGCCGTGATGGTGCAGTGAAAGAAAATCTCGACCTGATGAAACCCGCTTACAGGATCGTGAAACTCGTTCACCAGCGCAGGAGTGCCGACTGCCACCTGCAGCCCGGTTTCCTCATAAACTTCGCGCATCAGATTGTCGTGCAACGAGGCGCCAGTTTCCACCCCGCCCCCCGGCGCGCACCACAGATCAGACCGCCCGTCAGGAAAGGCGTTCACCAGCAGAAGCGCATTGTCCTGCAAAATCAAGGCACGGGCAGCAAGGCGAGGGGATTTAGGTTTCATGCGCCAAGGCTATCCCTTGGCGCATGAATGTCCAGCCCCTAGGCCGGAACGGCAACGCCTTGCTGGCTGCGCCCAGACCAAAGCAGGTAGAGCGAGCCCGCTAGAATAAGAGCCACGCCGGCCCAGATATTCCCCTCGGGCCAATAGCCAAAGGCCAGACCATAGATCAAAATGTTGCTGATCAGCTTGAGGTCATCAAACGGCTGCACAAAGGCCGCATCGCTGGCGGCATAGGCCCAAGTCAGCAAATATTGGGCCGCCATCATGATGATGCCACCCAACACCAGCCAGCCCAAGATCTGCGCGCTGGGCAGTTCAAACCCCACTTGTAACGACAGCCCCGCATTGATCGGCGTCAGCAGAACCAACAGCCACAGCGTGACGGTCGGGGCCTGTTCGGTGCGGGTCAGCACCTTGGTCAACAGTGATGAAGCCGCCCACAACACAGCGGCGGCGACTGGATAGAACATCGCTGTGGTCAGCCCCGTTGTCCACAGGTTGGCAACGATGCTGGCCCCGCCAAGCCCAACCACCGCCGCAATCCAGCGGGCGGGGGTGACGGTTTCGCCCAAGAACACCTTCGCGCCAATCAGCACAAAGATGGGTGAGGTCATGACCAAAGCAATCACCTGCCAAATCGGCGTGCCCGATGCGAGGCTTAGCACAAAGGCCTGAACGCCCAACGCCGATAGAATGACGCGGATGATGTGCAAAATGGGGCGTTGCGTGCGCAGCTTTCCCAAGCCTTCGCGCAGCACGAAGGGCAGCGAAAAGGCGGTGGCGATGGCATATTGCCAGAACGTGTCAGATTGCGGCTTAAAGCCCAACTGGGCGGTGATCACAAAGGTGATGGCATTGGCTGCGGCAAAACAAATGCCTGCCAGCACCATAAAGGCTGCGCCTTTTAGAAGGTTGGTCTGATTCATGGGTGTCTCCTTACGACCACATAAATCAGGGGGATATGCGTAAAAAACCGCCCTTTCGGGCAGGCAAATTGCGCATTCTCTTTCATCCGGACTATACCGTCGGCCCCGGAGTTACACCGGATCTGCTGACCCTTCGTTGCCAAAGGCGCTCGCGGGCTATACCGCCGGTGGGGAATTGCACCCCGCCCTGAGAATACCGGGAACATCCCCGGCGCTGGATGTATACGGATGGGGCTTCGCAATGGCAAGGTACGCGATCAGCGGGCAGGTGTGTAAGGCGCAAAATCGCGGCGATCTTTGCCCACATCGCTTGCCACAGCCCATCGGGCAAGCTATCAATTATCCAACCGCATAATAAGGCCCGCCCCCTTGCCTTCCGACCGCAAACCCTATCACCGCGCGGATGAAGACACCCGCCGTCAGGCGTTGATCAACGCCACCTTGGCGCTGGTGGCCGAAGGCGGGGCGCAAGCGGCCACTGTGCGCGCCATTGCGCACAAGGCGGGGGTGACGTCAGGGCTGATCCGGCACTATTTCAGCAGTAAAGACCACCTGATGGCCGCAGCCTATGCCCATCTGATGCACCGCATGACAGCCCACAGCGCCGCCGTTCTGCGCACTGCGCCCCATGATCCAAAGGCGCGCCTTGCGGCCTTTGTCACCGCAGCCCTAAGCCCGCCCGTGGTTGACGGCGAAGCCTTGGTTTTATGGGCCGCCTTCCTGCAAGAAACCCACCGTGATCCGGCCATGCGCCAGACCCACGCGCAAACCTATCTGGCCTTTCGCGACCAGTTGCAAAGCCTAATCGCTGACCTGCTTGGGCACAGCGATGCCCAAGCCCTGCGCCGCCTTGCCATCGCCTGCAACGCCGTGATTGATGGTTTGTGGATGGAAGGCTGCGCTTTGCCCAACGCCTTTGCGCCCGAAGAACTCGTTGACCTTGGCCTGCGCGCCGTGGGCGCAATACTGGGCACGGACCTTACGGGAGGCCTCTTGCAGACCTCCCCCTTACCTTTGACGACAAACATGGAAGTTCAGGCATGAAATACGCAGCAGTTACCGAACGTCTCGCCGGTCTTGGCGGCGCGAAGTGGGAGGTTCACGCCAAGGCCAAGGCCATGATCGCTGCGGGCGAGGATGTCTTGCTTTTGACCATCGGCGAACCTGATGTGCCGCCCCCCTCTGCGCTGATCGACACCGCCAAGGCCGCAATGAACGAAGGGCGCTTTGGCTACTCTAATGGGCGCGGCGAACCTGCTTTGCTGGCTGCTCTGTCGGCGCGCTACACCGAACGGCGCGGTCGCCCGATCACCACGCAACAATTTATGGCCTTTCCCGGCACGCAAACCTCGCTTTTCGCCGTGCTAACAGGGTTGGTTGGCCCCGGTGACGAGGTGCTGGTCGGCGATCCGATGTATGCCACCTACGAAGGTGTCATCATGGCACCGGGGGCCAAAGTGGTGCCCGTGCCGCTGCGCCCCGAGCACGGCTTTCGGATGCAAGCCGCCGATGTCGAGGCCCGCATCACGCCGCGCAGCAGGGTGCTGATGCTCAACACCCCGCACAACCCCACGGGCGCTGTGCTGACGGCCGAGGATATTTTGGCGCTGGGCCGTGTGGCCAAAGCACATGATCTGTGGATCTTGTCCGATGAGGTTTATGAAGAACTGATCTTCGCTGACGGCAAATTCGCCTCTCCGCTTGATGTGGCCGATCTCGCCGATCGCACCGTTGCTGTCGCCTCGATCTCTAAATCCCACGCTGCCCCCGGCTTTCGTTCCGGCTGGGCGGTGGGGCCGGAAGAGTTTGTTGCAGCCTTGCTGCCGGTGGCAGAGACGATGCTTTTTGGCAACCAACCCTTCATCGCCGATATGACAGCCCAAGCCGTGGCCAAACCATCAGAAGTCGCACGCGGCATGGCCGAACGCTTTGCGCGCCGCGCGCGGCTTATCAAAGACGCGCTGCACGGCAAGAATTCCATCCACGTGCATGAACCGGCAGCGGGGATGTTCAGCGTCGTCGACATCCGCGCCACGGGGTTAAGCGGCGAGGTCTTCGCCCGCCGCCTGCTGGACGAAGAAAAGGTTGCTGTCATGCCGGGCGAAAGTTTTGGCCCCGCGTTGAACGGCTGGTTGCGGCTAAGCCTGACGCGGTCAGATGACGAACTGGCCGAGGCCTGCCGCCGCCTGTCCGCCTTCGCGGCCCGTCAACTGAAAGGTGCATGATGAAAACGGTTGGAGAGCGTTTGGTCGAAGGCCTCGCCGATCGCGGTGTGCGCGTGGTTTTCGGTATCCCCGGAGTGCATACGGTCGAACTGTACCGCGGCCTGTCAGGATCACCCGTGCGCCATGTGACAGCACGCCACGAACAGGGCTGCGCCTTTATGGCCGATGGCTATGCGCGCGTGACGGGCCAGCCGGGGGTGGCCTTTGTTATCACAGGCCCCGGCCTGACCAACGCGCTGACCGCCATGGCGCAAAGCCGAGAGGATTCTGTGCCAGTGCTGGTCATCTCGGGCGTCAACCGGCGCGACAGTCTGGGGCGCGGCTTGGGGCGGCTGCATGAATTGCCCGACCAAGGGGCCTTGGTGCGCGCGCTTTGCCCGTCGCGCCAGATCACCGACCCGCAAGAAGTTGGCCCCTCGCTGGACTGGGCCTTTGCGCTCCTGACCACGGGTCGCCCCGGCCCGGTGCATATCGAAGTGCCCACCGATGTTATGCCCTTGCCCTGCGCAGCGCTGCCCAAACCCGCAGCCCCCGCTGCCAAGGCGCTTCCGCCCGCCGCCAACCTTACCAAGGCCGCAGCCTTGCTGAACGCCGCCAAGCGCCCTGTGATCTTGGCAGGTGGCGGTGCGCGCGGGGCGGAAGACAGCCTTTTGGCGCTTGCCCAAGTCCTAAACGCGCCCGTGATCCAAACCACCAATGCGCGGGGAATGATGCACGGCCATCCCCTTTGCATCCCCGCCTCGCCCAGCCTTCTGCCGGTGCGCGCCCTTATCGCCGCCTCTGACCAGATCTTTGCGATTGGAACTGAGATTGGCCAGACCGACTATGATATGTATGCCGACGATGGCATGCCATCCTTGGCGGGTATGATCCGCATCGACATCGATGCTGACCAGTTGGCCCGCCACCCCGCAGCGCTGATGTTGCAGGGCGATGCGGGCGCTACGATGGCGGCTTTAACGCCCCAATTGGCCCAAAAGCCCGCCCACAGCACCCAAGCGGCCAGCGATACCCGCAACGCCGCCCGTGCGGCCTTGGCCGATCTATCAGCCACCATGCCCGCCCAGCTTGAGATGGTCGAAGCCATCCGAAGTGCGCTGCCACAGGCGCTGATCGTGGGCGACAGCACCCAACCCGTCTATGCCGGTAATCTTTACTACGATCATGACCGCGCGGGGGGCTGGTTTAATGCGGCCACTGGCTTTGGCGCGCTGGGCTTTGGCCCCGGTGCCGCCGTAGGCGCTGCCGTGGCATCCCCCGGCACGCCGGTTGTCTGCCTGATTGGTGATGGCGGCTTGCAATTCTCTCCCGGAGAATTGCGCACAGCCGTGGATGAAAACCTGCCCATCACCTTTTTGGTCTGGAACAATGCGGCCTTTCGCGAAATCGCGGATGCAATGCGCGGCGCCAATACTGAAATCATCGGTTGCCACCCCTCGCCGCTGAAGATGGCTCATTTCGCCGCCGCTTGCGACCTGCCGTTTACCGCGATCCCGCAAGACCCCGCAGAACTGCACAGGGCTCTGTCCGCCCCATGCAAAGGACCGCGCCTGATCGAGGTGCGCGTCACTTTGTAATTTCATCCGTGTATAAATATCCCCGCCGGAGGCACGTTTTTTCTGCGAAAAATCGCCTCTAACGCGGCATAAACCGCGCATCCGACATGACAAGCACAAGATCCGATTTTTCGCAGAAAAATCGTGCTAGGCCAGTTTGGCCAAACGCGCTTCCAGCACTTCAAACGGCAATCCGGGTTGGTCTTTTGCGCAGCGAATGACAAGAGATGTCTTCACGTTGGCCACATTCTCAGCCTTCAACAACTGCTCAGTCAGAAAGTTCTGAAAGGTCGATAAGTCAGGGGCGACACATTTCAAGATAAAGTCGATCTCGCCGTTCAGCATATGGCACTCACGCACCAAGGGCCATGCGCGGCAGCGGCCTTCAAAGGTTGATAGATCCGCCTCGGCTTGGCTGTTCAACCGCACCATGGCGAAAACTTGCACCTCAAAGCCCATCTCGCGCGCGTCGATATCGGCGTGATAGCCCTTGATATAGCCCGCCTCTTCCAACGTCCGCACACGGCGCAGGCAGGGTGGGGCGGAAATGCCGACCCGGCTGGCCAATTCCACATTGGTCATGCGCCCATCGGCCTGCAACTCCGCCAGGATCTTACGATCAATCGGGTCAAGCTTGGAAACCGGCATGGCATGCTCCTCTTTTGCGCGATCAGTACGCGCACGAGGGGCGTTGCGCAATAATATTTCGCAATCGCGCAAGAAAAAGTCGCAAGCTGCCAGCCCTTTTCTATCGGTCTGCTAAGGCTTATATCGTGCGTACATCCAAAAAAGGCAGGTTTCCGATGGGCGAGCAGCGGCACAGCAAGGTTTTGATCATAGGCTCTGGCCCTGCGGGCTACACGGCGGCCGTCTATGCGGCGCGTGCCATGCTTAACCCCATCTTGGTGCAGGGCCTGACCCCCGGCGGTCAGTTGACGATTACGACCGAGGTGGAAAACTGGCCTGGCGACAGCCATGTTCAAGGTCCCGATTTGATGGTGCGTATGGAGGAGCACGCCCGCGCCATGGGGGCAGAGATAATCTCAGACTATATCACCACCCTCGATCTGCAAAACCGCCCCTTCACCGCCCAGTCTGACAGCGGGGTCACTTATACCGCTGATGCGGTCATTTTGGCCACAGGCGCGCAGGCCAAATGGCTAGGCCTTCCGTCAGAGGAAAAGTTCAAAGGCTTTGGCGTCTCGGCCTGTGCGACCTGCGATGGGTTCTTTTATCGCGGCAAAGAGGTCGTCGTGATAGGTGGCGGCAATACGGCGGTGGAAGAGGCGTTGTTCCTCACGAATTTCGCGACCAAAGTGACCTTGATCCACCGCCGCGACAGTTTGCGCGCCGAAAAAATCATGCAGGACCGTTTGTTCAAACATCCCAAAATCCAGATGGTGTGGAATTCTGAAGTGACCGAGGTTTTGGGCACCGAAGCCCCCACCTCTGTCAGCGGCGTGCGCACCCGCAACCTGATCACTGGCGAAATGGCCGATATTCCCTGCCACGGCTTCTTTGTCGCCATCGGTCATGCCCCTGCGTCGGAATTGGTCAAAGATCAGCTTCCGCTACATAACGGCGGTTATGTTCAGGTCGAAGCTGGCAGCACCCGCACAGCCATTCCGGGGGTCTTTGCCGCGGGCGATTTGACCGATCATGTCTACCGCCAGGCAGTTACCAGCGCCGGTATGGGCTGCATGGCTGCTTTGGATGCCGAACGCTGGCTGGCGGGGCATTAAGGTCAAGGACAGGGTCGCGCCCAAGCGCTTGCGCGGGGAATGGCTTTCTGAAGGTGGGGGTTTGGCAGAAAAGCCGACCGCTTTTGCGCATTTATGCGGGCATTTTGGACCTTTTTCCCAAAAACACTGCGCAATCGCTTGATTAAACCGCCATCCGGCGCGAAAAGCCACCCTAATGCAAGGCCCGCGCAGCCCCTTCTTGATGAATGAGAACCCGATGTCCATTTCCAATCACTCGCCCATTCCTGAACTCTTCGTCTCCGCCGATCAGGCTCAAGCTCTGAAGGCTGAAGCTGGTTCTATGCCCTCGTGGGATTTGACCGCGCGTCAGGCCTGCGATTTGGAACTGTTGATGAACGGTGGGTTCTCTCCACTGAAGGGGTTCAACAGCCAAGCCGACTATGAAGGCGTGGTGGATAAGATGCGCTTGGCTGACGGCACCTTGTGGCCCATGCCGATCACGCTGGATGTATCGGAAAAGTTCGCCGAAGGCGTTGGCCCCGGCTCACGCATTGCCCTGCGCGATGCGGAAGGCGTGATTTTGGCTGTCATGACCGTGTCGGATAAGTGGACACCCAACAAAGCCCACGAAGCGGCACAGGTCTTTGGCGCCGATGATCTGGCCCATCCGGCCGTGAACTACCTGCACAATATCGCTGGCCCCATCTATCTTGGCGGCCCTATCCAAGGCCTGCAAGCCCCCGTTCATTACGATTTCAAATCCCGCCGCGACACGCCCAATGAACTGCGCGCCTATTTCAAAAAGCTGGGCTGGGAAAAGGTCGTGGCCTTTCAAACCCGCAACCCTTTGCACCGCGCCCACCAAGAATTGACCTTCCGCGCCGCGCGTGAAGCGCAAGCCAACCTGTTGATCCATCCCGTGGTCGGCATGACCAAACCTGGTGACGTTGACCACTTCACCCGCGTGCGCTGCTATGAGGCGGTGTTGGACAAATACCCACAATCCACCACGACGATGAGCCTGTTGAACCTTGCCATGCGCATGGCGGGCCCGCGTGAAGCGGTCTGGCACGGCCTGATCCGGCGCAACCACGGTGTCACGCACTTCATCGTGGGCCGCGACCATGCCGGCCCCGGCAAGAACAGCGCTGGCCAAGACTTCTACGGCCCCTATGACGCGCAAACGCTGTTTACCGAATATGAGGCCGAGATTGGCGTGAAAATGGTCGACTTCAAGCACATGGTCTATGTGCAAGAACGCGCCAGCTATTTCCCCGCCAACGAAGTGCCCGAAGGCTGCACGACTTTGGACATTTCGGGCACAGAACTGCGCCGCCGCTTGCGCGAGGGCTTGGATATTCCGGAATGGTTCTCGTTCCCCGAAGTGGTCACGCAATTGCGCAAAACCTCTCCGGCGCGCGACAAGCAGGGGTTTACGGTGTTTTTCACCGGCCTGTCAGGGTCGGGCAAATCCACTGTGGCCAATGCGTTGATGATCAAACTGATGGAAATGGGCGGCCGCCCTGTGACCTTGCTGGATGGCGATGTGGTGCGCAAGCACCTGTCAAGCGAGTTAGGCTTTTCCAAAGAGCACCGCGACATCAACATCAAGCGGATTGGCTACGTCGCCTCGGAAATCACCAAGAACGGCGGCATCGCCATCTGTGCGCCGATTGCCCCCTATACTGCCACCCGCCGTGCCGTGCGCGAGATGATTGAAAGCTACGGCGCCTTTATCGAGGTGCATGTCGCCACATCTTTGGAGGAATGCGAACGGCGCGACCGCAAGGGCCTGTATAAGCTGGCTCGCGAAGGCAAGATCAAAGAGTTTACCGGCATCTCTGACCCCTATGAGGCGCCGACCACCGCCGAACTGGTGCTGGACACCCAAGGGGTTGAGGTCGATCACTGCGCCCATCAAGTGATCTTGAAGCTCGAAAGTCTTGGCCTGATCAAAGCTTGATTGCCAAACCACGTATCGCAACCCAAAACGCCGCCCCTATTGGGGGCGGCGTTTAACAATCCGCGGTGGCTTTTGGCTTAATGTACAAAAACCGGCGCCATGTCATGCTCGCGCGCCAGTGCAAAGGCCATGCGGCGATCCGCCACAAGTGCCACGCGCGCACCATCGGGGCGGTGCACAGAGTAAAGGGTTTCGATGCCCTCTGCTTCGCGCTGCAGATCGGCGGACAGGTCGGACACCAACACGGGCCGAATATAGACCATCGAGGACCAAGCCTGCGCCCCTGCAGCAAGGGTCGCGTCTGGCATGGGGGCCTGTTCTAGCGGCTTTGAACTTGGGCGCATCTTATGTCCTTCCAATGCGAATGGTTTGAACCACGGTTTCGGGCGCTTGACGGCGCAAGTCGATATGCAACAGGCCATGGTCCAGATCGGCTCCGCCCACCTCGACCCCATCGGCCAGCACGAAGCTGCGCTGAAAGGCGCGGGCTGCGATGCCACGGTGCAGATAAACCCGCTCGCCCACATCCTCGGCCTGACGGCCGCGCACCACCAGTTGGCGGTCTTCGACGGTGATTTGCAAGTCATCCTCACGAAACCCCGCAACGGCCAAAGTGATGCGATAAGTGGTGTCAGAGGTGGCTTCGATGTTGAAGGGGGGATACCCCTCACTCGCGGTCTTGGCGGTGCGTTCCACCAAGCGTTCCAGCTGTTCAAAACCCAAAAGATAGGGATGGGCGCCAAAAGTCAGTTTCGTCATGGTCATGTCCTTATGGGAAGCGACATTTGATAGGCCCAAGCCCCGAAGGCACCTGTTCCTTGACCAAATATGGGGTGGGAGGGGTGAGGCTGCAAGGGGCTGTCAGGCGTGTGGCAAAGCTCGCAGCGGGCTTCAGCGCAGAATCTTTCGCAATGGTCGCGGATTTTTTTCCGATAGGGGGCGAATCGTTGTATGAAGGGGGATGACAACCTTCTTTCGTGACGCCGATATGAATGCCTCCAACGAACTGAACTTTAAGGACTTGCTGCGCATCCGGCTGGATGTGTTGCGGCGCGAGCATCGCGAATTGGATGCCGCTGTGAAGGATATGGAAGCGTCCGGCCGACCCGATCAGTTAAGCTTGAGGCGATTGAAAAAGCAAAAGCTGGCGCTGAAAGACCAGATCGTGAAGATCGAAGACGACATGATCCCGGACATTATCGCTTAAGGTTTTGCGCGCCAAATGCCTGAACTCAGTGCGGCTCATGCCTCCGGCGGGGATATTTGGGCACGTATGAAAGGGGCAGGTGTGGCTTGCCCCCTTGCGCGCTGCAGTATAATCCGCGCCTTGAACAGCGGAGGGGCTTATGGGCGTTCAGGTCGGGATCATCATGGGCAGCCAGTCAGACTGGCCCACCATGCAGGAAGCAGCCGTAGTGCTGGATCAGCTCGGCGTGACCTATGAGGTCAAGATCGTCTCGGCACACCGCACCCCGGACCGCTTGTGGGAGTATGGGACAAGTGCTGTGAGCCGTGGCTTGCAGGTGATTGTGGCAGGCGCTGGCGGTGCGGCACATTTGCCCGGGATGATGGCGTCCAAGACACGGGTGCCTGTGATTGGCGTGCCGATCCATACCAAGGCTTTGGCCGGTGTCGACAGTCTGTATTCCATCGTGCAGATGCCCAAGGGGTATCCCGTGGCCACCATGGCCATTGGTGCAGCGGGGGCGGCCAATGCGGGGTTGCTGGCGGCAGGGATTTTGGCGCTGCAAGATGCGGCCTTGGCCCAAAGGCTAGAGGCGTGGCGGGCGGCGCTTTCAGCCTCGATCCCCGAGGAACCGCAGGATGAGTGAGCTTCCGTCAGGCGCTACGATTGGCATTCTTGGCGGCGGGCAGTTGGGCCGGATGTTGGCTATGGCTGCGGCGCGCTTGGGCTTTCGCACCCATATCTATGAGCCAACGGCCAACCCGCCTGCGGGGGATGTGGCCCATGCGCTGACCACCGCGGCTTATGACGACCAAGCCGCCCTACGCGCCTTTGCTGCAGCGGTGGACGTCATCACCTATGAATTCGAGAATGTGCCGACGGCAACCTTAGACTTGCTGGACAGCCTTAAACCCATTCGCCCCAACAGACGCGCCCTTGCCACAGCACAGGATCGGCTGCTGGAGAAAAATTTCTTGACCAGCCTTGGCATTGCCTGCGCCCCCTACGCGCCCGTGGCCAAGGCCAGCGATCTGGACGGGGCCATTGCCGCAATAGGCACGCCTGCCATCTTAAAAACCACGCGCTTGGGCTATGATGGCAAGGGCCAGATGCGCCTGATGTCTCCCTCGGACGCGCCCACAGCCAAGGCGGCGTTGCGGCAGGAAAGCGTTCTGGAAGGCTTTATCCACTTTAGCCACGAAGTCTCGGTGATCGCGGCGCGGGGGCTTGATGGGTCAGTGGCCTGTTATGACCCTGGTGAGAATGTTCACCGCGACGGTATTTTGCACACCACCACCGTGCCAGCCCGCCTGACGGCCAGCCAGCGCACCGATGCCGTCCTTATGGCCGCGCGCATTCTGACTGCTTTGGATTATGTCGGCGTGATGGGGGTTGAGCTGTTTGTCACCCCCAAAGGCCTGATCGCCAACGAGATCGCGCCGCGCGTCCATAACTCGGGCCATTGGACGCAAAATGGCTGCGCGGTGGACCAGTTCGAACAACACATCCGCGCCATCACGGGTTGGCCCTTGGGCGATGGCAGCCGCCATTCGGATGTGGTGATGGAAAACTTGATTGGCGACGATATCCTGCGCGTGCCAAAAATCGCGCGCGAGACGGGGGCGGCTTTGCACCTATACAGCAAGGGCGCGCCAAGGCCCGGCCGCAAAATGGGCCATGTGAACCGCGTGAAGCAAGGCAAATGACAGGGCGACCTGCGGGCCCGCTTTGCTTACAGCGCTCGCCTTAGGGGTAAATCTCAGCTGACTTGACACCCCAAAGGGCGGTTGTCTGCATCCAACCTTTTTCGCCTTCGATCGAAACGCGGCACCAATCGGGGATGCATTGCAGCAACTTGCCCACGACACCCACCTCGGCTTGATAAATCACCTGCGCAGTAAGATCAGGTGTGGCAAAGGCTTGCGCCATGTTTTGGTTGACCAAGATCGTGCGCACGCCTGACAAAAGCGAATAATGGATCCATCCGCCCGCGCCATCGATGTCTTCGACGCGCCGCCAATGTTCGTATTCGGCTGTCACCCTCAAAGGCATACCTTCATGGGTAAAAACCCAATCAATCATATGGGTCAGGCCCGGCCCGCGCCGTGCGTTGCCCTCTGACCCTTTCAGGCTGACAAAGCGCGGGATCGGCAGATTGGTCACAACGCCAATGTTGGGATCGCGTGGTTTGGCAGGCTTATCGGCTGGGGCCGCGCCGTTCAGGCCGGGGTCGGTGGCAGATTCGACCTTTTCCTCAATCGTGGCGCTGCCGTCTTGCGCCTGTGCTGGGATGCCAAAGCTGATGACAAAAGCCATAAGCCCTACTGCACAAATCCATGCTTTCATTGCCGTTCTGCCCGATGCGCCTGCGTCTTGTTGCTTGTGTGGCAGGCCATGAGCCTTTCCGCACTTGTGCCTTTTGGCACTTGGCGTCACTTTGCCATCAAAGCGGCGCTTTGGGAAGAGAAGGAACAGCCATGGGTCAAGGACGTTTGCTGGTTGTAGTGACCCGCCATTTGCCGCCTGTGGTGGAAACGCGGCTGAAAGAACTGTTCGATGTCGAGCTGCGCGACCCTGACACGGTGATGAGCCGTGAAGAACTGGCTGATGCTATGATGCGCTGCGATGTGCTGGTGCCCACGATCTGCGACCGAATTGATGCGGGTCTGATCGGCCAAGCGGGCCCTAGGCTGAAACTGATCGCCAATTACGGGGCAGGGGTAGACCATATTGATGTCTCTACAGCCCGCGCGCGGGGAATTTTGGTCTCTAACACCCCCGGGGTGACCACCGAAGACACAGCCGATATGACGATTGCCCTGATCTTGGGCCTGACGCGCCGCATTCCCGAAGGTTTGGCTGCGATGCAAGCGGGCGAATGGCAGGGCTGGTCGCCCATGGCCTTTTTGGGCGGCAGGCTGGCGGGGCGCAGGTTGGGGATTTTGGGGATGGGCCGGATTGGCCAAGCTGTGGCCCGCCGCGCCCGCGCTTTTGGCTGCCAGATCCACTACCACAACCGCCGCCGTCTGCGGCCTGAGGTCGAGGCCGATCTAGAGGCAACCTATTGGGAAAGCTTGGATCAAATGGTGTCACGCATGGACATCTTGTCGATCAACTGCCCACATACGCCATCGACCTTCCACCTGATGAACGCGCGGCGGTTGAAGTTGATGAAACCTTCTGCCGTGATTGTGAACACCTCACGCGGCGAAGTGATTGACGAAAACGCCCTGACACGCGGCCTGCGCGCCGGAGAGTTGGCGGGCGCAGGGTTGGACGTTTACGAAAATGGCCGCGTTAACCCGCGCCTGAAAGACCTGCCCAATGTCGTCTTGCTGCCCCATATGGGGTCAGCGACGATAGAAGGCCGCATCGAAATGGGCGAGAAGGTGATCATCAACATCAAGACCTTTGCCGATGGCCATAGGCCGCCAGATCAGGTCGTGCCGGGGATGCTGTAAGGTTGGCCGTTAGAACCGTGTGGGCAAATAGGGGGTGATATCCACCTCTGGCTCTGTCCCGCGCACCAGATCGGCGACGATCCGGCCTGTGATTGGGGCCAAGGTCAGCCCGATATGCCCATGGCCAAAGGCGTGGATCACATCTGCGCCCCCGCGCGAGGGCCCAATGACCGGTAGGCTGTCGGGGAGTGAGGGGCGAAAGCCCATCCAAGACATCGTCGGTTCGGGCAGGTCGGGGAAAATCTGCCGCGCACCCTCCAACAGGCGATCCAGCCTATGCTGCGAAGGCGGGGCCGTCAGCCCGCCCAGTTCCACCGTGCCCGCCACCCGCAAGCGCCCAGTCATTGGGCACAGATAAAACCCGCGCGATGTGGGGCATGCGGGGCGATTAAGCAAGGGGGCGGGCATATCCCATTCCAAATGATAGCCGCGCTCTGTATCCAAGGGCACTTTGTCGCCCGCCATCGCAGCCAATGCCCGCGAATGCGCACCTGCGGCCAAGACCACCTTTTTGGCGCGCACGCGGCAGCCCGGGCCTTCCAGCAAGATCCCGTCAAATTGCCGGGTCAAACGCTCTACCTTGCTCTTCAACAGCCCCGCATAGCGCAGCGTTGTCTCCGTCAAGCAGTGCATCATGGCGCCTGGATCAGATAGAAAAGCGGCACCAGAAAAATAGGCCGCCCCCGCCATAAGCGGTAGGTTTGGCTCCAGTTGGGCCAGTTCATGCGCTTCGATCAGGTCAACCGCGACGCCCAAGCTGCGCCGAAAAGCCATATCAGCGCGTGCGGCGTGAAAGGCTTTTTCGGTTTCATACAGATACAGGCAGCCTTCTTGCTGCAACCAATCCGCCCCGCCCGAGCGTATGGCCAGATCTTGCCAAAGTTCACGAGCGCCCGACAGCAGGGTGGCAATGGCCATGGCATTGCGCTCTGCCGCTTTGCGCCGCGATTGCAGGGCAAAGCGGCTAAGCCAGGGGGCAAGCGCAAACAGGGCGCCGGGTCTGATGGCCAAGGGAGAGTTGCGGTCAAACAGCAGCGAAGGCAGGTTTTTAAGCACTTCCGGTGTGCCCACGGGCAACACGGCATAATCGGCAATCGTGCCCGCGTTGCCGTAGCTTGCGCCTGATCCAGGTGGCTCTGGGTCGATCAGAACAACTTCGTGCCCTTGGGCCACCAAGGCCTCGGCCACGGCAAGGCCTACGACGCCTGCGCCGACAACCGCGATTTCAGTGGAAACATGATGGATCATCGTGCGCCTGTGACCTAACTTTTAGAGATACGTCGCTTTAGCCCTGTCTTTCTAACCAGATCAAGGGACGCCCTGATTTGGCCAGAAAGACGGGAGGCTTTTTGCGGTGAGGGCCGCTTACATACAGGCGGCAAACAGCGCGCGGGTGTTTTCGCGCGTCATAACCACCGGATTGCCACCGCAAGACGGATCTTCCAGCGCCATATCGGTGAGCATATCCAGATCGGCGGCTTTCACCCCCAATGCGGTCAGGTTGGCGGGAATCCCCAATTTGGCGCGCAACGCCATGACGGCAGATTTGAACCCGTCAAAGCCTTTGAGGCCCAGATAGGCGGCGGCAGCGTTGATACGGTCTTCAATCACAGCGCGGTTGAAATCCAGCACCATGGGCATGACGACGGCGTTGGTCGTGCCGTGGTGGGTGTTGTAAACTGCCCCGATCGGGTGCGAGAGCGAGTGGATCGCCCCCAGGCCCTTTTGGAAGGCCACAGCCCCCATGGCCGCCGCACTCATCATATGGGCGCGGGCGTCTAGGTCATTTGGATTGTCGTAAACCTTGGGCAGGTTTTCAAAGACCAAACGCATCCCTTCCAAGGCGATACCTTGGCTCATCGGGTGGTAGAACGGGCTGGAATAGGCCTCAAGGCAGTGGGCCAGTGCATCCATACCGGTGCCTGCGGTTATAAAGCGCGGCATCCCGACCGTTAGCGCGGGGTCGCACAGGGTGACCACGGGCATGAGCTTGGGGTGGAAGATGATCTTTTTCTTATGGGTCAGCGCATTGGTCAAAACCCCCGCGCGCCCCACTTCCGACCCTGTGCCTGCGGTGGTGGGCACAGCCACGATGGGCGCGATCTTGTCGGCATCAGCGCGGGTGTACCAATCATCGACATCTTCCAGATCCCAGACTGACAGATCTTTGTGCTGATGAGCCATCAGCGCGATCATCTTGCCAAGGTCTAGACCCGATCCACCGCCAAAGGCCACCACGCCGTCATGGCCGCCCGCCAGATAGACAGCGATGCCGTCAGCCATGTTCTTTTCGTTGGGGTTCGGATCCACTTCCGAAAACACAGCGCGGCCAAGGCCTGCGGCGTCCAGCACATCCAGCGCTTGGGCTGTGATGGGCAAAGCCGCCAGCGCCTTATCTGTCACCAGCAGCGGCTTTTTCAGGCCAGCGGCCTTTACATGTGCGCCCAGTTCCGCAATGCGGCCCACGCCGAATTTGATGGCGGTGGGGTAGTTCCAGTTTCGGTTGGGGACATTATGGGACATGGCGTCAGACTTTCTTGAGATGGTAAGATTTGGGGCGGGTTACGGAATGAAACCCAAGGAACGACAGCGACCCGCCGCGACCAGTGTCTTTGCAGCCTGTCCAGCATAGGGCGGGGTCAAGATAGTCGGCGCGGTTCATAAAGACCGTGCCGGTTTGAATTTGTGCGCCAAGGGCTGCCGCTGTGTCATAATCTTGCGTCCAGATCGAGGCTGTCAGCCCATAGGGGCTGTCATTCATCAGGCGCAAGGCTTCTTCGTCAGATGACACCTTCATAATCCCGACCACGGGGCCAAAGGATTCCTCCATCATAACGCGCATACCATGGGTGACATTGACCAAGATTTGCGGCGCAAGGTAAGCACCGCCGTCATCGGCGGGGAAATGGGCCGGGTCGATCAGGGGTTTAGCACCTTGGGCCACGGCTTCGGCGATCTGATCGCGCACGACTTTGGCAAAGCGTTTGTTGGCCATGGGCCCCAGGGTTGATGCCGCGTCAAACGGGTTGCCCAGTTTCAGCGCGTTGACCCAAGCCACCGACTTTTCCACAAAGGCATCGAACAGGCTTTCGTGCACATAGATCCGCTCGATCCCGCAGCAGCACTGGCCCGAATTGAACATGGCCCCATCCATCAACGTATCAACCGCCGCCTCTAGATTGGCGTCAGCGCGCACATAGCCTGGGTCTTTGCCGCCCAGTTCCAGCCCCATGGGGGTAAAGGTGCCGGCAGCCGCGCGCTCCATCGCCTGCCCGCCGCCAACAGAGCCGGTGAAATTCACAAAGTCAAAAGCCCGCGCGCCAATCAGGCTTTCGGTTGCGCCGTGATCCAGCACCACGTTTTGAAACACATCTGCAGGCACGCCCGCCGCGTGGAACGCATCGGCCAAGCGTTCGCCCACCAGCAGGGTTTGGCTGGCGTGTTTCAAGATCACCGCGTTGCCCGCGATAAGGGCTGGCACCAAGGTGTTGAGGGCTGTGAGATAAGGATAGTTCCAAGGGGCCACGATAAACACCACGCCCAGCGCTTCTCGCGCGAGATAGCGGCGGAACTTATCGCTGTCTTCGATGATGACGGGGGCCAAGGTTTGCTCGGCAATCTCGGCCATGTAATCGGTGCGCGCATTCACCCCGCCAAACTCACCGCCAAAGCGGGTGGGGCGGCCCATTTGCCACGCCAGCTCTTCTACGACGCGGTCTTTCATCGCGTTCAGATTGGCAACCCCTTGGCGCACCAAAGCGATGCGCTCACGCAAGGGGCGCGCGGCCCAGCCCTTTTGCGCCACCTTGGCCCGAGCGGCCATGCTGCGGGCGGCATCGGGCGCAAGGGGCGTGCGTTCGGCATAGACCGAACCGTCAACGGGAGAGATCAGTTTGATGGCAGTCATCAGATTACCTCGTGAGAGGGGCCTTGGCCCCAAGCTTTCAACATTCCAAAGCCATCAGATGGCCTTTTTCGGCATAGTCCAATATCTTACGGTCGCGCGTCACCAAACGCAGCCCATATTCGCGCGCTGTGGCGATGATGATACGATCCGCCGGATCTCGGTGCAATTCGTCTGGCAGGTCTGACGACGCCATCAGCACCTTTGGCCCCAGATCCGCCAGCCGCGCGCCTGATTGGGCAACGACCTGTTCAAACCACGACAGCGCAGGGCGGGCCAGCGTAATGCGGCGCAGGGCCACCAGTTGGCCTATTTCCCAGGCAGAGATGGGCGAGATCCAGATTTGAACCGACCCTTCATAAGCCGCCCGCAAATGCTGGCGCAGTTTTGGCTGATCGCCGCCCATGGCTGACCAGATCAACGCGCAGGTATCCAGCAACAGTGGGGTTTTCATAGGGGCGCGCCCCGAAGTTGGACGGCTTTTTCATTCATCCAGCCGTCAACTTCGGCGTCGCCGTAAAGTGGCGCTGTCAGATCAAACCCCGCCTCGACCCGCAGCGTGCCAGCCATGCAGCCAAAAAGTGGGTGATCGCCCAAAGGGAGTTTTGCAGTCCTTCCTGACCAGATCATCGGGGCAGCGCCCTCGGCAAAGCCCGAGGTAGGTGCGGGAGCGGTAGCAGCAGCAGACTTGGCAAAGACCACCTGCTCCCCTGCAAGATCAACATTCCGCGTGGTGAACCCTGCCGCCAGCCAAGCCTTGGTCATGACATTGTTGATGGGATTATTGCTCCACCAGCCCCGATGCTGCCGCGAGGAGGGGGGCAGGGCAAAACCCAAAATGGCTTCAATCTCGGCAAACCGCATCGGCACAAGGGCCTGCTGGCAGACTTGCAGATGCAGGGTCAGGGGGGAATATTTGCTCATCGTTTTAAACCTTAAGAATCAATATGCAGCAAAGCTACACACTGATCCTTGATTTGTCAACTGTGTGTTTGTGTGTGTTTATGCCCGCTCCAACAATCGTTGCAGCTCAAAGTCGGTCACAACGCGGTCCGTTTCGGCGATCTCCCACTGACAAGCGTGGTGATAGTGATCCACCACCTCGTCGCCAAAGGCCGCACGCAGCATGGTGGAATTGTGCAACAGTGTTGCCGCATCGCGCAGGTTCTTGGGAATTTCGCGGATGCCCGCCGCGCTGTACATATCGCCCTTCATTTCAGGCTCTAGCGGCATTTTCTTCTCGATCCCGTCAAGGCCAGCTGCCAATAGGGCGGCGCAAGCCAAATAAGGGTTCACATCACTGCCCGGAATGCGGCATTCCACCCGTACGGCCTTGGTATGCTCACCGCAGACGCGAAAGCCGGCTGTGCGGTTGTCCGCGCTCCAGACCGCTTTGGTGGGAGCAAACATCCCCACGGTGAAGCGTTTGTAGCTGTTCACATAGGGGGCCAAAAAGGCCGTGATATCGCGGGCATGGGCCAATTGGCCGGCGATGTAGTGTTTCATTGTCGCTGACATGCCATGCGCATCGTCATGGTCTTCAAAGCTGGGCTTGCCATCAAGGCTCCACAGGCTTTGGTGGATATGAGCGGAAGATCCGGCCTTCTTATGGTCATACTTGGCCATAAAGGTCACCGAGCGCCCTTTGGTCCAAGCGATCTCTTTGATGCCGTTTTTGATGATCGTGTGGTTGTCAGCGGTGTCCAAAGCGTCAGAATATTTGTAGTTCAGCTCTTCTTGGCCAGCATCCGCTTCACCCTTGGAATTTTCCACTGGAATGCCCGCGCCATAAAGACCGTTGCGCACGGCGCGCATAACGTCTTCTTCCTTAGTGGTTTGGAAGATGTGGTAATCCTCGTTGTACGACGACACCGGTTGCAACGACCGCAACCCGCCATCGCGCAGGTTTTCGTAGGAATTCTCGAAGAGATAAAACTCCAACTCGGACGCCATCATGGGTTCAAACCCCAAAGCGCGGGCGCGGGCGACCTGTTTTTTCAAAATGGCGCGCGGGCTGACGGTGACTTCTTGGCCTGTGTGGTGGTCCACCAGATCGGCCAGCACCAAGGCCGTGCCCGGCAGCCACGGGATAAGGCGTAGGGTGGCCATATCAGGTTTCATGACATAGTCGCCGTACCCAGTGGTCCAGGAGCTGCTTTTGTAGCCTTGAACGGTGTTCATCTCTTGGTCGACTGTCAGCAGATAGTCGCAGCAATGGGTTTCTTGCCAGCCACTTTTCACAAAGAACGCTGCGTGAAAGCGCTTGCCCATCAGGCGGCCCCACATATCCACGGCGGCCACCAGAACGGTGTCGATCTTGCCGCTGTCGACGGCATTTTTCAGGTCTTCAAATGTCATATTGCCGGGCATATCCGGTCTCCTTTTGATGGGGGTTTGCGCAGGCGGGGCCCAAGGGCCAGGTATGCCGCGCTAGCCCGCCTTGGCCTGACGCTGAATTTCCACCATGCCCATATTCACCACCAAGGCCAAAAGGCCCGCTGCAATTGCAAAGACGGGGCCGGACGAGGGAAAGGGCAATGGGCGCGCCATGGGCGGGTGATCCTTATTTGCGCAAAGGCTGGCGTTTGGGCAGGCAAGTGTCAAGGTTGTTTCTAATTTTGCTGCGCCCCGCGCAGGCCAAAGCCGGCGTTCAAGCCAACCGCCGCCAGCAAAACCGCCCCACCCAGGGCCGTGTTGGCCGACAGAGTTTCGCTTAAGAAAATCCACGCCCAGATGGGGGCTAATAGCACTTCGATCAAAGACAGCAGCGTGGCTTGGGCGGCGGGCACGGCTTGGCTGCCCTTGGTATAAAGATACATCCCCCCCGTCAGCGTCACGACGCCCATGCCAAAGGCCAATCCCGCCTCAAAGGGGGGAACCACCAAAACTTGGCCCGCAATTAATGCGGCGACAGCCCCCGCGACAGCGGAAAAGATCCCACCCAGCAGAACCACGGGCAGACTATCGGTCACATGCCCCCAGCGGATAGCCACGGTAAAGGCCGCAAACCCCGCGGCCGAGATCAATGCTGCCACCGTGCCCAGCACCTGCCCCCCGCCGATCTGGCCTATGCCGCCGACCATCACCAAAATCCCAACCAAGGCCAACAAAATGGCGCCCCATGTGGGCAAAGACACCGGCTCTTTCAGCAAAACCCGCCCAAACACAGCGGCGAAAAAGGGCGAGGCAGAAAAGAGCAGCATCGCATTGGCGACCGTGGTTGATTGCAGTGCCACAATGGCCCCGCCAAAGGCCAGCACCAGCCCAAGTCCACCCACAACCCCTGCCCAGCCCACCTGCCGCAATGCTGGTAGAACGTTGCCGGGACCGATCCAAAGCATCAACACGGGCACCATGCCCGAGGATCGCCAAAACAGCACCGCCCAACTGCCCGCCTCGTCCAATTGGCGGATCAGAACGCCTTGGATCGACCAAACCACTCCGGCCAACATAATCAGCCCCGCGCCTGTCAGATATCGCATGGCTGAAACCGCCCCTTGGTGCATCCGCTTGGGCAAAGGCTAGGGATTTGCGGCCGCCTTTGGTGTTCTAGAACCGACAGATAAGGTCGGGCACAGGGCGTGGCTTTGCCCCTTTCATACTTGCCCAACTATCCATGCAACCTTAGTAGCCAAGGGCGCGGTCAACCAGATGCAGCAACGGCGCACCCGCCTCTGAGCGGCGGATGTTTTCTACCAAAACCCGTGCGGCACTGTGCGGCCTGGTATCCGCCGCGATATGCGGGGTGACGGTGATCTGCTTATGGGCCCAGAACGGGTGGTCTTGTGGCAGGGGTTCAGTGCGAAACACATCCAGCGTGGCATGGGCCACTTGGCCGCTGTCCAGCGCTGCCAGCAGGGCCTGATCGTCGATCAATGGCCCGCGTCCTGGGTTCAGGATAAACGCCCCCCGGGGCAGATAAGACAGGCTACGCGCGTTCAGCAGGTTTTCGGTTTCCGGCGTGCGCGGCAGCAGGGTGACGACGATGGCTGCGTTGGACAGGGCTGGTTGCAAGCCCGCCTCACCGTGCAGGCAGGTTAGGCCTTCGATAGATTTGGGCGCACGGCTCCACCCCGTGACCGGGAAGTTCAGCGATCGTAAAGCGCGCGCCGCGGCAAGGCCAAGCGCGCCAAGGCCCAACATCGCCACCGGGCGTTGGCGGGCAAGGGGCGGGCAGGTTGGGTCCCAGACATGGGTGGGGTTTACGATGTGGCGGTCCATGCCCAGATGATGGCGCAGGGCGTGGCCCACGACCCATTCCACCATCCCTTCCGTCAGGTAAGGGTCCACCATGCGTGCCAAAGGTTGGGTCAGGGTGGCATTGCCAACAATCCGCTCGACCCCGGCCCATAGGCTGAGCACGGCTTTGCAGCGGGTGAAGGGGGTGAAATCTTGCAAGGGGGCCGAAGGGGCGTAGATGATGTAGTCAACCAAGGCCGGATCGCTGGCTTCGGTCACGATCTGGGCTGAAAGCCCCGCCTCGGCCAAGGCCTGTGGCAAGATCTTGGCATAGTCGGGCCAAAGGGCTGGAGCGGCGAAAAGGATCAGCATGGAGCCCTCTTGGTCAGTGTGATAAAGCAATTCCGGCGTTTACCGCCATAGCAAGGATCACGGTGTTAAAGAAAAATGCGCCAATGGAATGCGTTAGCACCACGCGGCGCATTTGGGTCGTTGTGATGGCGACATCGGCGGTTTGGGCTGTCATGCCCAACACGAAAGAGAAATATACAAAATCCCAGATCCCCGGTTTGGCTGTGCCCGGAAAGTCCAGCCCGCCGTCAGGCTCAGGCGCGTGGTAAAGATGCGCGTAGCGAAAAGCGGCCAGCACTTGCAACGTGGCCCATCCCAAAGGGGCCGCCGCCAGCGCAAAGACTGTTTCCAACGGGCTGGTGCTCGCGCGGTTCAGCACCAGAAAGATCGCCGACAGGCTGATCCCCACGGCCAGCAGGGCAATGCCAAGGATCAGCACCGCTCCTTCGTCATCTTGTTCCGAATGGCGGCGCATCTTTTCGGGGGTAGAACGCAGGATCATCGTCAGGATCAAGGCCAAGTAGCCGAGGAAAAAGCTGTTGATGGCAATCAAGCCGCTCATCACAGGGTCAACGGGCAAAGCGCGACTGGCCGCCCACATCAGTCCACCAAAGACCAGTGCGGCCAGAAATCTTGAATGGCGATGATAAGCTTGGGCCAACATCAGCGCAGCCTATGCACAATGGCGCTTTGCGCCAGTCCAAAAGCTAAAAGCAACACGAGCGTGGCAGATCCGCCGTAGCTTAGAAAGGGCAGGGGCACGCCGACAACAGGGGCCATGCCCATCACCATCGCAAGATTGACGGCCAGATACAAAAAGAAATTCGCGGCGATGCCAATCAGCAGCAGGGAGGAGAAGCGATCTTTGTTCTGCATGGCGGCCCAAAACAGAAAGATCAAAATTGCGGCGTAAACCGTCAGCAAAGAAATCGCTCCGACAAAGCCGAACTCTTCGCCCAACGTGGTGAAGATGAAATCTGTGTGTTTTTCTGGCAAAAAGTTCAAGCGGCTTTGGGTGCCTTGCATAAAGCCCTTGCCCGCCATGCCGCCTGAGCCCAAAGCGATCTTGGCTTGCAAGATGTTATAGCCCGCCCCCAAGGGGTCAGCGGAAGGATCTAGGAACGTGTCGATCCGCCTATACTGATAATCGTGCAAAAACTGCCAGGGCGTGCCACGCAGCAAGAATACCCCTGCCACCCCCGCCCCGATCAGTCCGATTACAATGCCAAAATACCATAGCGACACGCCTGCCGCGAACATTACCGAAGCCCCCGCCACGACCAGCATCAGGGTTGTGCCCAAGTTCGGCTCCATCAAGACCAAGACGGCGGGTGCCAAAATCATCGCCACGGGCAAAATCACCCAAGGCAAACGCGAGACTTTGCGATCGTCCAGCCAATCGTAATAGGTCGCCAGCATCATAATCAGGCTGACTTTCATGAATTCCGATGGTTGTAGGCGGATAAATCCCAAATCAATCCAGCGCTGTGCCCCCATGCCCACAGCCCCGAAGAAATACACCACCAGCAACAAAGCAAAGGTCGCGATATAGGCGGCCGCTGACATGCTGCGCCAAAACCAGATCGGCGTGAAGCAGATGGCCAGTGACAGAACCATCCCCACGCCAAAGCGTTTCATCTGCGGTTCGGCCCATTGCTGCATATCGCCGCCCGAGATCGAATACAGCATCAGCCACCCGATCGTCGCACAAGCGCAGATCAGCAGATACAGGCTCCAGTTGACGTAAAACACCTTGGCAAAGCCTGTCGGGGCGAATTTGAGGCGGTATTCCAGAAAACTCATGGGCTTTAGGCCTTTATTTCTGGGGGTTGGCTGCCGTCGGGTCGGCGCAGGCGCAGGTCTTTCAGCATGGCGTCAATACGTGCGCGCTGGCTTTCGGGATAATCCATCGGGTCAGGCAAGGCCCCTGTCATAACCCGCAGCAAGGCGTCGCGCGCAATGGGGGCTGCCGCCAAAGACCCCCCGCCACCATGTTCCACCACCACAGCCACCGCATAGCGCGGCGCATCGGCGGGTGCATAGGCGACAAACAGGGCGTGATCGCGTTCTTTCCACGGCCGATCAACATTGTCGACAACGCCTGTCTCGCGCTCTGCGGCCGAGATGTTGCGCACCTGCGACGTGCCCGATTTGCCCGCCATAAGCATCGCCGCATTGTCGATCCGTGCGGCGTAAGAGGTGCCGTGCTGGCCGTTGACCACTTGATCCATCCCCGCGCGAACCGTTTGAAGATGCGAGGTTTCCATGCCAAGGGGCAAAGCCTCGGCGATGGCAACTTCGACCCCATCGACAGCCTTCACCAAGCGCGGCACGACCAATCGACCCGTCGCCACCCGCGCTGTCATAACGGCCAGTTGCAAGGGCGATGCCAAGACATAGCCTTGCCCGATTGACGCGTTAATCGTGTCGCCAATCCGCCAGTCTTGGTTAAAGCGTGCTTGCTTCCACTCTTTGGTGGGCAAAATACCCTCGGTAATGGCTGACATGGGCAGATCATGGCGTTGCCCAAGACCCATGGTTTTGCCCATTTCTGATATCTTCTCGATGCCAACCTTTTGGGCCACATCGTAAAAGAACACATCACAACTTTCGGCCAAGGCGCGCGCCAAATCAACCTTGCCATGACCGCCCGACTTCCAGCAATGAAACTTGCGTCCGCCGAAATCCAGGTAGCCCGGGCAACTGACGGTGGTGTCGGTGTCAATTTGCCCATCAGCCAGGGCAGCCAAGGCTGTGACAATTTTAAAGGTTGATCCCGGAGGATAGGCCCCCTGCGCCACCTTATTGGCTAAGGGGCGGTGGTCATTGTCCATCAGGGCGCGGTAATCCGCATTGGAAATGCCGCGCACAAACAGGTTGGGGTTAAAGCTGGGGGCCGATACCGCCCCCATGATGTCGCCATTTTGGACATCCATCACCACACAGGCGGCAGATTGGTCGCCCAGACGGACTTGCAAAAAGTTTTGCAAATCGGCGTCCAGCGTCAGCGTCAGGTCAGCGCCCGATTGCCCCTCGGCCCGCTCCAGTTCGCGCATGATACGACCAACGTGGTTGACCTCGATCTTGCGGTTGCCGGCTGATCCGCGCAGCACATCTTCGGTCCACTTTTCCACACCGATTTTGCCGATCTGGAACTTGGGGATATGCAGCAAGGGGTCAGGGTTTTCGATGCCCTCAAGATCTTTTTCAGACACGGGGCCAACATAGCCCACGACATGGGCAAAATCGGTGTCGCGCGGATATAGACGTGACAGGCCGACATCCGGCGTCACCCCTGGGAGGGCCGGTGCGTTCAAGGAGATGCTGCTGAACTCTTCCCAACTGAGCCTATCGGCCACGGGTATCGGCACGAAAGCGGGGTTCTTCGCCATATCCTTTAACACGCGCGTCAAATCCTCTTGCGTCAAGGGGATCAGATGGCTGAGGCGGTTGAGAACCAGATCCACGTCCCCCGCCCCTTCGCGCGTGATCACCACGCGGTAGGTCTGCTCGTTGCCAGCGATAAGTTTGCCGTTGCGGTCTAAGATTAGGCCACGGGCGGGCGGCAAAAGCTGAATATTGACACGGTTTTGTTCGGCCAAAAGCGAAAATGCATCAGACTGGTCAATGCCAAGATAGCGCATCCGCCCCGCCAGCACCGCCATCGTGGCCGCCATGCAGCCCCCCATAAACAAAGCGCGGCGGTTGATCCGGCGGGCGCTGTCTTCGGTATCGCGAGGGGGGCGTCTCACATTCGCCTCCCAAAAGAGTCAATTTGGCCCAAAGCGGGCTTGTACAAATCCAATCCATAGCGCGACAGGGCTACGACGACCGGATAGGCCGCAACCGACCAGATGATCTGCAACAAGGAAAATCCGAACGCGGGTTGGTTGACAAAGGCCATGTCCAAGATGGTGCGGTTGGCAAAGAACACCCCGAAAATCACGCCCGCCACCAACAGCCATTCAACGCCAAAGTTCAGTTCGCGGGTCAGCGCGCTTCGGGCGCGGATGAATTCGGCCCCGATTAAGACCAGCGCCGTCCAAAGGCCGGGGGGGCGCATCAGCAAAATATCTTCGGCCAAGATCACCACGCCGATCATCAAGGCTGACAGATATTCTGGCCGCCGCACCATCCAAGCGAAAATCAGGCACAGCAAGAGATCGGGGCCCGGCAAATGCCCCGCTGTCGTTTGCAAAGGCAAAAGTCGTACAAAGGTTAAGCCAAGCGCCACGCTCAGAAAAATTAGGCGGTGCAGCCAAACGGGTCCGATCAGGGCGTTAATCACTGCGCGCTCCCGTCGTTCCGTCTGGGACAGCCGGAGAAGCGGTGCTTTCAAGCGCGGTGCCTGCCCCTTCGGGCGGCGCTGCAGGGGGCAAACCGGCTGCGGGCACCAAAGGGCCCTGCACGCCGGCTGGCAAGGGGCGGGGTGGCAACGGCACCAATAGCGCGCCCGTATCGGTGATGGGCGCGCTGGCATAACTGCGCAAGACGCGCAAAAATTCTAGCCGTTCGTAATTTGCCGCCAAAACCACGCGCAGGCGCTTATCTGCCCCCATGGCGACTTGGCCCACCAAAAGACCTGCCGGAAAGACGTTGCCATCGCCCGTACTGACCACCCGATCCCCCGGCTGGATCTGGTCGGGATGTTCGAGAAAATCTAAAGGCGGAAGCATCGAATTGTCGCCTGACAAGACCGCTTTTTGGTCAGAAGGCTGCACAATCACCGGAATGCGGCTAGAGCTGTCGGTGAGCAAGATCACCCGACTGGTGCGGTTGCCCACGCCCGAAATGCGCCCGACAAGGCCAATACCATCCATCGTGGCCCAGCCGTCTTGAATGCCGTCGCGCGTGCCCACATTCAACAGAACCGATTGGCGAAACGGGCTGCCACTGTCGGTCAGAACCACGCCCGTGACATGGGTAAGCATCGGGTCAAGGCGGACGTTGTTCAAATCCAGCAAGCGCGCGTTCTTTTGTTCTAGCTGTAACGCGGCTTCTTTCCACGCCTTCATCTGCTGTAATTCGTCACGCAATTGCTGATTTTGTTCGTAAAGACGGCCGTAGGACTGAAAATTGTCGACCATGGTCGAAACTTTGGTCACAGGCGCCATGGCCCAAGCAAAAGATGGCACGACCTTGTCAATCAGGGCCATGCGAAAGCGTTCAACCCTTGGGCTGTCGATGCGCCACAGCACAAAGAGGGCCAAGAACAATACAACCGAAAACCCCACCAAAACCCGACGCAGCGGGCGTGAGAAATCTTCGCTGTTGTATGTCCGAGGTTTGGCCATAGGCCCCCCTTGAGCGAAAGGGATCAGCTGTCGTAGTCGATCACGTGGCGGAGTTGCTTTTCATACTCCAGCGCCTTGCCCGTGCCCAAAGCCACGCAATTGAGTGGTTCGTTCGCAACCGAGATGGGCAGGCCCGTCTGTTCGCGCAAGGATAGGTCAAGATCACCCAGCAGCGCCCCGCCACCCGTCAGCATGACGCCACGGTCAACGATATCGGCGGCCAGATCGGGCGGGGTCGTTTCCAAAGCCTGCATCACCGCATCGCAGATGGCTTGCACAGGTTCTGACAAAGCCTCGGCCACTTGGGCTTGGTTGATCTCGGTCTCTTTGGGCACGCCGTTGAGCAAATCGCGGCCCCTGATCAGAATCGAGGCCCCGCGCCCATCGTCAGGCATCCGCGCCGTGCCGATGGTGGTTTTGATACGCTCTGCCGTAGCTTCGCCGATCAACAGGTTCTGATGGCGGCGCAGATAGCTGATGATCGCCTCGTCCATCCGGTCGCCGCCGACGCGGACCGAGCGGGCATAGACAATATCGCCCAAGGACAGCACCGCCACCTCGGTCGTGCCGCCGCCAATGTCCACCACCATGCTGCCGGTGGGATCGGTGATGGGCATCCCCGCGCCAATCGCCGCAGCAATGGGTTCGGCAATCAAACCGGCGCGGCGTGCGCCTGCTGACAGAACCGATTGGCGAATGGCGCGCTTTTCCACCGGTGTTGCGCCGTAGGGCACGCAGACGATGATCTTGGGTTTCGAGAAGGTCGAGCGTTTGTGCACTTTGCGGATGAAATGTTTGATCATTTCTTCGGCGGTGTCGAAGTCCGCAATCACACCGTCGCGCATTGGGCGGATGGCTTCAATGCTGCCCGGGGTGCGGCCCAGCATCAGCTTGGCATCTTCGCCTACCGCCAAGACCTGCTTTTTGCCATCTTTGACATGATAGGCCACAACCGAGGGTTCATTCAAGATGATCCCGCGCCCTTTGACGTAGACCAGCGTGTTGGCTGTCCCAAGGTCGATCGCCATGTCTGACGAAAACAGACCCGAAAAGATGTTGGAAAAGATCGACATGGTGCGCGCCCCGCTGTGGTTCGAAAAGGGAAATGCCCCCGCGACTCAAGCAAGAGGCGGGCGCTTTGGTATAGGGTGTCACAAAGTTGGGCGAAAGGGCAATGGCGCAGGGCGTGCGGGTTTACGCCGGCGGGGGATTTAATTGAAAATTTAGGATATAAATTGAGGAAAATATGGCATTAAAGTGCCATATAAATGTTATTTTACAATAAAACGAAAAATGCTCGCCTTCTTACTTCGTCAATTGAACCGCTAAGGCTATCGTTTCCTCAAGAGAGCCTGTGCCGAACTGGGAGAATTATGGAAGACTTTACCAATCGCGTGGCTTTGGTCACAGGTGCTGGCAGCGCCGGGGGGATTGGCTTTGCCACAGCAAAGGCCTTGCAAAAAGCGGGCGCAAAGCTGTGCATCACGGCTACCACTGACCGCATCTTTGACCGCGCGGCAGAACTGGGGTGCATGGCCCACAAGGCCGACCTCACCGATCCGGCGCAGGTGCAGGGGTTGTTCGCGGCCATTGCCGCGCAACTGGGCCCTGTTGCGGTGTTGATCAACAACGCAGGCATGGTGCAAAGCGGCAAGTCGGTCAAACGCACCAAGCTGGGCGCATTGTCAGATGCCGATTGGGCGCATCATATGGCCTTGAACATCGGCGTGACGTTTCACTGCATCCGCGCGGCTTTGCCTGCGATGCAGGCAGCGCGCTATGGGCGGATCGTCAATATAGGCTCTGTCACTGGCCCGCTGGTGACGATTGACGGATCATCCGGCTATGCCACGGCCAAGGCCGCGATTGGCGGGATGACGCGGTCGGTGGCCCTAGAATACGGCGCAGAGGGCATTACTTGCAATGCGGTGCTGCCGGGGTGGATTCAAACAAAATCCTCAAGCGCCAAGGAAATTCGCGCTGGTCGGGCCACCCCCGTGGGTCGCGCTGGCACGCCAGACGAAGTCGCGGCTTGCGCTGTGTTCTTGGCCTCGCATGGGGCCAGCTATGTCAATGGGGCGATGTTGGTGGTGGATGGGGGTAATACACTGGTCGAGATGAAGGGGGCAGGTGGCTTCTGACGCATTGGTCCAATTGACAAAGGCCAAAGCGGGGCTTTGGCCTTTTGCCGATATGCGTTTGCGCCAAGCCTTACTGCTTGTAGCTGATCGTCTTCACATCTGAATCTGGCGCTGATTTTTGACGGCGCTGGATCAGCCGGTTCAGCGCGTGGACATAGGCTTTCACGCTGGCCACAACCGTGTCGGTATCGGCCGAGGTGCCCGTGGCGATCCGCCCGTCTTCTTCCAGCCGCACCGAAACTGTCGCCTGCGCGTCTGTCCCTTCGGTCACGGCATGCACCTGATAGAGTTGCAACTTGGCGTGGTGGGAATAAAGCATATTGACGGCATTAAACGCCGCATCTACCGGCCCATCGCCCGTTGCATCGGTGGAGGTTTCAACCCCGCCAATCATCAGCGTCAACTCTGCCTCGCGGGGGCCTTCGGTGCCGCAAACCACGCGCAGCCGTTTGACTTGAAGGTGGGTGTTGTCGTCGCTGGTGGCCTCATCGGCGACAAGGGCGATCAGGTCTTCGTCGTAGACCTCTTTCTTGCGATCGGCCAAGGCTTTAAAGCGCACAAAGACGTCGTTGAGTTGATTGTCCGCCAGATCAAACCCCAGCTCTTTCAGCTTCGAGCGCAGCGCCGCACGGCCCGAATGCTTGCCCATTGCGATGTTCGTGGCGGTCAGACCGATGTCTTCGGGGCGCATAATCTCAAAGGTCTGCACGTTCTTCAGCACGCCGTCTTGGTGGATGCCGCTTTCGTGCAGGAAGGCGTTCTTGCCCACGATGGCCTTGTTGAACTGCACCGCAAAGCCCGAAACTGAAGAAACCCGCCGCGACAGGTTCATGATCTTGGAGGTGTCGATGCCCGTTTGATAGGGCAGAATGTCGTTGCGCACACGCATCGCCATAACCACCTCTTCCAAGGCCGTGTTGCCCGCCCGTTCGCCCAAGCCGTTGATGGTGCATTCAATTTGCCGCGCACCTGCTTCCACTGCGGCCAAAGCATTGGCTGTGGCCATGCCAAGGTCGTTGTGGCAATGGGTGGCGAAAGTGACTTTATCAGCGCCCGGCACGCGTTCCAGAAGCATGGCAATCAGTTTGGCGGATTCGAACGGGTAGGTGTAGCCCACCGTGTCGGGAATGTTGATCGTGGTGGCGCCTGCCTTGATGGCGATTTCCACCGTGCGGCACAGGTAATCATGTTCGGTGCGCGTGGCGTCCATGGGCGACCACTGCACATTGTCGCACAGGTTGCGCGCATGGGTCACAGTTTCGTGGATGCGTTCGGCCATCTGGTCCATGTCCAGATTTGGAATGGCGCGGTGCAGGGGCGAGGTGCCGATAAATGTGTGAATGCGCGGCGAACGGGCATGTTTCACCGCTTCCCAGCAGCGGTCGATATCTTTGAAATTGGCCCGTGCCAGCCCGCAGACCGTAGAATTCTTGGCCCGCTTGGCGATGGCGCTGACAGCGGCAAAGTCACCTTCTGAAGCGATGGGAAAGCCCGCCTCGATGATATCCACGCCCATTTCATCCAAGAGGCCTGCGATTTCCAGCTTTTCATCATGGGTCATGGTGGCACCGGGGGATTGTTCCCCGTCGCGCAGCGTAGTGTCGAAAATCAAGACGCGGGGTTGGGCGGTCTTTTGGGTCATCTGATGCTATCCTTGGTCGGTGTTCTTAGCGGCTGTGCCGGATGGTTGGGCGCTGTCACCTCTGAGCGGTCGCACCCTTGGGGCACGCTCAGAGGCGGCTAAGACGTAGCAGACCCAAGGGCAGGACAAGCGACAACACGGGGAAAGCCCCGTGCGAAATGCCAGTTGAGATCATATCCTTGGTCATGAAAGCGGACTATAAGCAGGATCGCGCGAAAGAAAAGGGGGTAAGCGGGGATTTTGCGGGGCTTGGAAGGTGGCAAGCGGGCGCTAGCTTTGCCCAAAGCGAGGGGATCATGGAACAGGCACTGGTTGTGGGCGCGTCGGGCGGCATTGGGGCTGCGGTGGCTTTGGCATTGGAAGGGCGGGGCTACGGGGTAACACGCCTGTCGCGCAGCGTGGATGGGCTGGATGTGACGGATGAGGCCAGCGTGCAAACCTGTCTTGAACGGCTAGATGGCCGCTTCACCACCGTCTTTGTGGCAACAGGCGCGTTGGAACTTGGCCCCTATCGCCCCGAAAAGTCGCTGCGCGCCGTCGACCCATCCGCCTTTGCCGCCCAATTTGCGCTGAATGCCGCCGGTCCGCTGTTGGTCCTGAAACACGCGCTGCGCTTGATGCCGCGCGATGTGCCTGTGCAATTTGCGGCGCTTTCAGCGCGGGTCGGCTCTATCGGTGACAACCACTTGGGCGGTTGGTATGGCTACCGCGCGGCCAAAGCGGCGCTGAACCAGTTGATCCACACGGCCGCGATAGAAGTGGCGCGCAGCCACCCGCAGTCGGTGGTGGTCACCCTCCATCCCGGCACGGTCGATACCAATCTGACCCGCGATCATCGGGGCGGTCATGCCGCCATGGCCCCTGCTGAGGCTGCGGCCCATTTGCTGACAGTGTTGGATGAATTAACACCCGCGCAAACGGGCGGGTTCTATGATTGGCAGGGCAAGAGCGTGCCGTGGTAGCGTCTATTCGGCGCTGTTGGCCTGCAACACTTCCAGCGGCACAATGTCCAGGGCACGGCGGTGGGTGGCGGCAAGGTTGACCTGCGGCGCTGCACCCTCGTCATGGGCTTGCAGAAAGCGGCTGGCGCAAAGGCACCAGCGGTCGCCGGGTTTCAGCCCGACAAAGCCATATTCAGGGTGCGGGGTGGACAGATCGTTGCCAAGGTATTTTGACAGGGCCAAGAACTCTGCGGTCATCACAGCGCAAACGGTGTGCTGGCCGCGATCTTCTGGCCCCGTATCGCAGCACCCATTGCGGTAAAAGCCGGTCATGGGTTGGGTGGAGCAGGGCTGCAATGCGGTGCCCAGCACGTTCAAAGAGGGGTCAGGCATCGCGGGCTCCGGTTTCTTGGGTATACCTGAGTTTGCGCTTTTGTCGGCGCAAAGGTCAACCAGCCGCAGCGGGTGCTTGACGTGTTGTGTGGTCGTGCGATGGTTGGGGCAACGAATAGGAGGATGCCGTGGCCCTGAAAAGCACCGAGTTGTCGCAAGCCACCCGCCCGATTCATCAGGCGCGCGCAATGCCAGCGGGGTTTTACACCGACCCCGCCCATTTCGCTCAGGAACGCGAAGCCCTGTTCCTGCGCCATTGGTTCTTTTTGTGCCGCGAGGAAATGCTGCCCAACCCCGGCGATTACCGCGCTTTTGACAGCCCCGGTGGCCCGATAGTCGCTTTGCGCGGGGCGGACGGCATCTTGCGCGTCTTTGCCAATTACTGCCGCCATCGCGGGTCGATCTTGCTGGAAGGGCAGGGCAACACGGGCGGCAAGGTGATGTGCCCCTATCATGGGTGGAGCTATCTGAACGATGGGCGCTTGTATGGCTGCCCCGACATGAAAGACGCCGAGGGCTTTGACCGCCGCGAAAATGGCATGGTGGCTTTGACGTGTGAAACATGGGCCGGTTTCGTCTTTGCCCGCTTTGCCGCCGATGGCCCCAGTTTGGCCGAACACTTGGGCGATCTGCCCGACAGGCTTGCGTCGCACAAACCAGAAGAGATGCGCTGCACTTGGACGGTGACGCTGGAACCCGACTGCAACTGGAAACTTATCTTGGAAAACGCGATGGAGACGTATCACACCGGCATCGTGCACCGCGACACGGTAGGGGCGCAAACCTCGCGCACGCTGGCCACCAAGGGGAACTGGATCTGCATTCAGGTCATCTCGGGCCGATCGGTCGCCACCTTGTCAGATACGATCCCGCCCTTTGACAAGATCGACGGGTTAGACGCCGATGCCCGCATGGGCACCTATTTCACAGTTGCCCTGCCCACGATGCAATTCGCCGTGGCGCAAGATTGCCTGTGGTGGCTGAACGTCACGCCCATTGCTGCGGGCAAATCGCGGCTAGAGATTGGCGGGTGCTTTCCCGCCGCCCGCTTAGAGCAGCCCGATTTTGAGACCCGCGCTGCCCCCTATTACGACCGATGGGAGCGGGTGGGGCGTGAAGATGTGGGCATCTTGGAAAAGCAGCAAAAGGCACTCGCCTCGGCCCTGTATCGCCCAGGCCCGCTGTCAGGGCGCGATGATATGGTGCAAGCGCTGGGCGTCTGGGTGCTGGATCAGCTTGGTCTTTTGACGCAAGACTGATGCACTTCCCCTTTACCCAAGCCGCGCCCTTTTCTATAAGGCGGCCATGAGCTTGATATGCGTGATCATCGCCCGAATTATCGGCCCGGCGTTCTGAGGACAGACGCCGGGACCTTGGCGCTTTGCCGCCGCCCTAAATTCCCCTGCCCAATTCTCCTGCAAGGACTGCCCCGATGTGCGCTGACACGCCGACCCCCGACTACCGCGACAGTGTTTTCCTGCCCGAAACCGACTTTCCGATGCGCGCGGGCCTGCCCCAGCGCGAACCCGATTGGCTGGCGCGGTGGGAGCGGATTGGTGTGTATAACCGCCTACGCGGTAAAGCGGGGCGTGCCGATTTCACGCTGCACGATGGCCCGCCCTATGCCAACGGCCATTTGCACATCGGGCATGCGCTGAACAAAGTTCTGAAAGACATGGTGGTGCGCAGCCAGCAGATGATGGGCAAAGATGCGCGCTATGTGCCCGGTTGGGATTGCCACGGCCTGCCGATCGAATGGAAGATCGAAGAGCAATACCGCGCCAAGGGCCTGAACAAAGACGATGTGAACATCGTCGATTTCCGCCAAGAATGCCGCCGCTTTGCCGAAGGCTGGATTGATGTGCAACGCGCCGAATTCAAGCGCCTTGGCATCACGGGCAACTGGGAAAACCCCTACCTGACCATGAACTACCACGCCGAAGCGGTGATCGCTGACGAGTTCATGAAGTTCCTCATGAACGGCAGCCTGTATCAGGGCTCAAAGCCCGTGATGTGGTCGCCCGTGGAAAAGACCGCGCTTGCTGAAGCCGAGGTGGAATATCACGACCTGACCAGCCACACGATTTGGGTGCGGTTCGCCCCCCAGAACGGCGCACTTGACGGGGCTGCGGTGGTGATCTGGACCACAACGCCTTGGACCATCCCGCAAAACCGCGCCGTGTCGTTCGGGCCGATGCTGGCTTATGGTATCTACCGCGTGGATGCCTTGGGCGAAAACTCCACCGCCAAGGTTGGCGAATTGCTTGTGCTAGGCGATGCCTTGGCCGAAGGTGTGATGAAATCCGCACGTGTCGAAGGCTTCACCCGTCTGCGCGATGTGACGGCGGATGAGATGACAGGCGTTCTGCTCGCCCACCCCTACCGTGGCATCGAAGGCGGCCAAGGCGAGTGGGACTTTGACGTTCCCCTTCTGCCCGGTGACCATGTAACCGACGATGCGGGCACGGGGTTTGTGCACACCGCCCCCAGCCACGGTGACGACGATTATCAGATGGGCGTCAAGTTTGGCTTGCCCATGACCTATAACGTTGAAGCTGACGGGTCTTACCGCGCCAACCTGCCCTTGTTCGGGGGGCAAGCGATCCTTACGCCGGAAGGCAAAGAAGGCCCTGCCAACGTCAGCAATATCAAGGCGCTGGCGGCTACGGGCACTTTGTTTGCCAAGGGCAAGCTCAAGCATTCTTACCCCCATTCGTGGCGCTCTAAAGCGCCGCTGATCTACCGAAACACGCCGCAATGGTTTGTCGCCATCGACAAAAGTTTGGAGGATGGGCTTTCAACTTACGGCGAAACGATCCGCAAACGTGCGCTCAATTCCATCAACCAACTGGTGACATGGACGCCGCCGTCTGGCCGCAACCGCCTGCACGCGATGATCGAAGCACGGCCCGATTGGGTGCTATCGCGCCAACGCGCTTGGGGCGTGCCTTTGACCTGCTTTACCAAGATTGGCGCCTTGCCCACCGACGACGACTTCCTTCTGCGCAACGCCGAAGTGAATGCCCGCGTGCGCGCCGCGTTTGAGGCGGATGGGGCGGATGTGTGGTATAAGGATGGTTTCAAGGATCAGATGCTGCACGGCATCGTCGATCCCGCCGCCTATACCCAAGTGTTTGACGTGCTGGATGTGTGGTTCGATTCCGGCTCCACCCACGCCTTTGTGCTGCGCGACCGCGAAGATGGCAGCAGCGATGGCATTGCTGACCTGTATCTAGAGGGCACCGACCAGCACCGTGGCTGGTTCCACTCCTCGCTGTTGCAAGCTTGCGGCACCAAGGGCCGCGCGCCTTATCGTGGCGTGCTGACCCATGGCTTCACGCTGGACGAAAAGGGCATGAAAATGTCCAAGTCCTTGGGCAATACGGTCGCCCCGCAAGCTGTGATCGACGAATATGGCGCGGATATCCTGCGCCTATGGGTGGCGCAGGCCGATTACACGCTGGATTTGCGCATTGGCAAAGAGATCCTGAAAGGGGTCGCCGACAGCTACCGCCGCTTGCGCAACACGATGCGGTTTTTGCTGGGCAACCTGAAAGACTTCTCGGAAGCGGAAAGGGTCGATGCCGCCGATATGCCCGAACTGGAACAGTGGGTGCTGCACCGCTTGGCCGAACTGGATACCGAAGTGCGCGAGGGCTTTGGCAAATACGACTTCCAAGGCGTGTTCCAAAAGCTGTTCACCTTTGCCACGACCGATCTGTCGGCGGTGTATTTCGACATCCGCAAAGATGCGCTGTATTGCGATGCGCCTTCCAGCCTAACCCGCCGCTCGGCCCGCACCGTGCTGGATATTCTGTTCCACCGCTTGACCACATGGCTAGCCCCGATCTTGGTCTTTACCATGGAAGAGGTCTGGCTGTGCCGTTACCCCGGCGACGACAGCAGCCTGCATCTGCAAGATTTCCCCGAAACGCCCAAAGCGTGGCTGAACCCCGCCCTGTCGACCAAGTGGGATGCAATCCGCACCGCGCGCCGTGTTGTGACAGGCGCACTAGAGGTGCAGCGCACCGCCAAGGTGATTGGTGCCAGCCTAGAAGCCGCCCCCGTGGTGCATGTGGCCGACACCGCCATGCTGGCAGCGTTGCGGTCAGTTGATTTTGCCGATCTGTGCATTACATCTGGCCTAAGCCTGACTGCCGATCCTGAACCGGCCGAGGCGTTTCGCTTGCCCGAAGTGCTCGGTGTAGGTGTGGTGTTTGAAAAGGCCCTTGGTCACAAATGCGAACGCTGCTGGAAAGTGCTGCCCGATGTGGGCACGCACAAACATCCCGGCACCTGCAAACGCTGCAATGACGCGCTAGGCTAAGGTGGGCGCAAAGCCCACCCCCATTCCATCCGAAGCGGAGCGAGACATGACCAAACACGCGATCTTGGGCCGCTGGGCCGTTGCCGCCTTGTTCTTTATCAACGGGTTCAACATGGGTGCATGGGCCCCGCAGATCCCTCAGATGATGGAACGGCACGGGCTGAAATCAGGCGTCATGGGGGTCTTGATCGTCATGATCGGGCTGGGGGCTGTTTCCGCAATGATCTTTGCGGGCAAACTGATCGCCCGCCACGGGTCGCGCCGCATGGTGATTTTCTTTGCCACCTGCTTTATCCCAATGTTTCCGCTGATGATCCTGTCGCCCTCGCCTTGGTTGGCCGTGCCGTTTCTATTCCTGTTCGGCGCCTTTGGTGGTTGCATGGATGTGGCGATGAACGCCAATGCCGTGGCGGTTGAACGCCATCTAGGCCGTGCGATTATGTCCTCTTCCCACGGGTTTTGGAGCTTAGGCGGCTTTATCGGGGGTGCTTTAGGGGGCCAAGCGATTGCAACCTTTGGCTATGACAAACAAGCGCTGGGCGTGGCGCTGATTTGCGCTGTGACTTTGGCCGTGGCCAGCCGCTTTATCGTGAACGACCCGCCCCAAGAAGAGACAGCGGTAAAACCCAAAGCGCAAATGTTCCCGCGCGTGATGATCCTTTATGTGCTGGGCGCTATGGCGCTGTTTTCCATGGTGCCAGAGGGCGCTGTGCTGGATTGGGCGGCGGTTTATGTTAAAGTCGAACTGGGCGCTGATCTGACACGGCAAGGTTTGGCCTTTGGCCTGTTTTCGGGGGCTATGGCGATTGTGCGCTTTATGGGCGATGCGGTGCGCAACCGCTTTGGCGCGGTGCAAACGCTGCGGGTTTCGGGGATTTTCGGCGCTGTTGGGCTGATCGTGGCGGCTGTGGCCCCGACAAGCGGTTTGGCGATTGCGGGCTTTGCCATTGCGGGAATTGGCGTGGCCAATATGGTGCCCATCATGTTCTCGGCTGCTGGCAATTATCCGGGGTTGCCGCCGGGGTCTGGCATCGCGACCACGACGATGCTTGGCTATACGGGCTATCTTTTGGCCCCTTCGGTGATTGGCTATGTCGCCCAGCATGTGGGCTTTCGCTTCACCTATGGTGCTGTGGCCTTGTTGCTGTTGCTGGTGGCATCCTTGGCCAGCAAAGCGGCAGCGGCTGATGGGGTGAAGGCTTAACCTTCGAACAGGTCCGTTTGGCTGGGCAGACGCGGGGCATCTAGACCCAAGTGCCGCCATGCCTTTTGCCCCAGCATTCGCCCGCGTGGAGTGCGCAGGATCAGGCCCTGTTGCAGCAAGAAGGGTTCAATCACTTCTTCAATCGCATCGCGCGCCTCTGACAGGGCGGCGGCGATGGTTTCCACACCTACGGGGCCGCCACCGTAATGTTCTGCCAAAAGCGTCAGATAGCGCCTGTCGTTGCCATCCAACCCCAGATGATCGACGCCAAGCCGCGTCAGGGCGCGGTCAGCTATCGCTTGGGTCAAGCGGCCATCGCCTTCGACGGTGACAAAATCGACCACTCGGCGCAGCAGACGGCCTGCGATGCGCGGCGTGCCCCGCGCGCGGCGGGCAATTTCGCGCGTGCCTTCGGGGTCGGAGGACACGCCCAACAGGCGCGCCCCACGGGTAACGATCAGGTCAAGCTCGTCTTCGGTGTAGAATTCTAGGCGGGTTGGAATGCCAAATCGGTCGCGCAGAGGCGTGGTCAAAAGACCCAACCGCGTGGTGGCCCCCACCAGCGTAAAAGGCTGCAATTCGATGCGCACAGTGCGCGCGGCAGGGCCTTCGCCGATCACCAGATCAAGGGCGAAATCTTCAAGGGCGGGATAAAGCACTTCCTCTACCACGGGCGACAGGCGGTGGATTTCGTCGATGAACAGCACGTCCTTGGGTTCAAGGTTGGTCAAGATCGCCGCCAGATCGCCCGGTTTGGCCAAAACAGGGCCAGAGGTCATGCGAAACCCAACGCCCAATTCGCGCGCCATAATCTGGGCCAGCGTGGTTTTGCCCAAGCCGGGGGGGCCGTGGAACAGCGTGTGATCCATCGCCTCGCCCCGCGTTTTGGCCGATTGGATGAACACGCGCAGATTGGCGCGTGCCTCGGCTTGGCCAACAAAATCGTCAAGCGTCTGGGGCCGCAGGGCGCGGTCAAGGTCTTGGGGTTGCTCTTGCGGGCTAAGGGGGCGGTTCTTGTCCATTTACTTCGGGGCCAACAGTTTCAGGGCGGCGCGGATCATGGTGGCGGTGTCGGCATCAGGGTTTTCGGC